>JAVXPO010000019.1:0-32411 GCA_036644695.1 Akkermansia sp. | reverse complement strand
GAGAAATGTCTCGTCCTAAAAATTGATGAATAAAGAAGTCTGATGTGTTGGGATAATCTTCTTTACGGGACTGGTCGTTTTTTTTATCATGGACGACTGTGAAATCATACCTGTCTCTTATTGTTTGCGTCTTGAGTTTTTTATGGATAACGCCTGTGATGGCGGCGGGAGATTTGTCGAGTGATTTGCAATCTGGAGAGTTTTGGAAAAAGCCGATTCAGGAGATTGGGCGACAATTTTTGCAGGGAGAGCGGATGCGATGGGTGGATGAGTCAAAGTCAGTATTGCGTCTCCCTAAATCCAAAATTTGCTTAGGTGAAATGTCTTTGGGTGAGATATTATTAAGCTTAAAAGACGGGAAGCCAGTTTCGATGACTATCATGATCTATAACAAAGGGGATCAAGGAGCCATTGATAAAAAGGAGTTTGAAGAAAAGTTAAAGGAAAGCATGGACTGTTTGACAAAGTTATCGGGGGTCGAGCCCAAGCCGTATAAAGTGGGTAGAGGTGAGACTGCTGTGAAATTGCAGGCATGGTCATGGACATGGTCTCAAGGTGCGATCTCTCTTGAGGCAAGTACCTCAAAAGATGGTCGTGAGTTTGAGGCAGAGTTCATCCGTCTCAAGATGGGTGCCTCGACACAGGCGATTACTCGCGTTTCATCAAATGCACGTTTGGAAAAAGCCGATTTGCTCAAGCATGTGAAAAAAACGGGTAAGCGTGTAATTATTGAGGGGATTCCCATGGTTGATCAGGGGGAAAAAGGCTATTGCGTCGTGGCGACGGCAGCACGTATCTTTGCCTATTATGGGATGAATTTTGTCGATCAACACGAATTGGCATCAATTGCCAATTCCTCTGGTGATGGGGGCACTACGACGAGTAGCATGGCGCAAGCGTTGAAAAAGATTGGGTCGCGTTTCCAAGTACGCGTGAGAGATATTGACGGGATTAATGACTTAAAATCGTATCAAAAATTTGCCAGAGAATATAATCGTGCCGCACGGCGGGAGAAAAAAGAAATGCTTCCCGATACAACTCATGATTTGGGTGAAATGTGGACAAAGGTAGATGCCGATGTCCTCAAGGCGGCACGTGCAGGCAATCAAGGTCAGATGGATCGTTGGATGAAGCCAGTGAGAGATTATGTCTCGACTGGGGTGCCCGTCTTGTGGTGTGTTCATTTGGGGATTGTCCCCGAGCCTGTTGGTCTCTTTCAGACGCGAGGGGGACACATGCGGATGATTATTGGGTATGACGATGATAAAAAGACACTCATCTTTTCTGATTCATGGGGGGCAGAGCACACGGCTAAAGAGATGCCACTGCAAGATGCCATCTCTATTACGACATCGAGGATGGCATTGCAGCCAGGTAAGTGATGCAATACTTCGCTTTGCTCCGTTAAGTCAACACGTTCTCCTCCAGATTCCAGCCCATCACAAAAAATGTCACAGGTTTGAAACTAACCCCCTTTCAAGGTTTTTATTTAGGACAGGTGTGTTCTCAAAAAGGTGAGGCTATTTTCATCGCTTGCTGGCATCAGTTTGTTATTATAGAATGCTTGCGTGAGCAAGTAAGCCGTGGCATCTCGTGTCGTGAATTTTATGTTCCTGATTGAAAATATCTTAAACAATATCTTTTTTATGACGACAACACGTGTATTGGTGATTACTGGAGATGGTAAGGGGAAGACTACTTCTGCCTTTGGGATGGCTTTGCGTGCTTTGGGGTATGGGGGGCGTGTTTCTGTGGTGCAGTTTGTGAAGCATGATGGTGCTTATGGCGAGGTTACGGCTTTGAGGCAGTTTGCTGGTGCTGAGGTGGTGTGTGCAGGGTTGGGGTTTACCCCCAAGCAGGAGGATTCTCCTCAATGGAGCAGGCATCGTGAGGCGGCTCGTGCTGGATGGGAGCTTGCGTTGAGTCGCCTTGAGGATGATTCTGTGAAGATGGTGATTTTGGATGAATTTTTTTATCCGATTCGTTTCGGAGCAATTGCCTTGGATGAGGCGCAAGAGGCGGTTCGTCGTTTTGTTGCGTTGGGTGAGACGGGTGAAACGGGGGAAGAGAGAGAGACGAGGGTAGATCGCGTGCTGGTGATGACGGGGAGAAATGCCCCCAAAGAATTGGTTGCGTTGAGTGATACGGTCAGTCGAGTTGAATGCGTGAAGCATGCCTTGCAGGAGGGGTGTAAGGCTCAGGAGGGGTTTGAGTATTAAAGGTATTGAAAATATTGAATGAGTGCGCATAGCACGGTCATCAAGATGGTGGATGCCCACATGAGGTTGATGGATAGTCTGAGGTCTTGGAGTGTGGCGTTTCTGCGTCCTTCGCCGATGTAGGGGTAATTGGCAGGGATGCCTTTGTAGGTAATAGGACCGCTGAGCTGGAGGTCTAATGCGCCAGCGAAGGTTGCCTCGCTCCATGCAGAGTTGGGGCTGGCGTGTGCGTAGCGATATTTCCAGCCAAGGATGAGGGCTTTTGTTGGCGAGGTGCCTTTGATGAAGAGGGTGGCTAAGGAGATGAGGGGGAGGGATAGTCGAGCAGGTGCGTAATTGAGGATATCGTCCATGCGTGCCGCACAGGTGCCGAAGTGGCGGTATTCCTCATTTTTTTTACCCCAGAGGGCATCGAGAATGTTGGCGCTACGATGGAGTACGACGGCTAGGGTACAGCCACAAGATCCGTAGAGCATCATTCCAATGGTTGCCCAGAATAGGGTAGAGAGGACTCCGTCGGTGAGGTTTTCTGCTACGCTTTCAATGGTGGCTCGCAGGATGCCAGGCATATCTAGCGATTGGGTGTCTCTGCCTACTATCATGGCGACTGCATGTCGGGATTGTTCTAAATTGTCTGATTTTGCCGCTTCCCCTACATTTTTTGCGTGTCTAGCCAGTCCGTTTGGCGCCATGCAAAAGTAGAGGGCGAGCAGGGCGATGAGCCATGAGACGGTCTCGCCTGATGACCCCAGCAGGAACAATGCTAATTTGGTGCTTCCTGCTGCAATAAGTAAGAAGGGGGCGAGGGTACACAGGGTTGCCATGAGTCCCGAGAGGAAGCTTTTGCCTAGATGTTGTTTCCAGAATTGTTCCATGGTTCGTGCCCAAGCACCTACGGCGCAGACGGGATGCCATCGGTTCGGTGGATCCCCCAGCAGGATGTCCATCAGGAGGGCGCAAGGGAGCAAGAGAATGGGGTAGAGGGAGTGCATGATTTTAGCGTGATAAGCCCATGGAGCGGTAGATTTGCTTGAGATTAACGTTTTTGCGAACGATGTCTGCCAAGCGGTTTAAGGCTCCGTCCAGATCGTATTGGGTGAGGATTTTCCCTGCTGGGGGGAGTTTGGAGTCAATTCGTACCATATCGATGAATTGGCGTCGGAATTCGTCTTGTTCAAAGAGTCCGTGCAGGTAGGTTGCCCAGATTTTCCCGGTGCCATATCCACAGACAGATCCGTCTGGGCGATGAAAGAGCGGTTGGCAGGCATCCCCTGCGTCTGTGCGTCCGTGGTGGATTTCATAGCCACTTGTCGTGCATCCGAGTGGGGTTTGTGCGTGGTTGATGTGGACGAGTATTTTATCTTTGGCGAAGGAGGTGGTGAGGTCGAGGATGCCGAGCGATTGATAGATTTTTTGAGCGGATTCGACTTGTTCCGGGTCTTCGATTTTTTTGCCGAGCATTTGGAGTCCGCCACAGACGCCTAATGTCCATTTGCCAGAGAGTGCGTGTTGCCTGACAAGCTCGGCGAGACCTGATGCCTTGAGGCGGTCTAAATCTCGAATGACGCTTTTTGAGCCAGGGAGGATGACGAGATCAGGGGTACCGAATTCTTCTGGGGTGCGGACAGCTCGTACGCAGACGTCTGGTTCAGCCGCCAGCGGGGCAAAGTCTGTATAGTTAGAGACGTGCCCGGGGATGATGACGGCGACGTTTAGTATATTGTCTGCTGGTACGCTTGTCCCCGTGTTGAAGGAGAAGGTGACGCGGTCTTCTTCAGGGATGTTTAACGAGCGAATCATGGGGATTGTTCCCAAGACGGGGATGCCTGTGTGTCTTAGAATGTATTCGTTGGCTGGGGAAAGGAGGCTTGCATCTCCACGGAATTTATTGATGAGGAAGCCAGAGAGCAGGGCGCGTTCTGATTGAGTGAAGGTCATCCATGTGCCGAGGAAGGAGGCATAGACGCCTCCCCTATCGATATCGCCCGTGAGGAGGACGGAGGCGTGAGCATGCTGTGCCATGTTCATGTTGACGATGTCAGCGGCTTTTAGGTTGATTTCGCCTGGGCTCCCTGCTCCTTCCAGTACCATGATTTCATGTTCAGAGGCAAGGGAGTTATACGCTTGTTGGACGGTTGGCCAGAGTTTGTGTTTACTGGTGAAGTATTCTTTTGCTTCCTGATTCCCTGTTGAGTGCCCGAGGACGATGACTTGTGCGCCTTTTTCTGAGTGTGGTTTGAGCAGGACGGGATTCATGCGAGCATCGGGGTCGAGGTGGCAAGCTTCTGCCTGAACCATTTGGGCACGTCCCATTTCACAGCCAAGTGCGGTGACACCAGAGTTGAGTGCCATATTTTGAGCTTTGAAGGGGGCGACATCGTACCCGTCCTGTAGCAGGATTCGGCAAAAAGCAGCTGTCAGGACGCTTTTCCCCGCATCGGAACAAGTACCTTGTAGCATGAGTGCGGGCTTGTGGGGGTGCGTTAAGAGAGATGGGAAACTGATGGGGTGAATGTCTTTGCTTGTTTCAGGAATCGGTTGACCCTGATGAATGCACGATTTCAATGCCACTTCAAGGCGTTGATGGTCTTGTATCGTGCGGACGGCGACACGGAACCAATTGCCTTGTTCCAATCCGATATAGTTAGAGCAATCTCGTAGGGCAATGGCATGCTCTCTGATTAGGTATTGGGCGAGATGTTGCGGTGCCTCCTGCCAATGAAAGAGGATGTAGTTGGCAACAGAGGGCATGGGGATGATGCCTGGAATTCCTGTGAGTCTTGCCCGTAAATCTTCGCGGTTGGCATCGTTGCTTGTCCTATTTTGCTGAATGAAAGACTTATTGGATGGATCCGATTGATTCGATTGATTTGCAATCGCCTTGATTGCTTCGATGGCGAAGGTGTTTAGATTCCATGTGGGAAGATTATCTCTCCATTGCCGAATCAAGGCAGGGCACGCGGTTGCATATCCAGCACGCACCCCTGCCATGCCATAAAATTTGGTTAACGATCGTAGGACGATGAGATTGGGGTGATGGGGGGCTTGCTTGAGCAGGGAATATTCCTCTCCGACGTAGTCCATGAAGGCTTCATCGATGATCCAGAGGACATTTGGCATGTCTCGGACGAGAGAGAGGAGGGTTTGCTTTTCCCAGAGTGTCCCCGACGGGTTTGTGGGATTAGCAATGAAAACGGAGTCGCCCAAGGTGGCACGTTGACGAAGTTGCGTTTCTTGGGGGATGAATCCATGTTGAGCATCGCCTGCCAATGAGGAGATGAATGTCCCTGCTCGTGTACATGCCAACCGATATTCTGTGAAGGCTGGCTCGGCAATCAGGGCGTGCTGGAGGTGCAGACTGCGGGGGAGAGCATGGATGAGTTCATTGCTCCCATTGCCGAGGATTAAACATTCTTCTGGCAAATTACAAGCTTGAGCCAAGGCGCAACGCGCCTCTTCTGCATGGGGAGAGGGGTAGGGAGCAAGGCGTTCCAGGCTGGTGCGAAAGGCGTCTTTGAGGAAATCGGGGAGACCTTCTGGGCGTACATTGACGCTGAAATCCAGAATATCTTCTATCTTCCTGCCCGATTCACGAGCCAGACGGGAGAGGTCACCTCCGTGAGAATATGTTGAAATCATGATGGGACAGAGAATGAATTTGGGTTAAAAAATTGATTTTGGACAAGTTGTGTCAAGAGTGAACGGGCGCAGGTCTCGGATGATTCCTCAGAGGTATCTACCTCCATATCGTAGGAAATATCGTCATGAATGGTTTCATCCTGACGCAGGGCGTGGGGAAGGTCGGGGCGTCTATCCGTTCTATTTATTTCTCGTGAGACGAGGATATCCTTGCGACAGATGACCTTTACTGTTTTGATTGGGAGAGAACCAAGCCGAGCCTTCAAATCGTGATACCATTCCGTATTTTCTCCGATGACGTGATCGACGATGACGAATGCGCCCGAGCGGGCAGCTGTGGCGATGCCGGCATGAAAGGCCTCAATGAGCGGCAGTTGGGTATCGGCTATTGTTTTGGTGACTGATTGTTGGTCACTGCCACAGATGGGCAGGAAGAGGTCGATGGAGAAGACCATGACTGGGCAGGGACTGAGTCTCTGGAAGGCGTGAGCGAGGCTTGTCTTCCCTGTGCTGGATGCCCCATTCATGAGTAAAATGCGTCCGCTGAATCGAGGAGTGGCATGGCATGCATGATTCCCTGTCTTAGGGATGTGAGCCCAGTAGAGATGAATGTATCCAGCTTTAATATTCCCGTGATTGACCCCTGCATGATGGACATTGCCCTCTCTATCCGTGTAGGAGTAGAGAGGTTGGTATGGCTCGTGAAGGGTCATCTCTGACCAGTGAAATTCATGTCCACGGAGGGTCGGGACAGGGAGGTGCCAAGGGAGAGAACATGGGCATGAGCATGAGTTTGAGAGTTTTGACTGCTCAAAAGTTATTTCGCGATAGCCCAGTGAGCGCAGACGAGAGCCCATGTGTGAGGTACCGTTGATGACGCCACACATGGGGTATTTTGTTTGATCTGCTGTGACGAGCGTTTTCCCTAGGTACATGTAGCCTCCGCATTCGGCGAAAATATTTCCTCCCGAGTCTGCAAAGTCGCGAATGGCGGTTTTCATGCTAATATTTTCTGAGAGCTGACGTGCGAATACCTCGGGGTACCCCCCGCCCAGATAGAGCGCGTCGAGATTGTCAGGGAGAGAGGCGTCATGAAGGGGGGAAAAGGCAATAAGTTCCCATCCTTTGTTCCTGAGCCAATCCAGATTGTCTTCGTAATAGAAGCGAAAGGCTGCATCTCGTGCGATGCCTAGCCTTTTATGGTGGTGTAAACTTACGGGATGCTTTTTGATTGGTTGGGCAGATAGGGATGGATGAGTAATTCTTTTTTGGCTCAATTTCAGGATTTGATCGAGATTCATCCATTCTTCCGCCGCTTGCCCTAGGAGGCTGAGCCACGATTCCAATTGATCAGATTCCTCCGCAGGGACGAGTCCGAGCTGACGTTCTGGCAAAATCCATTCCTTTCTCCAAGGGAGAGAACCAACAAGGGGCGGTAGACCTTCCTGATTAAGAGCATTCGCGAGAAGTTGGGCGTGTCTCTGGCTTCCGACTCCATTGGCGATCACGCCAGCTATGCGGAGATGAGGGTGAAAGTCTCGAAAGCCTGTAACCAGAGCAGCCAAAGAGCCAGCCATGCCTTTCACTTGTACGATGAGAAATACTGGTATATCGAGCACGAGGGCACAATCGGCAGTACTGCCTGCCATATTCCCTGATTCGCGTGAGTCAAAGAGTCCCATCACCCCCTCACATATCGTAATGTCAGCTTTGACCGCATGCCGATTCCAGACGGATCGGACTCCTTCTGCCCCCATCATCCATGTATCGAGATTGAGAGAGGGGCGGTTTGTTGCCTGCTGATGAAAGGAGGGATCTATGTAATCGGGACCGCATTTAAAGCCTTGTACTGATAGTCCCCTATTGCGAAATGCTCGCATCAGTGCGAGAGATACGGTTGTCTTGCCTCCTCCCGAATGAGGAGCGGAAAGACAAAAGGCATGGGATAACGAGGGCATGTTGGCTAGTAATTTGTTATTCTCCTTGATTCTCAGAATTTTTGGGCGAGGTGTCGTATTTATCTTCGTACCCGCGAGCTTCGTAGAGGATTTTACCGTTGAGTCGTGTCCTGTGTCCTCCAATGAGGATAAGGGAGGACATGTCTACCCGTTCTTCTGGGAAGTTGGCAAGCGTTCCAATCCATTTTTCTTCCTGTGGGCGTCCAGCGTGGCGTACGATGGCGGAGAGGGTTTGCTCTCCCCGTGTCCGTTTGAAGATTTCCAGAGCTTCCTGCATCAAATGTCGGCGTTTGCGTCCTGCTGGATTGTAGAGGACGACAGGCAGTTCTGTCTGTGCTGCATTGGTGAGGTTTTTGCGAACTTCCTCTGCTTGGACGAGCAGGTCAGAGAGACTGATGAGGCAAAACCCATTTTGGAGAGGTGCACCCAAACTGGCGGCGGCGATATTTGCGGCGGTAATTCCTGGTAAAACCTTAATTTCAATATCTCGATAGGCAGGTGTTTTCTCTTGAAGTTCATACAGGAGACCTGCCATGGCGAGAATGCCGGGGTCACCAGAGCAAACCATGCAGATTTCATTGCCTTCTACGGCAGCTTGCAGGGTGGCTTGGCAACGCACGATCTCGCCCAGCATGCCCGTTTGAATCAAAGGTTTATGGCCGATACGATCTCGGATAAAGTCGATATATTTCGTGTATCCAGCGATTTGGTCGCAATGTTCCAGTGCGAAGGAGACTTCTGGCGTGATGTGGGCAGGTGAGCCTGATCCCAATCCGACGACGACCACTTTCCCTCGTTTTTGAATGGCGGCGGTAGTGCCGTGAGGACGGCGAGCAAGGGCGAGCGTCATGCCTTCGTATTTTGTTTTGAAAACTTTTAGCTGACCGTGTGAAGCGAGGAGAGCGGAGGCCTCAGCGACTGAGGGAATGCCAATTTTTTCTTGAACAGTTTTGGAGGGTGTGGGCGTTTCTATCTTTGCGAGTTGATCTCGTGTAAAGAATTCGAGAGGAATTTCCCACTTTTCCCCGAGTTTGAGTAGGGCAGGTTCATGTTCCTTGAGGTCACAGGAGGCTATGCTTGAAACTTGGTTTTTACTCAAAGAATGAGCAGTAAGAAATTCCTCGACGGTTATTTCGAGAAGTTCGGGGGATATGTCCTTTTTGCATCCAATGCCTAAAATATAGGTGGCGGATTCGATTAGAAGGCAATTTTCAGGTGTGAGATCAGGTGGATTCCCTTGTTCTGACCAAAGGACGGTAGCTTCACCTTCATTTGCTTCATCGATTTTTCCATGGCGAATATTGGGGATATCTGACCAGTAACGCATATAGTATTCCTCTGGACCATCGAAGAGGATGGATGATTGATTCAGTAGAGCAATATTGAGCTTTTTGATGGCTTGGGGGTTTAGGATTCGGGCATCTTCCTGGGATGCGGCTTCGTCGAATGCGGTTATATTGCGTCCATCCGTGGCGGTGCTGACGATGGCTTGACCGCCCGTGATACGTGCGAGTTTACGACAGAGTCGATTGGCTCCTCCGAGGTGCCCAGAGGCGAGACTGACCAGATAAGAGCCTTCCTCAGTGCAAGAGACAACGGCAGGATCACTCGTTTTATTTACCAAAAGAGGTGCTATTTTGCGAACGGCTATCCCCGTCGAGCCGATGAAGACATGCGCATCATAGAGGTGCCAGTTGCGAGCCAAAAGGGCATCGAATTGCTCGGAGGTAACGGTACTGACTTTTTCCTGAAAGTTGTGTTCTCTTGTCGTGAAAATATGCGCGTTATCGACAGCGGAGCTCATTTCGATTGCTTTAGAGACGCCTTTATCCGTAAAGGCATAGAAGGCAATTGACCCGTTGAATTGCTCCTTTTGGAGATGATTGCGGTAGCCGTGACTAAACGCATGATCGTACAGTTTGGATTTTGCCCCTTTCCCATCGAGAGCTTTCCCCACGAGGATGAGTGCTTGACGACCAATGCCCGATTCTGAGGCAAGGGCGGCAATAGTGCCGAGCGTCCCACGGATGATTCTCTCATCTGGCCATGAGGCGCGGTAGACGATGGCGACAGGGACGGAATCCTCCATGCCTGCCTCTTGTAGTTCATTGACCAAGGGCTGGATATTACTCATGCTTAAGAAAAATGCGAGAGTCGCCCCCGTTTTGGCAAAGGCAGTAGGATTTTCTCCATCAGGCATTGGTGTACGCCCAGCGGTACGGGTGAGAATGAGGCTTTGACTCAGACCGGGATAGGTGAGTTCTGTTTTCAATGCAGCAGCAGCGGCGAAAACGCTACTGACGCCAGGCACGATTTCGGGTTCCGCCCCACGGGAGCGCAAGCCTTCGATTTGCTCGGCAATGGCTCCGTACATAGAGGGGTCGCCCGTGTGGAGGCGGATGACCTTTTTCCCTTCGAGAGCGGAGCTGCTCAAGATGTCTACTTGTTCCTCTAGGCTGAGCTTTGCACTATCATAGCAGGTGCAATCCTTGCGGCATCGCGCCAAATGAGCAGGGTTGACGAGTGAGCCTGCGTAGACGACGACATCTGCCGTTTCCAGCAACAGGGCGCCTCGTTGGGTGATGAGATCTTCTGCTCCTGGTCCAGCTCCTACAAAATAAACGAGGGGGGCAGGGTGATTTGTTGGAAATTTTGTACTCATGGTTTCGAGAAGGTGAAGAGGGAAATGCGATTTTGTAATTGAAGATGGTGGTATTTTCCAGCAAGGGACTGTTCCTTGGCGACGGTGAGTTCTAGGAAGCTTGCGCGCCTTTCAGGGTGCCATGAATACAGGATTTGGAGGCTTTCGATTGTTACGGATGAGATGACCATGCGCCCACCTGACGCGAGTTTATCGTAACATTCATTGAGAATTCTCTGAAGGTCAGCACCTCCCCCACCAATGAAAATGCGGTCAGGAGGGGGTAAAATGTCCAGATCGTCAGGGGCTGTCCCTTGGTGCAGGGTATAGTTGATGCGCGCCATATGAGCCTTGTTCTCCTCAATCATTGCAAGGCGAGATTCATTTTTTTCTAGTCCGTAAACCTGGAGATTGGGGCGGAGTCCTGCGGCTTCGAGTCCGATGGCACCGCTCCCTGCGCCTATATCCCAAAGAGTTCCCCATGCGGGGAGGGCGAGTTTGGAGAGGATGACGGCTCTGATTTCCTCTCCCGTGATGAGGCTATTTTCTTTCGCATAGAGGTCGTTATCTAATCCCAGAGGCAGTCGGGGAGATTGATTCGTGTGGTTGGGAGGGAGCAAGACGAGCAGAGAGGTGGAGGAGGATTTCTCTCGTGAAAGCTCAGCAAGAGTCCCCATGCGGATGATTTCTTCATCTGTCCCGAGATTTTCGGCAAGGACGGCTTTTCTTTCGGAACAAGAGGGAAGCCATTCGATGCAAAGCCGAGCAAGATCCGTTCCCGTGGGAGAGGTGCCTCCATAGACGACAGCCAATTGAGAAGAGAGAATTTCCGCCAGAGGGGCTTCTTGAGAAAAGTGTGTGCTGAATAGTTGTGCCTTATCCCAAGGGAGTCCGAGACGGTGAAAAAGTGCCTGAAATGCTGTTTCCGCAGGGATAAAGGTAATTTTGTCTTCCTCGGTTCTCAAGGAGTGAATGGTACCACCGATTCCATGAAAAAGGGCATCACCCGACGCCAAGAGGAGAATATTTTTCCCTGAGCGAGATGATTCTAACGCCTCTTGTGCTTTTTGTCGTGCATCAGAACCCAATCGGATTCCCTTAGTCTCAAAGGAGGAAGAAAGGTTTAGTAATTTAGAGGCGCCATAGACTTCATCAGCCCATTGTCCCCAGTTGGAAAAGAGGAAGGAATCGGGAACGGGATCAATACCGCAGGAAAGAATAGTCAGAGGTGGCATGAGGGGGGAGTTGGTGTTGAATGGGATTCGAGTAATAGTTCTCCGTCAAAATCGTAAACGAGAAGACGAAATTCTATGCCAGATGCTTTGCTCGAAAATTGATGAAAAGCTTGCTGGCAGAGCGCGGCATATAAAGGGAGGTGGAATGGAGCTGGCACGTATCCCAGGGCTTGGCGGACGGAGGCGCAGAGGGAAATCGCCTCGCGATTTTCTGGTGTAGGTGGTTGGATTTTTACCAGAGTGCGGAGGAAAAGCACCATATCTTGATCGACTTTGTGTGCATGCGTGTTTTCAAAACCTGCTGCGTATTTGCATAGTTTACCAGGCATGCAAGCCACAGTTACTCGTTTCATCTGTTGCTCGGCTGCGGCTCTCAAGCTATCGCCAATAAAATCACCCATACAGACGAAACTTACTTCTGGGAGATTTGGCAAATGCTTGCGTGCCGCAGATTGGGTGCGCCCACCCGTGGCGAGAATAACCTCATCATAGCCCATGAGTCGAGTAGAGCGCATGCAGATGCGGATGGTTTCAATATAAGCCTCATGGCTAAACGGACGAACGATGCCAGTGGTTCCGAGGATGGAAATACCCCCGATAATGCCCAGTTGTGCGTTGAGAGTTTTTTTTGCCAGTTTTTCTCCATTTTTGACGCCAATCTCAGCGAGGAAACAGCCAGTATCAAGGTCTCGCAATGCCATATTGTCGGTAATCATGCGACGTGGTCCCTTATTGATTGCCCAGTGTCCTTGATCGCAGTCCAGACCAGGACGAGTACATAGACCGATGCCCTCGACGGCAGAGATGATGAGTAGCCCTGTTTTGATTGAAAGGAGGTAATCTCCCTTTTTAGCTTCTTCGGGGGTGGCTCGACGGACTCGTGCATAAAGTTCTGCCCCGTGTGTGCAGTCGGGGTCGTCGCCCCCATCCTTAATGATGGAGGCAAAATCGCGTCCCCTATGCTTTAACGGGAGGGTGCGCGTTTCTCCATCTGGGAAGAGAATGGCGATTCCTTGATCGATGGAGATGGGGACTTGTGGAGAGAGGAGTGTATCCCATGCCGCTACAATACAAGCCGTGACACAGGCTCCTGTAGAGTAGCCTTGTCTGAGATGGCGAGCTGGTGACGGTGTGGACATAAGGTGAAGGATAAGGGGGGAGTTGAGTCGATGTAACCGCTTTAGACGCTTTCGATAATGGCGTGCAAGGTCGTGACCGCCAAGGCACTGCCCCCCCTGCGACCTTCAAGGACAAGATGAGGAACATTGCACCGAGAGAGGAGTTGCTTGGATTCCACGACATTGACAAACCCCACGGGCATGCCGATGACGAGAGCAGGAGTGATTCTTTCTTCCAGAATATAGCGTGCAATACGTGCTAGCGAGAGGGGGGCGTTGCCAATTAGGATAATGCCATCATCCAGCAGGGGGCGGGCTTTTTCCGCAGCGCATATGGCACGCGTACGATGTTCTGATTTGGCTCGTTCCACGATGTCAGGATCGCTGATATAGCAATGAATATCGCTGGCTGTGTAAGCGGGGTTTAACAAGCGGAGCCGGGGGATGGAGAGACCAGCGCGAATCATGTTAGAATCGCAGAAAATGGGACGTTTACGGCGTAGTGCGTCCAATCCGTTTTCAATCGGATGGTGACGAAAGATTAGCGTTTGGGCAATTCCCAGATCGGCGGTTGTATGAATCAATCTGCGGGCAACGCGCCATTCGGGGAGGGGGAGCTTTTCCCATTCGGGATACTCTCTTTCGATCGTGCGGAAGCTTTCGCGTTCAATCTCAATGGCGTTGAGATTCCATCGAATAGGTGGGTATTGGTCGTTCATGACGGGGATAGCTACTAGCATCAAGGATGCGTGTAATGAATGAAAAGGACGGTAATTAAAATGAGCAAGAGTGCTCCACAGATGCGAGACAACTGCATGCCAACGACGATGGTAAAGGCTTCTTTTGCAGGGAAAATACCCAGAGCGGATGGGAGATTGCGACGCATTGCGCGGAAAGGATTCCCAATAGCATTGGCAACCAGCATTGCAAGGATAATTTGAACGTTGGTAACGACGCCGTGATCTCTCAAGTTGGCAGCGACGACGGAGGCTTGAACCAGCCCCCCCATTTGGGCAGCGACGATTCCCATGAGCTCTGGAGGGAAAATGCGGTTGATCCAGTCAGGAACGTATTTTTCCCAAAAATCGAATACTCCGTTTTTCATCAGCCATTCGACAAAAATCATCAGGGGGACAGAGATCAGGAGCATGCGAAACAGCAAGGTTAAGACTCGCTCTGCTCCTTTCTTAAACGTAGATGACCATGATAGCGGGTCTTGGTGCATGCTCTCTCCCGTTGACTCTTCTGGAGTAGGGTTACCTTTGATAAGCTTACGTCTATGCCACAACAATAAACATAGGATAAAAAGCAATCCCGTCGTAAATTGCCCCCCAAAGTAGAGAATCCCTGGAATGCCGATTGCTCCGATGACGGGGTACATGACTCGAAGAGAGTGAGATAAATAGGATAGATAACTATTTGCCATCCCCCCAACAATGAGTGAGGAATGACCTATTTTCCCCTCAGTGTGACTACTCACGAGCATACTGTTTGCCGCCGTATTTGAGTAGAGAGCTGTAGGCATGGCGATGCCGACAATGGCAGGTAGGTGCATCATTCGGGAAAAACGCCCCAGAATGTAGCCAAAAATGAGATGCCATCTTCTTGCTTCTGCAATGCTACCGATGAGAGCTGCAATGGCAACCATCATGAGGAGCTTGCCGATGACGGAGCTCTTTATCATGATTTTGTCCCATAAAGTGATGGGCGCTGATGGGGTAGAGCCTGCCTTATTCCCTTTATGCCTCTGATGGTGATGAGATGTTTTTGCTGAGGTGGCTTGTGGTGCTTGTGTGTCTGGGGTTGATGTGGGCACACTAGCGATTTGTTCCGTGTTCTCTGCCAGCTTTTTAACGCTTTTCATTCCCATTTCACCGCCTGAGGGCATGGTGGCGATCCAATAGACGGAAAAACCAAGCGCGACCGCAAGACCAATCCATTGGGATGGGTATTTCCACGGGAGGAGAGTTTTTCTACCACCTTTTTTCATGCCTTTTTTACCATCATCAGCGAGAGATATTCTTCAGGACGAGCGAGGATTTCCTCACAATCCGAAGACAAAAACTGATTTTGCATGCCCAGACGTTCGCCATAGACAATTTTGACGTTGGGCTCCTTGAGTATTCTATGGATCAAAGCATTGCGACTTCGATAGGTTTTCATCAGAATAGTCGTCGTTCCTGAGGGGAAGTCGATTTTATCTACCATCTCAGCACGAAAGGCGGGGATGACGCGAAGACTCTCTCCATTCTCCACCATGACGGTCTGTGAAGCAGAGCAGAGCGTGCTAAAAGAGGTGATGCCAGGGACAACTTCGGTCTTTAACCCAGGTAGATGATGCTTGAGAATATCTAAAATATACCCAAAGGTACTATACGTCATGGCATCTCCAAGGGTGGCAAAGGCGCAACTTTTACCTCGTTCCAGCTCGGTAGCAATTTTCATGGCATTATCCATGATCTGGAGTTGCCTCACATCGGCATCCCGAGACATCGTGAAGAGTAAGGGAATGATGGTACCCTTGATGTCGCCCAGTGATCGGACGACTGATTCTGAAATGCTATTTTCGGTATTAGGTCCAGTTACCGTGAAGATGAGATCCACTTGTGAGAGGATGCGCGCCGCACGCAAGGTCAGGTACTCGGGATTGCCCGAGCCGATGCCTATCCCGTAGAAAATGCCTGTTTCCATAAATTCTGTTATTCTTTTTCTTTACTACTTGCGATGATGTCATCCTTTGTCTCAATCGCGTGACGCAGGAAAATGTCTTGGACTTTTTTGATGTCGCCTAGCCCCTTGAGGTGGATTTTAACCGTGAAGCCTGCTTTTTTTAACTGGCTAGCCCAAGAGTCTTTATCATCGCCTGCAAGGTCATTGTTGGCGTGGTCGCCAGCCACAATCATGAAGGGAGCCAACCATACGGTCGTGAGTCCCTTTGCTTGCAATGTTTTGAGTTCGGCTAGTGCCTCCTTGAAGCTATAGGTGCCCTCAACAGTCGCCAAAAATGCTTTGGAATCTTGCTTCTTCAACTCTCCTTGCACAGCAGTGAATACAAGATCAGATCGCCCTTCACTTTGCCCATGCCCCATGAGGAGAATGGCTTCATCAGGCTTGCGCTCTGAGGGGAAATCGGAAAGGACGCCATGAATGACTTCTCTCATATCGCGAGAGCTTTCCAAAAGGGGGCGACCGATGAATACTTTGTCAAAAGACTCAGGATTGTGTGCCAAATAACGCTGAATGATGCGCTCCATCTGGGAGAATTCCTCTCCTGCCGCTATATGAAGCGACTGAACGCGTAGGGTTTTAACTCCCGTTGAGGCGAGCTTTTTCATCCCTTCTTGAATAGACGGGATCGGGTGACCTCCTTTCGCCAACTTGTGGCGTATCATCCCCGATGTGTAGGCCCAAGAAGTATATTCTATTGGGAAATGAGAGCAAAGTGTCTTTTCTGTATTGTGGTAAGACGTTAGTGCCTTTTGGTGGCTTGTACCAAAAGCGACAAGGAGAAGCCCCTCATGCTCAGATGATTGTTGGGCTGAGAGCACCATCGTGCCTAACAAGGTGATGGCGAAAAAACAAATGTTTTTGACGAAGAAATTCATGGCAGCGAAAAAAATAAATCGAAAAGGACAAGATAATGTACTTGTTCAATCAGGGTAAGACCAGAGTTCCGTTGTTGGATGAAAGCTCAATCAATGAAAATGAGCCAGAGCAGGGGAAGAGACTTCCCGACAAGAGGAAAAGGAATTCAATCATGCGTTGATCAATGGTAATGGTTCGCATCGGATATTCGGACTCCAGGCTTCATTTCTTCCCTTCGCCTTCACCTCTTGCGAGATTGGCTTAGACGGATAACCGCCTTGAAGGGTCGTAACCTGATACCGCAGCGCGACTGTTTCCGATTCTCACGGAATTCCCCGGTGCAGGGACGTAATAGAGAAAGATGGCGAATAAGTCAACAGTAGGGAAGTGATGCAAGGGTGAAATTTTTGAAAAACTACCTCTCCTTCTCCTGTCCCAAATAAAAATATTCATACCAATAAATTACCGTCCAATATCAAATACGTGTCTGGTGGAGAATCTGATGCAACACGTTCTCCACCAGACTCAATCCCCCCATAACAACAAAATATCACAGGGTTTCATCTAACTGCTTTTATAGTATATAAGAGATGAAAGTAGTATTAGTGGTTATCTATGATGGAATAGGCATGAACTGTCCATCTTATCAGGATATTTCTCACGCCATTGCTTTGTAGCTCAGTGGGTACAATCTTTTCTTCAGATTCCACTGAAGAACGGGAATTTTGAGAGTATTGCAGCTTTTGAGAGAATTTGGGCAATAGGTGATTTATTTGATAGAAATGAAATAAAAACTAGGTATCATTAAAGACATGAAAAGTTTTCTACTTTCTCTATTTTTGACACTATGCATGGGGTCAGTTTGTTCCCAAGCAAAGCCCAATATTGTTTTAATCAATGCGGATGATCTTGGATGGGCTGAAATTGGCTGTTTTGGGCAGAAAAAGATTAAGACCCCGAATTTGGATAAGCTCGGGAAAGAAGGGCAACGATGGGTTCAGTTTTATTCGGGAGCTCCTGTATGCTCTCCTTCTCGCAATGTCTTGATGACTGGGCGTCATACGGGATGTAATGATGTGCAGGATTTGAAACGGGTTGATGATTCTGAAAATCTTAATGATTTACGAGGAGATTGGCCTATTTCTGAAAATGTTTATACGCTCCCTGATGCGATGAAAAAGGCAGGGTATGCGACGGCATTGTTTGGTAAATGGGGCTTAGGTGATTTTGGTACGACTGGTGCGCCTGATAAGCATGGGATTGATACGTATTATGGCTATACAGATCAGCGAGCTTGCCATTCCTATTATCCCCCATTTTTATGGAATAATGGGAAAAAGGAAGTGATCAATAATCCCGGAATCCCTGGACATAAAAGCCAACCAAAAGGGGAAGTATTGGCAGAGACCTATCGCGGGCAACAGCATGCTTCGGATTTAATTGCCGATAAAATGCTGGATTTCGTCAAAAAGAAGGCAGCCGAGAAGCAACCGTTTTTCTTATATTATGCGCCACTAGAACCCCATGTTGCTATGCAACCCTTGCAAAAATGGATTGATCTCTATCCAGCAGAATGGGATACCAAGCCCTACCGTGGGGGAAGAGGGTATTTACCTCATCCTCGTCCGAGAGCTGCGTATGCAGGGATGATTTCTCAAATGGATGCCAATGTAGGGCGTCTGATGGATACGCTCAAGCAATGTGGTCTTGATGAGAATACAATTGTTGTTTTTACGAGCGATAACGGGACGACACATGATTCTGGTGGCGCAGATCATCGATTCTTTTATTCAGTGAAAGAGCTCCGTGGATTAAAGGGGCAGATGTATGAGGGCGGTATTCGCGTTCCCGGGATTGTCCGCTGGACTGGTAAAATTAAGGCAAATAAAGAGGTGAATCAAGCTGCGTATCATGCAGATTTGATGCCTACACTTTGTGCCTTGGTCAATGCAGACCCAGGTAAAGAATGCTTGGGTGTGAACTTATCTCCCGTTTGGTTAGGTAAGACCGCTACGTTAAAGGATCGCAAACCCATGGTGTGGACAGGTGGTGGATATGGAGGGCAAGTAGCCGTTCGTATCGGGGATAAAAAGGCCGTGAGACGTAATCTTTTCCCACGCAATACTCCCACTAATTGGGAGGTTTATGATATTACAAAAGACCCTAATGAGAATAACAATATTGCGGCGACTCAACGTGAGGTGATCGATCAAGCCAAAGCTATTTTAGATAAAGAATATAAGCCAGCTAAAGGGTTTACTCGTCTCAAGTATGATGCCCCTGAGGTGACAAAGACCCCTAAGATTGCCAAAAAGTAATCTAAATCTCTTCCATCACTTTTAAGATAAAGCCTCATATCGTGCTAATACCCATAAGAGGTCAGAGAGACGATTGAGGAAAAGAGCCGAATGCCAGTTGCTCAGATTCCCTTGTTCATGGAGTCCGACAACACGGCGTTCAGCTCTGCGACAGACGGCTCTTGCCCAATCGAGATGAGCAGAGCCCAGGGAACCCTCTTTACCTGGGCGCGCCCATCCCTTGAAGCGAATATCGCAATCTTGCTCAAGTTGTTTTGATTGGCTCTCAATCCAAGTAACATCCTCTTCAGTGATGCGAGAATAACCTTTTTCATCGTAACGCGGTAGGTCTTCTTCGAGCGTTGCGAGCTCGCCCATGAGCCCGACGAGTCGTTGTTGGACTCCATCGAGGAGCAGGATTGTCCGCTCTTGAATCTTGGATTGTCTGGCGACGCCGAGAATGGCATTGAGCTCATCGACGGTACCATAAGCCTCAATGCGTGGTGCTGTTTTTGGGCTACGTTTGCCAAACATGAGGTCGGTCTGACCATCATCTCCTCTTTTAGTTGTAATGCTCATGTCATCAAGCTAGCATAAGGACATGAAGTTGGCACGACTAAATGAGCAAGCAGAGATTTTTCATTCCATCCAAGGGGAGGGTATTTCGCAGGGAATTCCTGCTGTTTTTGTGCGCCTTGGTAGTTGCAATCTTGCCTGCTCATGGTGTGATACGGCTTATTCCTGGGATGGAAGCCATTCTTTTGTCGATATGTCTGTTGAGGCGATTGTCTCTCAGGTCTGTTCTTACCCTTGCCGTCGGCTCGTGGTGACGGGGGGGGAGCCTCTCGTTCAGCAAAAGGAACTTGCCCGACTCTTCCCTTTATTAGAGGATTTTATCATTGAGATGGAGACGAATGGCACGATTTGTCCTGATGCCGAGATTGGAGAAAGGGTTGATCAATTCAATATTTCGCCAAAACTTAGTCATTCAGGCAATGCTGATGAGAGAGCGCTGAAAAAAGAAGTGTTAGCTTATTTTGCGGAGGAATTCGGGAATAAATCATGGTTTAAATTTGTCATTGAGTGTGAGGATGACCTCCCCTTGATTCGCCAATTGATGGTAGATTGCGGCATCAGTCAAGATCGAGTGATTCTCATGCCCCAAGCTCAAACTAAATCTCGACTAGAGCAAGCACGTCTCAAAGTAGTAAACTTGTGCATCAAGCACAATTTCCGCTTTTCAGATCGTCTGCAAATGACCCTCTGGGGAGAGAAACAGGGCGTGTGAAGATGTTTTTCAAATGACAAAAAAACGGCAGTCTGGGCTCAGACTGCCGTTTTTGTTTTGGTCTATGTTTAGTCCTGAAATATGGTAGCTTCGACAGGGAGAACAAAGCATCCACACCTACAGCACCTAACGCCCTCATCTATCCTGCGGAATGAAACCCACGGAATGGATGCATAACCAGCAAGGGCACCCCATACGAACCTATCGAATAAAAACACCTGGCAAGTTGCAACTTGCTAGGTGTTGAAAGAAATGTTAAACCTCGCACCTAACTTGTAACGCTTTTTTAGGACGGGACATACATACTACAACTGGCGCAATGTAGACGGGCAATATGAAAATGTGGCAGGGTTCTATGCTTCTGTTCCTATTAGTAGAGTTGCTGAATTGGATTATGTGCTGACTTCGGGACGTTATGTAGGACTGCCAGATGAGGAGGACGACTTCAACTTTGAGGAACGTTTCAATGCACTCAAGGATGAATTTGCCCAGCATCTCCAAGAGGAAGAGCGGCTCAATGCGCTGATTAAAGAGAATTTGGCGAAGATTAAAATTTAGAAATTATGGATATTCAACGTATCAATCAATATAAAAGCTCATTCGACTCCATTGCAAAGGAGATAACTAATGACAATGGAGAGTCGGTAGAGGTATGGTATGCCCGTGAACTGCAATCACTTCTGGGATATGTCCGGTGGGAGAATTTTGTGGTAGCTATCAATCGAGCGGTCGATTCTTGTAAAACGCAGGGTATCAGCGTAGACAACCATTTTCGTGAGGTCACGAAAATGGTCTCTCTGGGCAGTGGAGCTCAACGCCCTGTACAGGATTTTATGCTCACTCGCTATGCCTGCTATCTGATCGCTCAAAATGGTGACCCCAAGAAAGAGGAGATTGCCTTTGCACAGAGTTACTTTGCAGTACAGACACGTCGTGCCGAGATGATAGAGGAGCGACTTCACTTGCTGTCGCGCTTGGAGACGCGAGAGCGATTACGGGCATCCGAGAAACAACTCAGTCAGAATATTTAGAGACTCCAATTACAGGCGAACACATCCAAAATAACCTGAGCGTAAGGGATATGTTGGGGAATATTGTGGATCTGTGTATTATGAGAATAAGCCTATTTGGGTGTCTGATAATGCGTTGTCTGCAAAGCAAAAAAAGGATTTAATCTCTAAGAATCTAATTCCCCGTAGCTTGCTTCGTTCTTGAAAAAAAAGATGAGTATATCCACAAATCCCATAACGAATCGATGTTGATATACAACTTCGTATGTCCAGCGAAATACAGGAGGGTAGTTTTTCTTGATGACGTAGACGAAGGGATAAAAAATATCTGCTTAAAGATACTAGATCCTATTTTTGGAAATAGGAAAGGATAAATATCATGTCCATTTTTTGTAATGAAATGCTTATGGGCAGTGCTTTATTTCTTTTTCAGAGGCGACTATTTATATTCCTCATTAATCTTCACTAAGATAAATTATTTGATTTTTTCCATTTTCTTGAGAAATAGAGAGGTATTTTCTAATAAGAGGATGAATGTTTTTGCTATTCATACCCATGTAACACCATGTTCCGTCCATATTCATATCAACGTATATTGTTGAACATGGTTTTAATATGGCTGTAGCAAGGTTCTCATAAAGCATTATTAAATCGGGACGGATAGATATTGCAGCACAATGTCCACCTAGCACATAACAACCTGATGGAATATTTTTATAACGGGTTAATATTTGGGTTTCTAATTGTGAGTAAGACTGATTTTTTTTAATTTGTTTATAATATTCTATAGGAGAAATAGTATAAATTAAAATGATTGATGACAAAATTATTAAATATGATTTTTGAGAACATAATTTTTTTTGTATTTTTTCAACAATTGGATATTTTATGAAATATGAAAGAAGAGCTATAGCTATTAAAATTGTTGATGGTTGCAAAAAGCGAAAATTCATGTTGTCAAAATGTGTTGTGCAACGAGAATATATAATAATAAATAAGTAAATGATTCCTACAATAGTAAAAGTAAAAGATAATAAATTCGTTGCGATTATTTTTGAAATTGGATTTATTCGTAATCGGTATTTAAGGATAAAATAGCAGAGAAGAAGAATGAAAAATGGAAAAATAAAAGTACGACAAGGGAAATATAAGATATTTTGAGCTTCTAAAAACAAAGACCTTACGATATTTCTGCTAAGTACAATAAAATTTTCAAGAGCAGGTCCCCTGTCTAGTCCTGTCGCAAAACCACATTTTAAAAGATTCATTATCAAGTAAGAACAACATATTGTTCCTGTAATAAAAGAGCATATACTAAGATTGATGAATTTTGAAAGAGTTGATTTTTCTTTTTTCTTTATATATAAATATAAGGTATAACACATATATATAAAGAATATTCCAATAATGAAAAATCCAATATATCGAGACAAAAATACTAATAATGCTGATGCTGTCAATGTAAGGTATTGCAAGAAAGATGGATTATTATGTTTAATAATATCATTCATAATAAAGCAAAATAGGATGAGTCCTAAAATAAATGGCTGTTCAGACCATGTAGAAGAAAAAAGAGAAAGACAAAAAGGTGTTGTAAAAATCAATGAAAAAATCCAAGATTTTTCCTTAAAATAATTATATAAAAGTATGAATATTATAAAGATGATAATTATTGATAATATAATGGAACCTAGGATAACTGGTACTTGGAAAATGAATGACGTAGCCGCGATGAGAGCTGGGTAACCAATAGGCCACCATGTAAACCAAGAGTCTTTAAATCCCGCTTCATAATCCATATGCATTCCGTGACCATCAATTAAAATTTGAGCCTCACGAAGATATGAATGAGAATCTGGAGTCAAATTTACATTGAAAAAATAAGCATTAGATAGAATAAAAAATGTAATTGCTGAAAATGATACAAATAGTACTGTAAAATTAAAATATTTAGGAGAAACTTTTTCCCTACAGATAGGATAATTTAATTTATTTATTATAGATGGAAGTTTAAGCATAATAATTGAACATGGAATTGATAATATGCTAATTATTGCTATAGATATTATAGAGATTGATACTTTGTATTCATTTGAAAATGGCAAGATAAGATAAATTATATCTAATATATTGCTTTCTGTTTTCTGATTATGTATCCATGGGGCAAAAAATGTTATGTAGGTAGAAAATCCATATAATATAGAGCCTAAAAAACATAACAAATAAACAAATATTGTAAATTTTTTAGAATATTTTATTCTTTTTGAATAAAATATTAAATCTGTCCCAAATATAATAAATGCTCCTAATATAAGAAAGAGCAAAGATGTTGAATAATTACTAAATGGGAAAATAGCAACAAAGAATGATAGGAAAATAACGATTTTTCTTAGAAAATCGTTGAAAAAATTATTTTTGTTCATAAATTGATAAGAATTAGATTTTATCTTTTTGCCCAGTTAGTCTTCTGCATGTGTAATAGAATAAACATAACAGAGAATTTTTTAAAGCATTTTGAGATACCCTTGGAGATGGAGCTACGTAATGGATGGGGATTTCAATCCAGTCTCGTTTTTTAAGAAGATAGCGAAGTTCTGTCTGATAAAAATGAGCTTTTGAGCGCAAATGATATATCAGAATCTTTTCAATGATTGGGCGAGTGAAGGCTTGATAACCACTAGTGACATCTTTCATGGGGCACCCTAGTAAAATATGGGCAAGCAAGGAGCCAAATTTAGATAGAAAGCGTCGAGAGAGTGGTGAGTCATTGAGAGATCCTCCATTAATATATCGGGAGCCAAAGGCACATTCATTGCCCTCTTCAAGTGCACGAATGAAAGTAGGTAGCGCTGCTGGATTGTGAGATCCTCCGCCATCCATTTCTATAATGTAATCATGCCCAGCAGATAATGCTTCTTTAAATCCTCTTAAGTATGCATCAACGACATTATGATTTTCTGGAGCCCATATATAAACAAAACGTGAATCTTCTTTTGCTAATTGTTCACAAAGTTGAGGAGTCTTGTCATGAGAGGCTTTATCAATAATGAGATAAGCTGTTCCTCCTGGTGTTTTGTCTAGTGCTTTTTTTAGAGATGTAACGAAAGTAGCAAAATCTGCTTCTTCATTAGCCATAGGGATAGCAATGCCGTAGTTGGTTGGGTTCATTGTATAATAAAATGAATAATTTAGAGTTTTAGTCGTGCGACAATATCCATAGATGCTCCGATTGCCGCATCCATGTTGTAGTATTCCCATTCGGCAAAACGTCCGACTAGATAAATACCTTGAGGTTCTAAAGTATTTTTAGCTGATTGAATAATTTGGATTGTACGTTTGTTTTGGATGGGGTAAGTAAATTCTTCGTAATGATGAGTAATATATTGCGGATGGAATGGAATTTTTGACAAGTTATCTAAAATATCATCTTTACTTATGAATTTCGAAAATTCAATTGTGACTGAGTGAGTCCCCTGTGCATTATTAGAAGTTGAAAAATTACCTGTGCAAATGATCCGATGTGATTCATGTTGTTGGCTCGGCATATATATCCAGCTATAGGGAGTTGAATCAATATAACAAAGTACAGAAGTTGTTCCGTGATATTCTAATGAAGCTATTTCTTCTTGATTTAAAAGAAGACCGCTCCCATCAAGAAGAGTGGGTAAATCTTTAATATTTGCAGTAAAAATAATTTTATCAAATGCCTCTTCTTTGATAATCCATTGATGATTCATTCGAGTAATGTTCGTTATTTCTGCATTACAGACAATATTGAGGCCTTTTGATAAAGTATCGGCAATAAATTGAGAACCTCCTTTTTGAGGATAATAAAAGGAACTATGAACAAAATTACTCCCTTCTCCATTTCTTCTGATATTGGAAAGAAGAATTTCTTTAATTGAGGGCGATGGGAGTTTCCCTTCCATCGAAGACAGTGGAATATCTTTAAGGCTTTTCCCCCAAATTTTATGATTATAGGGACCAAAATAGATACGATAAAGTGTTTTTCCAAAACGAGAGCGAAGAAAATCATCAAAATTATCTATGAGAGTGGTGGTATTTGATTCAAGTAATTCTTCTAAAATCAAGCTTTGAGTAGATTCATCTAGTTGATAAATATGATTTTCGATTGGTGCTCCAATTACTTTTCCATCTTCAAGAGAGATAGCAACATTACGCCTTGCTGGGATGAAATCACGTTTTTGATCAAAGATGTTCCAGAACCAATCTAAAACATCCTGCCGACGAGAATTAAATACATGTCCACCAATATGATGATAAAGATTGCCTTGTTCGATGGAGCATTTAATTAATCCTCCTACTTGGGAATCTCTTTCAAATACTTTAATTTCATGAGTCGAATTGAGGATGCGGGCAATAGATAAACCTGAGACACCAGCTCCAATAATAGCAATTTTCATAAAGAATTTGATTTAGTTGTAAATTTTTTAAAAACAAAGAATCGAGTCATAAAATAGGATGCGAGAGCAGCAATAATCATGCCTGTAAGTAATGCTGGAGGATAAGAAGCTCCTTGATAAAAATTGATTAAAGATTTTGTCTCTACGAGGTGATTAGTTAAAATATACCAAGAAAAATAGAAGATAATGAGCTGTTGAGCAATCCAAGTCGAAACAAGTAAAAGAAGAGAAGCAATTAATTGACTTAGAATGAAACGAAAAGCAGATCCTTTAATGCTTGTTTTTGCTGCATTATCTTTGAAGCTCCATGTTCTGTTGCCAATATATGAACACAATAACCCTCCACTATAGCCTGAAAGTGTAGCTAAAATGGTCATTCCTATAATAACGTGATAATACATCCACCAAGAAATACACCAGTGGACGATAGAGGATGCAATGCCAACAATAATAAATTTGAAGACGCTATTGTTTTTTGTAAAAAAAACGGCTAATTTTTTTTGGAAAGAAAGCATATTTAATTCGCCTGTTCTCAAATTAATGTAAAATAGAGCAAGTGGACTGAGGTGTTAAGTTTTATAGTAATATTGATGCTGGTTTTCATATGCAAAAAATTCACTTGCATAAAAGTATCGGATTTACAATCCGATGAATAGACTATCGCAACAATCTTATAATAAATTAGTTATCATTACGTAAAAGTTATTAAGTTAACTTAACTTACGTTATTCTAATTCATCAATGATTTGAGCAATTAAAGCATTATAATAAGCATAAAATGCTTATTATAAGCAACTTAAGAAAAAACAATAAATAATATAGTTTTATCTATTTCGCAATTGACATCGGATTGTAAATCCGATGAAGCACAAAAAAACGGCAGTCTGGGCTCAGACTGCCGTTTTTGTTTTTGTCTATCTCTTGTGAAGAGAATTAGGCGTTGTGATATTCTTGGAGGGACTTGGGCTCTACTTTGCCTTCTTGTGCGGCGCGGATACCTAGAACGGTAGCTTTTGCGGCGGCAATGGTGGTCATGTAGGGGATTTTGTAGCGGATGGCGAGCATTCTGATGAAGGAGTCATCGATTTTGCTCGTTCTGCCGATTGGCGTGTTGATGATCAGATCAATTTGTTTGTTCATGATCGTATCGCCAAGGTTGGGGCGTCCTTCGTGGAGTTTGAGGGCAGGTTCGACGCTGAGTCCTAATTCGGTGAGGACGGCGGCGGTGCCTTCTGTTGCCATGAGGGAGAAGCCGAGCTCGACGAGATCTTTGGCAATTTGACCAATGTGCTTTTTATCGTTGGGCGAGACGGTGACGAGTACCTTGCCTGCAAGGGGGAGGGCGCAACCAGATGCCTCTTGTGATTTGTAATAAGCCATGCCGAAGTTGTCGGCAACGCCCATGACCTCACCTGTAGCACGCATTTCTGGTCCAAGGACGGGGTCAACCTCAGGGAACATGTTGAAGGGGAAGACGGCTTCTTTGACGCCGACGAATCGGACGCCGAGGTGTTTGACGTCGAGTTGCTTCAATGTTTTGCCCAGCATGAGGCGCGTTGCCTTGTTGGCAAGTTGGGTGCCCGTTACTTTTGAGACGATTGGCACGGTGCGTGAGGCACGAGGGTTGGCTTCAATGATGTAGACTTCATCGTTGCAGATGGCGAACTGGACGTTGAGGATGCCGTTGACTTTGAAGTCTTTGGCAATGGCGTCTGCGTGGTGCTCGATTGTGCGGATGTGTTTGTCAGCAATATTGATGGGGGGGATTGAGCAAGCCGAGTCACCCGAGTGGATGCCAGCAAGTTCAATGTGTTCCATGACGGTGGCGACGAAGGTTTCTTTGCCATCAGAGAGGGCATCGACTTCTACTTCTGTCGCGTTGTCGAGGAAGCGGTCAATGAGCATGGGGTATTCAGGGCTGACCTGAATGGCCTCAACGGCGTAACGCTTGAGGGTTTCTTCGTCGTAGATGACTTCCATCCCACGTCCACCAAGGACGAATGATGGGCGTACCATGACGGGATAACCAATCTTTTTACCGAGTGCGACGGCTTGATCTAAGGTGACGGCGGTACCGCTCTCGGGTTGCTTGATGTCCAAGGCGATCATGCGTTGGCGGAAGTATTCGCGGTCTTCTGCGAGGCGGATGCCTTCGGGTTGGGTGCCGAGGATGTTGACTCCAGCATCTTTGAGTGCTTGGGCGATGTTGAGTGGGGTTTGCCCGCCAAACTGGACGATGACGCCAGCGGGTTTTTCCTTATCATAGATGGTCAAGACATCTTCAACAGTGATGGGTTCAAAGTAGAGTTTATCAGCTGTGTCAAAGTCGGTAGAGACGGTTTCGGGGTTGCAGTTGACCATGATTGATTCGTAGCCTTCATCGCGGATGGCGAAGGCGGCGTGGACACAGGTGTAGTCAAACTCGATTCCTTGACCGATTCGATTGGGGCCTCCCCCAATGATCATGATTTTTTTGTTGTTGGAGACGGTGACTTCATCAGGGACGCCAGCGTAGGTCGAATAGTAATATTCTGCATGATCAACTCCGCTGACGAGTACCTTGTGGTAGGTCGAGATGAGGTTGAGCTTGATGCGACGTTCGCGAATGAGTTTTTCCTCAACGCTATATGCGGCGGCGAGGTATTTGTCAGAGAATCCTGAGATTTTTGCTTCTTTGAGGATGTCATCAGGCAAGCTTGTCCAAGTGTAGTCGTTGAGTTTGTTGTCAAAGTCTGCAAGCTCTTTCATCTGTTCGATGAAGTAGGGGGTGATGCTGGTGAGTTTGACAATATCTGCTACGGCGATTCCTCGGCAAAGTAGTTCGTAGATTTGGAAAAAGCGCAGGCTGTTCCCATTCGTGATGGCTGATTTGAGGTCAGATGTGGCAATGGCGGCGAGCTTTTTGTCGCGACCAAGTCCACTGCGTCCGATCTCAAGGGAACGAACGGCTTTTTGGAAGGCTTCCTTAAAGTTTTTGCCGATGCTCATGACTTCGCCAACCGCTTTCATCTGGGTGCCGAGCTTGTCTTGTGCCTTGGCAAATTTTTCAAAAGCCCATCGTGCAAACTTGACGACGACGTAATCGCCATAAGGTTCGTACTGTTCAAGAGAACCTTTGCGCCAGTAGGGGAGCTCATCGAGAGTGACTCCTGTGGCAAGGCTGGTAGATACTGCTGCAATTGGGAAGCCCGTTGCCTTTGAGGCGAGAGCAGACGAACGCGAGGTGCGGGGGTTGATCTCAATGACAATGATTCGGTTGTCTTCGCGGTTGTGGGCAAATTGGACGTTGGTACCCCCCGTGACGCCGATGGCATCGAGGATGCGGTACGAGTAGTCTTGTAAACGATCTTGTACGGATTGAGGTACGGTCAACATGGGGGCGACGCAGAAGCTATCACCCGTGTGGATGCCCATGGGATCGACGTTTTCAATGAAGCAAACGGTGATTTTTTGACCTTTTTCGTCGCGGACGACTTCGAGCTCAAGTTCTTCCCATCCGAGTACGCATTCTTCGACGAGCACTTGATGAATGAGCGATGCGGCTAAGCCTCGCTTGACAATATCGCGGAGTTCTTCGACGTTGTAGACGATGCCCCCCCCTGTGCCACCCATGGTGTAAGCAGGGCGCAAAACGACTGGATAACCCATTTCTCCAGCAACTTTTTCGGCTTCTTCAACCGTGTAGATCGGTTCTGACTTGGCGACGGGAACGCCAATTTTATTCATCGTTTCTTTGAAAAGGATACGGTCTTCGCCACGAGCAATCGCTTTGAGGTCAACGCCGATGATCTCGACATTGTATTTTTCTAAAATGCCGGCTTCACTGAGTTCAGAGGCGAGATTTAAGGCAGTTTGACCGCCTAAGTTAGGCAAGAGGGCGTCGGGGCGTTCCTTGTTGATGACCGCCTCAATGCGGTTGATGGTCAAGGGTTCGATGTAGGTATGATCCGCCATGGCGGGGTCAGTCATGATCGTCGCAGGGTTGGAATTGACCAAAACAACTTCATAACCTGCCTTACGTAAGGTTTTGCAGGCTTGGGTGCCAGAGTAGTCGAATTCGCAGGCTTGTCCAATAATGATGGGACCAGAGCCGATAATTAGGATCTTTTTGATGTCTTCGCGTTTAGCCATGGGTGTGCCTTCTTTGTCATCTATCGTTTGCAGGGTAGAGTTGATTGCATGGGGCATTTCGGTATGATGTGCCCTCGTGTTTTCTTCCTCGTTCCCGTTTGTCGGGTGTAAGAGTATTTTTCATATCCCATTAAGTCAAGCAAGCGCTTGCAATCTGCTCAATTAAGACACGCGAGAGGGCTAGGAAGAAAAAGGGAGAGAGGGCTAAAAAGCAAGAGGGCAGAGCCACTCCTAGCTTCATTTTGACCAATTATGCTCAAGTAGAGAGGCGGGCGAGACTGGCGAGCAAATCAAAAAAGTGGGAGATTTTCATTTCTGTTTTATTAAGTATTCCTAGATTTTCTTCCTATCCTATTATAATTTTTTATTTAATTTGTTATCTTTTTGGGTGGCGCAAACGTTTCTTGCTTTTTTGAGCAAAGTTGCGATGTTGTATAGGTATGACAGGTCGATTTTCTCAGTTCAAGATGGGGGCTCTCTTTTGGGTGCTTTTGGTGCTTGTGCTAGGGCTGATTGCCTATGTGGCACTGCGTGGATGTTGGGCGATTCCCTCTATTTTAGATCAGGAGAGGGCGCCTCGTCTTGTTTCCTCTGCTGTTCCTGTTATTCCTGCGCCCCCTATTGTTCAGGAGAAGGGGGATGGGATGTACTCTGATGGTGATTTAGATCCTTTGTTTAAGGCGTTGCAGACGGAGGGGCTGGATCATGTGGCAGGTGTCTGGCTGTCGGGGGTAACGACGCCCTTGCCTAATCAGGCGATGGCTTATTTACAGCGTTTGATGTTGATGCGTACTGTCCCAGCTACTTATTTGTGTCGCGGTGGGATGTTGATGGTGATTGAGAAATCGCCCCTTTCTTTTGATGAGATAGTTGGGGTCGTGGCTCATTTGGGGCGCGTTGAGGAGAAGAGCGAAAAGGATCATTTAATTGAGGTTTGCGTGAATCGTGAGCTTTTGGGGGCGGCACCAAGTCCGAGTATTTTGACTGATTCCGCTAATCCCCATTATTTGGAGAATAATATCCGAGAGTTATCGAGTCTTGATGTGGGGCGGATGACTGCATCGGCAAAGAGGCTTGTGCGTGTAACTCCGCCGACAGATGAGGTGAGGGCTCGGGTGAGTACGCAATTGATTCATTTGTTGAATGATCCTTGGGGGAATGATGGCGATTATGTGCAGTCGCTTGCGGCTGCTTTAGCTGTCTGGGCGCCGAGGGATGATGAGGCGGCTAGACGTTGCATGGAGATGGTGCTTGATGGTCTCGCGGGGGCGCATCTCAATATTCCGTTCCCTTGCATGGATTTTATGGTGGAGGGAGATTTTAATCGAGCTAGGAAGGTACTTTTGCCCTTATGGTTGAGTGAGCCTGAGAAATGGGAGAAGTATTGTTTGTCCCTTGGTGGAGGTATTGAGGGGGATGTAGTGGCTGCTTTGTCATCAGATCAATCTCCCGAAGCGTTGAGACGGTCGGCTGTCCGCGTGTTGGCAGGGATAGGAGGTGAATGTTCCTTGCCTGTGTTGAGAGCATTGATGAATGATAGGGATAATTCCTTGAGCGTTTTTGCTGGATTGGCAGTCAAAGAGATAGAATCTCGTGCTAAAGGCAACGGCAACGGCAAGGAAGGTGAGTAAAATTGAGCATCATCCATTGACCCGAATAAATAAATAGGATAAGAGATAAGGATATGAGCTGTCTGAGACAATATGGGGAGAGATTTCTAGTACAGGTTCGCGCTTTTTTGTTGAGCGCGATACTAATCGTAGGCTTGATGCTGAATGGGGGATATGGGACGCCAGAGTCACCTGAGCTTGCAGAGGAGAGGGAGATGGTCGAGGTGACTTATTATACCTCAGATGGATCGATCTGTTGCCAGTTTGAGGACGACCAAGAAGGGAATGCTTGTGATAAGCCTTGGACGAAAAAAGTGGAGAGATTGAGATATTATGGTGCGGATGGGAAACCAACCATGATTGAAGATGGATATTTTGAGAAAAAGACAATTTTAGAAAGAGAGGTAAAAGAGGGGAAGTGTGGGAACTATGAAGAGGGAGAGGAAGATACTTATGTGATGACGACCTCTTATTTTGATCAGGCGGGCAAGGCATGTATGCCCCCAGAGCTAGGCTTTGCCTCAATGAGGCTAGAGAGGTATCCAGGTAGAGCGATGTCTTCCTATAGCGATGTAAAGGGCAATCCGTGTATCTCAAAAGTCTTTTTGAAGGTGGCCAAGATGGAGGTTATCTGGGATAAGGAGAAGCCGTCCAGTATGCAGGAAGATCGATATTTGGGCTTTGTCCCGTCAGGAAAATTAGAGGTTCTCTCGTTTGGCGTGGATGGCAAGCCGATGCTCAATCAGAATGGTGTGGCGCGCGAGTTTGGGCAAGAGCAAGTGACGAAAGACGGGAAACGAGAGATTCATTTCTCTTACTATGGAGTGAATGGTGAGCCTAAGGCCTTTATGCATAAGTATGAAAAGGCGATTGTTCGGTATGGTGAGGATGGCAATATGAGTGAGATTGAGGCACTATCGTTTGATGGATTGCCTAAAAATGTTACATTTGGACCCTATGCATTTTATAAGGTCAAGGCAAAAGGCGATGTGGTGCATTTGATCAATGTTGCGGGTAAAATTGTCAAAACGTTCAAGGCTGATGATTTTAAAGAGGCGTGGGCAGAGTTTCTCGTCGATGATTCGGACCGAGATTATCGAGAGGAATAATCATTTTTGACGTTTATTGAGATCTTTGCGGGTTCTTGTCATGCTTTTGCAGGTTTAGACTCTCCCTTATCTCTGTATAGGGTTATTGGGATACACCTGTCCTAAATAATCATCATGAGAAAATCTCAGATTGATTATCAATCATTT
>JAVXPO010000018.1:0-33616 GCA_036644695.1 Akkermansia sp. | reverse complement strand
TAGAACAGATAAAACCTATTCTAATCAGTCAAACATCGGATTCATAATCCGATGTCAATTTTTTTTATCTTTTCTTAATCAATGCAATACAAAAATTGCATTCTATTACTTATCCGTCATTTCAGAAGGGTAGTTTCCCCTATTTCAAAGGAAATAACATCGGATTATGAATCCGTAACCTGATTGCAGTATTATTTTCATAAAAAAACGCAATCAAGACTGATTACTACTGTTTTTATGATTTTTATCTAAAAATTATTAATGTAAATGACTATAAATCAACATACTGCATGTATCAATAATCCCGAAAAACCTCAACGTTACGAGGTGTTAGATACATGCCGAACTCTCGCAATAGTTCTTATTATCCTACATCACACGACAGCTTGGGGCGGATATTTACCAGGGTTCCAAACAGATCATAATATCTTATTTCTCCCGATTTTTACTTTCTTTTTTCTATCTGGATTTTTTTATAAGCGAGGAAATTTCTTAAATTGTATTAAAAAATATGTTATTCCATATTTAATTTGGTGTTGTTTTTATGGAATTCTAAAAATATTTACCTCGGCAGGAATGATAGAAGCTTTCCCCAGTAATTCTATTCAAATACCTAATTGGATTTTTTCTGGATTAGGTATTACCAGTATTTTCCCCCAATTTTTAGTAGCCTTTTGGTTCGTTAAATACTTAATCATCATGATCGTTATTGCATGGTTTGTCAGACCCAATACTTGGCGGAAACAGATATTTTTTATTCTTCCTTTACTTTGCCTTATTATTTACAGCCCTCAATTTTCAGAAATATTTCAAGGAGATAAAATATTTCAATATAGAGCTATAATTGGCTTTATATTCTTTTTAGCAGGTATCTATTTTGGGCTGAATAAATCAAGTTTTACCAATAGATTGAATAAATGGACATTATTTTGGCTTATTTTATCTGGACTAGGTTTTTACCTAACGGCGTTAGCGGGACAAATATGTGCTACAAGAAATTTTTTTGCTCAATTTAATAGCATCGTATTCCTTTTAGTTTTATCTTCATTTCTCAAACAATATCTTCCAAGCTTTTCATTATTTCTCTCAAAATTAGGAAAACTTGCTTTTCTCGCCTATGCTATTCATCCTTTATTCATACATATAATAAGACAGGGATTTCCTCTCCATATCTTTGAATATATCGCATGGACTATACCTATCATTACTTTTACTGCTGCATGGCTAATGGATGCTGTCATTCGTCGTTGGACTCCATCCCTACTCCCGGCTCTCTGTATGAGTAAATAATTTTAGCGACAACAATTTAGTGGTAACAAAAAAGCCCGCTAATCTTTGGATTAGCGGGTTAAAAGGTTGTTTGTTAAATGAAGAAATTTAGCCTATCCAATTCCACTCAATGGGTGTCTCTATGTCTGCTCTTAGGACACCGTGGACGGGGCATGTTAAGGCAGATTGTTCTAGTGCTTTACGGTAGGGGTGATTAGCTGGGAGGGGAACTGTTGCCTTTAAGACGATTTTTGTGATTTTACCATTTTCTGCAACGGGGAATGCTTCAAATTTCATCCCTTTGACATCAATCTCTTTCCTACTCGCGATGAAAGATACCATGCTCATCATACAAGATGCCAATGTCGCTCCCAATAGCTCACCTGGTGATGGATTTTGCTCCAATCCGCCATGTGATTTATCTAAGTCGGTTGTTACTGTAGCACCAGTTACTTTGTGTACTGTTGTGCAACGTCCTTGCCCCATATAAACTGTTTCTGTTGAATATTCCATAATTGCAGGTTTCTCTGTATTCTGTTAGAGTCCTTATCTCGTTCTTTCGTTGAATAAAGATTCAATTTTTATAAAAAAACTTATTCTTGAGGTGTTTTTTTTCAAAAAAGAGCCTCTCCTTTGAAAGAATCAAGGAAGAGGCTCACAAAATTGATTTTAATTTTTGTCAGTTAATCAAATATTGATGATTGGCGCTTTTCTCCAAAGTTCATCGAGTGCGTAATGATCGCGAGCCTCAGTGCCCATGATATGAACCATCACGTCAATATAATCAATGACAGACCAGAGGGTAGCAGCTTTGTTTTCCTGATAGGCAGAGTCGACACCAGTTTTTTCATACACTTCTTGTTCGATGTCCTTGAGGATACCGCGAATATGAGGAACGGACAATCCAGTGCAAACGAGGGCATAATCCGTCAGAGATGACATATCTCGTAAATCATAGAGGACGATGTTCTCAGCCTTGGTTTCCTGCGCAGCGAGGGCACATGCTTTGGCGAGGTCTAGAGCTTTAATGGGAGCCATAATAGTTGGGGCTTTAATAATCTTTTAAGTTAAAGGGTGGGAGATGAAGAAGGTTCAGGAGATGAGGATGATGAGGTCTCTTCTTTTGTTTTTGTAGAGATTTTTTCGTCGAGAGGCGAGCCTGTCGTTTGCACGTCGTCGTCATCATCAGGCATCGGGGGAGGCATGATTTTTTCTGGGGGATTATTCATCCATCCTTGCTCCAAGATGTCAGCGACTTGAGTTCCGTCGAGTGTTTCGTATTCAAGTAACGCGTCCGTCAATAGATCAAGTTTATCGCGATTTTCTGTTAAAATGATTTTGGCTCGTTGATAAGCTTGGCTCACATAATCACGGACTTCAGAATCGATAAGCTCTGCCGTTTTTTCAGAATAATTGCGAGATTTCGTTCCTAGATCACGAGCAAGGAAAACCTCACCGCTCTGATCACCATATTCAATTAAGCCGAGTTTATCGCTCATGCCAAAGCTACATACCATGCGCCGAGCCATTTTAGTTGCCATGCTAATGTCTCCCATAGCCCCACTCGTGACATCGTTAAAAATAAGTTGTTCGGCACAGCGTCCACCCATGGCAACGACGAGACTATCGAGCATTTCGCTACGGAGCATGTGATATTTATCTTCAGCAGGCAACCACATCGTTGAGCCAAGAGCGGGTCCACGAGGGATGATGGTTACCTTATGCAAAGGTTCTGATTTTTCTGTTTTCAGGAGGCAAATAGCATGTCCCCCCTCATGAACGGCGGTAATACGTTTTTCTTTATCGCTGATACTGAGGCTACGGCGTTCTCTACCCCAGCGCACCTTATCGCGAGCTTCTTCAAGCTCGGGATTACCCACAGCTTTGAGCCCTTTACGTGCAGCCAAGAGAGCTGCCTCGTTGATTAAGTTTGCTAATTCTGCGCCTGAGAATCCAGAAGTACCTCGCGCAATGGGACCAAAATCGGCCTCAGGAACCATTTTTACTTTTTTAGCATGCACTAATAGAATTTGCTCACGTCCTTTGACATCTGGCAGGCTAACCTCAACCTGACGGTCAAATCGCCCTGGTCGTAAGAGTGCTGGATCGAGTACATCCGCACGGTTAGTTGCGGCAATGACGATCACATTTTCATTACCGTCAAATCCATCCATTTCGACGAGTAAGGCATTCAAGGTTTGTTCTCGTTCGTCATGTCCGCCACCAACGCCGTAGCCACGATGACGCCCTACTGCATCAATTTCATCAATGAAAATAATACATGGTGCACTTTTTTTACCTTGTTCAAACATATCGCGAACACGGCTTGCGCCAACGCCTACAAACATTTCGACAAAGTCAGAGCCACTGATGGAGAAAAAGGGGACATCCGCCTCACCTGCAATGGCACGAGCTAATAAGGTTTTACCAGTACCTGGAGAGCCGACCATTAAAACGCCTTTCGGGATATTACCCCCCAAATTGCGAAATTTAGCTGGGTCACGTAGGAAATCAACGATTTCTCCGACCTCTTCCTTGGCTTCATTAACGCCTGCAACATCCTTAAAGGTAACCTTGTTCCTATCAGGTGACATTAGTTTAGCACGACTTTTGCCAAAGCTCATGGCACCTTTGGCACCTCCACCAGTTTGCACGCGGAACATGAAAAACAAGATGCCAAGAATGAGCAAAATTGGTAAAAATGTAGATAGAATCGTCTTCCATGTACTTGATTCAACAGTCTTGGGCACCGTATTACCCAACAAGCGATCGACTTGACGCCCATCAAAGCTTTGATTAAAGGGCACCTCGACTTTTTCCACAATGGCACCGTTTTCCCCACCAATTTTTGGCCACGTACGCGTCAAAATATTACCAGTCAAAATGCCAGTAGCACCGTCATAATAGAGGCGAGGAGCTTGTCCATTCTCTCCGACAATGCGCCCCTCGGCGACAAGACGGTCAAATTTATCTGTTGAGATATTACCCGTCGTTTTCCCTACAGGAATATCCTTAGTTGAGGGTTGAATGACACCTAATTCATCTAAGCGTTGCTTAAAATTATCATCAGCAAGGCTGGCATTAAACACCATAGTAAATGGTTCTTGGCGCACTTCATGCTTCGTTCCTTCCTTATACTTATATGCCAGGATGACTCCATCTGAGGAGGAATCTGATAAAAGAACGCTCAAGGGAGCCTCTTTCGGCGCATTCATCACGATCAACCCATTTTTATAGTCCTGATTAAATTCAGCTAAATTCTCTTTATGAGTCGGGCTAAATCCCAAAGTGCCTGGAGAGGTAAAACCAATCAGGAGTACGGAGGCAATAAGGGTCATCATAATCCAGACGCCCCAGTTAGGTGCCTCTCCCGTTGGTTTTTTGGGAGGTAAATTCTGATTATTTTGATGAGGATCGTTTTGTGGGGGCATTTCTTCAGCCATAGGTCTTTTTCTCTTTCTGAAACGAAAACGTTGCAGGACAAGTAATGAAGCCATGACCATACATGGATGGATTACTTTAACAAATCAAATTCCGAGACATATTGTCCAAATTCCTATCTTCCTAGGCTCCGATGACAAATTCAGCTTGCCTTTCTGAGTAAGTAAAGTTAGGAATCGCACGCATCATGAATGACTTGAAATTTACTCCCCCCACGAATGGCGCCCCTATCACCATGATGGATGGTAAGCTCTGTGTCCCCCATCAGCCAATTATTCCCTTTATTATTGGAGATGGCTCTGGTCCTGATATTTGGGCTGCTGCCTCCAAAGTGATCGATACTGCTGTCCACATCGCTTATCAGGGAACTCGTCAAATTGCATGGTATGAAATATTTGCTGGGCAAAAAGCTTTTGATAACCTTGGCTCATGGTTACCAGATGAAACAATAGAGGCCTTTCGCACCTATCTTGTCGGCATCAAAGGTCCCTTGACAACTCCAGTTGGTGGAGGTATCCGTAGCTTGAATGTCACACTGCGTCAAGATCTCGACCTTTTTGTTTGCTTACGTCCCGTTCGCTACTTCCGAGGAATTGAGACCCCTGTCAAAGCTCCTGAAAAAGTCGATATGGTCGTTTTCCGTGAAAATACCGAAGATATTTATGCAGGTATCGAATTCCAATCGGGCACCCCTGATTGTGCTCAATTTGCTGATTTTTTAAATTCATCCTTTCCCGATCGAGCAAAAAAAATACGTTTCCCTCAAAGTACAAGCTACGGCATCAAGCCCGTCTCTCGTGAGGGGACAGAGCGACTCATACGCGCCGCCATTGATTATGCCATTGCCGGTAAGAGACAGAGCGTCACCCTCGTCCACAAAGGCAATATTATGAAATTCACAGAAGGAGGCTTCCGTGATTGGGCTTATGCTCTCGCCACCAAAGAATACGGAGCACAACCGATAGGGAAAGGACCTTGGCTCAAACTCCCTTGTGGACTCATCATCAAGGACTGCATTGCTGACGCCTTCCTCCAAGAAATACTCTTACACCCCGAAGCGTTTGACGTAATCGCCACACTCAATCTCAATGGAGACTACATTTCCGATGCGCTTGCTGCACAAGTAGGTGGCATTGGTATCGCACCAGGGGGCAATATCAATTACCTCACAGGTCACTCTATCTTTGAAGCCACCCATGGCACGGCTCCCAACCTCGCAGGACTCGACAGAGCCAACCCTAGCTCAGTCATCCTCTCAGCAGAAATGATGCTTCGCCATTTGGGATGGATTGAGGCAGCAGACTTGATTCCACAAGCGATTGAGTACGCCATCACGGCAAAAACGGTCACCACTGACCTTGCAGAAATGATTCCTGGATCGACATCGCTCTCTTGCTCTGCCTACGGACAAGTCCTTTGCGACGCAATCAAGTCGTCTTGCCTTAAATAAATAATCTTCTAAAAGCTAAAGAGTTATAAGAATCCTACCATGATCATGAGTTATCATGGTAGGATTTTTTTACTCATTTTACAACTGCATTAGGAATAGCAGGTGCGCCATTGTCAATTCTGCGATAATTTACCTGATTTGCATCAAGGAAGGGCAATTGCTTCTCTAATCGTTTTTGAAAATCATCCTTATTTTTTCTCTCTAACGCTGTCCATCCAACCTCCGACAAAGCAATCGCTCTTGGGAAAACTTGATACTCCCATTTTGGCAATTTGAGGATGTACTCTGACCAGACATTGCCTTGACACCCAAGCACATGCTTCTCTGATTCTTTAGAAATCCCCTCTGGTATAGGATCCATGCTATAAACCCACAGCCAATCTTTACCCCCATTATTATTGATTGTCTCATATTCGGGGATATTAGGTTTACCTGATCCTTGCTCGGAATCTAAATACAAATGACTCCCTGGGCTCATCACCACATTATTACCACGAGCAATAGCATGTTTTGCCCAACTCCAATCACGCCAAACCATCATTGTTGCAGACGGAGATAAGCCTCCCTCTTGTATTTCATCCCATCCTATAAGACGTTTGCCCTTGGCATGAATAATCTGCTCCATACGTTTGACAAAATAGCTTTGCAACTCATCCTCGCTTTTTAGAGCATTATCTTTCATTACCTTTTGTGCAAAGGCTGATTGTTTCCATTGATCTTTTGGCGCCTCATCGCCACCAATGTGAATATATGGGCTATCGGGAAAAAGCTCGCAAACCTCATCAATAACATCACTCAAAAAATTAAATGTCCGTTCGGATGGACTAAAAATATACGGAAAGACCCCCCATTGAGTTACTACCTTAGGGGAATATCCTACAATATCCTTATTGCCCAACTCAGGATAGGCAGTAATGGCAGCAGTAGCATGTCCCGGCATCTCAATCTCGGGTATAACGGTCACCCCTCTTACCTTGGCATAAGAGACCAAATCTTTCACTTGGCTTTGAGTATAATACCCTTGATACGGCACACCATCGCCTTTATTACGCTGACCTACTATAGGAGATTCGTCTCGACGAGAACCAACCTCAACGAGCTTTGGATATTTTTTAATTTCAAGTCTCCACCCTTGATCATCAGTTAAGTGCCAATGAAGTGTATTTAATTTATAACGACTCATTAAATCAATAATCTTTTTAATATCATCAATTGGCATCAAATGTCGCCCACTATCCATCATCAGACCTCTCCAAGCAAAACGAGGCGCATCTGATACAGTCATGGTTGGGATAGCAAGTTGACCTTTTTCATCCTTAACAATGCTCTGCACAAGAGTCTGTAGAGCATAATACACGCCATTGTTACTTGAATAAAAAATTTCTATTTTTTGAGAATTGACCGATAATTTATAGGCTTCCTTACCGAGCGATGAGTCTTTAATTAAAAACAAATTCGCCTTACCTTTATCTGTCATCTCAATATTATTTTTTTGAAAAATAATCCGAACCAAAGACGAGAATGAACAATTGGGTAAATGAATGGGCGATTGTAGTGAAAATCCAGGTTCTCCTAGATGTTGTTCTAAAGAAGAAGGTAAGGGAATCACATACGACCCTTCATTGACGACTGCTGACGGAGATGCCATGACTGACGAAGCGCAAAGCAAGAAGCTAAAAATAGAAGTAACTCTCATAAATATATTATATCATCATTACTACTCTCTTAAGTCTTTCATTCTTTCACTTCACTGCCTTTTTATCTTCTTGCTTGTCTTATTGCGCTTAATTTATAGAAAATGAGCGAATGTTCTTTCATCAATGGCTCAATTTGATCTGCCCCAATGGCGACAAGCCCTCGTAATGTTCTATACAACTTACGATAATCGACAATGCCACTCACCGTTGCCTCGTATAAAGGAATCTGCAAGCCATCATGAACCGCTTGTGGCATCTCGCGTGCAGCATCCTCAATTTGAGTTGTTAACCTCATGCGGATAAAAATCAAGGCAACTGACGATAATAGATAAAGGCTCACTGCGCACCCCAATAAAACAAACCCGGCAACAAACTCACCCAAGCTCCCCAGTACACCTGCGGCAATAATTAATAATAAAATAACAATCAATTGACGACGCATCCATCTCTCTTGAGACACATACAACTTCGTCAAACAAGCTTTTAGCCCCAAGTCGTTAATTGGTGCATAAACAGCATGTCCGAGCCTCATCCGATAGGCATCCAGCTGATGTCGAATATCTTCTTGAGGGAAAGCACCGATCTCGCAATCGAGCTGATCTTTCACACGAGGTCTCACACCATTCCAATGATCCTCACACGAAGCTAGGAATGCACGATTGTGAAACTCAATGCGCTCCTCAACCCCTTGGCGAATCATCTCATAAAACCATTCATCAATAATTGATGATAAATGTCTAAAACGGTGCATCCGATTGATGGACAGAGCATAGCCTAATTGCCTTGCAGTCTTACGAGCAAGGCGGGGCAAACACTCTTGCACAAATTGACAGATAGCATTCAATCGTGCAGGAATCGATAGCTCCATCTTATAGCGCATTTCGTTGATTTCATATTCAATCCCAGCCAAAAAACCTGCATCTAACCGAGTCAAGCGATCTTGATTTCTCAAAACCTTTGCCTGCTCTGATAGCAAGACATCTGTTGCGCTAATCACGGCATCAGTATGCCATGCGGAGGGACGCATCGTTTCCAGCATCCCATCAATACGACGAGCCATTGCCTCTACCCCTGGGGACGACAAGCGTCCTTGAGAGACCGCAGTTGTTGGGAAAAGAGGTAATACAATACCGAGTTTATCCGCACAAATGGCGCGCACATGGTCTTTAATCACCTGCAATTCATCATAGCTGACAGCCTCTGTATGCGTTAACGCAATCACCATACGACCAAAAAAATCAGGGGATAACGAGGCAATAAAATTCCAACATGTAGTGGAATCAGGATTCGTCGCCAAAACGGACAAAACGATCACATCAACATTCTCAAGAATCTTGGGCAAAGCGATACAAACCTCAGGCAAATCTATCCCTCTTGTATCCATCAGCTCAACCTCTTGTAACACATCAGAGGGGAAATAGCTCAAACTAAAAGGGGCATTATGCAACGGAATTTCTGGAGGGGAATAAACCCATTTTTGAGCGACTCTCCCCCCCTTCTTATCTACAGAGACATCCTCGTCTTGAGATACCATCGCCAAACAAGGCTCCATGGCTAAATGAGATAAAATAGTTGATTTACCTGATCCAGTATCACCAATAACAGCGATGACAGGCAACTTGGCTACAACATTAAGAGTTGATACGACGACAGCCTCTGAGGGAAATTCGTCATCTCCCCGTATTTTTAAGGAAAAATCAAGCGCACATTCCGCAATATTGCGAACTTGATGAGATATAATACTGTTTCCCCGTCTGAGCATAAAAAGAGATCATACTTTAATAGTCAAGCTCCACATTGTCCATGCAATTATGAAAAAACAACTCTCATTCCCTCAAAGTAAAAGTCACCATAAGGGACTTGAGCCCAAACTCCCTAAGTCGTAAAAAGACTGAATGCCTCAAAAAAGTGAAGCTAACACGCAAAGCAGGCTTGACCTAAGGCTCAAAACAAAGAGAATACGAGACTTCCAACGCAGTATTACCGACCTCATTCATGAACATGCTGGCTCAAACCATCACCCCCGCAAAAGTAGCTTTTGCTGATACACCTTTTTTCAATTTTATTTTTAGCTGGTTTAACGACCCTATCTTCATTTTTGTTACAGGTATCCTTCTTTTAGTCCTCTTTTTTTGGTATCTGAGCTCTGAAAGCGATAAAACTAAGCGTAATGCTGGCACCCTATTTATTTTAGGGATTTCGGCATTCTCGATGTTCTCCCTCATGTCTTCAGGGATTCGTTACGGGATTGATATTGACGGGGGGGTGTCATTTACCCTCCAAATCGAACCTAATGTTATTGATGGTAAAGCAGTTCCATTGTCCTCTCAAGCCATGGAGCAAGCCTGTACAACGATCAATGAACGTTTGAACTCGACAGGTGCCAATGAAGTCACCGTCATGCCTCAAGGGGCAGATAAAATTCAGATCCAAATCCCTGAAACCGATCAGGAAAAAATTAAGGTACAGCGAGAAATTATCACCAAAATTGCTCACCTTGAGCTTTTGCCCGTTCACCCAGAAAATGATGAAATGTTGGCTCGCAACATTGAACGTATCCCAGGGTGGGAGCTCTATACTTATGAGTTTAAGGACGACAATCAAAAACCTCACACTCAAAAACTTTTCTTATCAAAGCGCAGTCAACTAAGTGGTCGTGACATCGCTAGTGCCTACCCCATCCAAGAACAACGTGGATACGTCGGTGTCACCTTGAGTACCGCAGGGGCAGACAAAATGTGGAAAATCACGAGTCAAATGCGCCACGGACGAGATAGACTCGCCATCGTACTCGATGGTAAAGTCGTTAGTGCCCCAACTGTCCAGAGTAGCTTATCTCGCAACTTCACCGTCAGTGGTATGGATGGTCCTGGCGAAGCAGAGCAATTAGCTAAAACACTCTCCAATCCTCTCACAAACCAATTGACAATTTTAGAAGAGCGTCAAGTCTCCGCCTCATTAGGTAAAATGGCACTCGTCCAAGGCGAAATGGCAGGTCTTGCGGGTCTTGCTCTCTGTTTCTTGATGGTCTTGGTTTATTACCGTTTCGCAGGTCTCGTCGCCATCGTCGGTCTCACGATTAACGCCCTGCTCCTTCTTGGCTGTATGTCCATGTTTGGCTTTGTCTTAACACTCCCAGGTATCGCAGGTATCGTGCTAACCCTTGGTATTGCCGTTGACGCCAACGTCCTCATTTACGAACGATTACGAGAAGAAAAAGATAACGGACAAACCTTTAAGGAGAGTCTGCGTCGAGCTTATGACAAGGCCTTCCCTGCCATTCTCGACTCTAACGTCACCTCACTCATCACCGCTATCATCCTCTTTTATCTAGCAAGTGGTACGATTAAAGGCTTTGCCATCACCTTGACGGTGGGTCTCATCACCTCGATGGTTGGCGCATTGGTCGTCACCAGAGTCCTCTTCTATTGGGCTGATCGCGTGGGCATGCTCAAGGATATTCACTTCCTCAACTTGTTCAATAGCTCGAAGAATATCGACTTTATGAGCAAACGCAAATATGCAGCAATTTTCTCCATTTTGCTTTTGCTCGCCTCAGTAAGTGCTGGATTTATCCAAAAAGACAAATGTCTCGGCATTGACTTCACGGGGGGAGCGCAAATTACGTACGAAATACCCAAGAATGTCGATGTTGGCTCAAAAGCAGTTGAATCGGCTCTAGTGGGACTTCAGCTTTCTCAAATCCCAACTGTCCAAGAATTCAACAATGCAACGAATGAAACAAATATCATTATTCGTTGTGCTGCGGTCATGCAAGACGTCAATCTCGTCAAATCTACCCTCTTACAAAAAATCCCTCAAATGGTTACCCCAGCAGGACCAAGTGTTGACATGGTAGGTCCTATCCTAGGGGGAGAATTCATGGTGGGCTCTCTTTGGGCAATTGCCGCAGGGATGCTCGGAATCATGATCTATCTCACCATCCGTTTTGAATGGTCCTTTGCCCTAGGTGCCGTCATTGCCATCATCCATGACGTTCTGCTCGTCATCGGTATTATTATCATGTGCGGGGATCAATTGAATATCATCCACGTTGGTGCTATCCTGACTATTGCGGGTTACTCTATCAACGATAAGATTATTATCTTTGACCGTATCCGTGAGCAGATTCGCTATGCCGACCCTGATACAGATGAAACGGTCATGATGAATGATGCCATCAATAACACCCTCTCACGTACCATCCTGACATCAGCTTGTACATTGGCTACCTTGGTCTGTCTCTACTTCTTTGGTGGACCTGCCATGGAGGACTTTTCATTAAGCATTATCCTTGGCATTATCATTGGTACTTACTCATCAATCTACATTGCTCCTCCTTGCGTGCTCTTGTTGACTCGCAAGCACAGCCTGCATGAAGAAGTCCATCGCGCGATGGAAGCGGAACTTGGCAAATAAGCCACTCTCACGATTTATAAACTAAATAAAACACCGCATGGTTCCTTACGAACGATGCGGTGTTTTGCTATTAGGTTAGCTCATTTACTGAACATCTGATTGCTCATCATGCAAACGACGAGCAATCATTAAAGCATCTTTTAGAGAGCAGACACGTCCCTCTAATTGTTCCATAAAAACATAATCCAGCACCGATTTAAATTCTTTACCAGGAGTCCATCCTAAATCAATCAAGTGCTTACCTGTAAGCAAGGGCTTAGGTAAAATGGGAGTGCTAGCTTTTTGTACGCGTTTCTCCACTAAATAATCATAATTATCAAGAGCTCCATTTGAGCAGAGACAATCGGCACGATGCAAAAGCAATTCATCCTCAAAAACAGGCGATGCCATAAATTGCTTCACCTTCCCCTCTCGCATGTTTTGCACATTGATAAATTGCATGTGTCGCCCAACCATGAAACTAACAGCGTCAATCACCACATTAGAATAATGGAGACGTTTGAGTATATCATGACTCATCTCACGCCCCACATCATCATGCCCTGAGAAGCGAATACGCCCACTAGGCTCACGAAACATGGCGACAGGTTTACCAATATCATGGAGCAAAGTTGATAAAACGAGTTCAAGACTCGCCGAGCCCTCCTCTATGGGGAGCTCATCGAGCATCATCATGGTATGGGTAAAAACGTCGCCTTCAGGATGCCACTTAGGCGGTTGCTCACATCCAATCAAGGCTTCAATCTCGGGGATAATGTAACGCATCAGCCCTGTTTCTACGAGTAGCTCGACGCCTTCTCTTCGACGTGGACATAGCAAAATTTTGTCAAACTCATCCCGAATTCGTTCAGGTGAAATCTTCTGCAATAAATTGGCACACTCGCTCAATGCAGTCATCGTCACAGGCTCAATGCTAAAACCTTTTGTCACGGCAAATCGAACGGCTCGCAACAAGCGTAAAGCATCTTCACTGAAGCGATCACGAGGATTCCCTATTGAGCGTATGATACGATGCTCTACATCCTCTTTGCCATGGACAAAATCAATAATCTCACCCGTTAATGGATTCTCAAACAATCCATTAACGGTAAAGTCGCGTCTTTGAGCATCTTTCTCCGCAGTGGAAAAGCTCACACTCACGGGACGACGACCATCCTCATAGACCCCATCTTTCCGAAAAGTCGCTACATCAAAAAAAATCCCATCCATGGGAACAAGAACGACACCAAAATGGACACCAACAGCACGAGAGCGAGGGAAAAGCCCCATCACCTCATCTGGCTTGGCGGATGTGACAATATCAATATCATGGCAACTCACCCCCAAAATCATATCGCGTACACACCCACCTGCAAAATAAGCTATATATCCTGCCTCGTGCAAAATAGTAACGATTCGTCGGGCAGAATCATATAATAAGGAGCTACTCGGGATCATCATTTAGGAGGGAATGGAGGGGGAATAAGCCTTCGTCAATCCATTGGAATGGGCTGTAGAGGGGGAGGAGCAATCATATTATTATCACTCTCTGTATTTGGAATAGGAACAGTATCTTGAGCTGAGTCAGCATTCACTGGGATAGGAGCTGGTGCTGGTGCTTTGGTGGTATCTTTAGTGGCTGGTGCAGTAACTGGTTTAGCTGGAGCAGAAGGAAATCCAGACACATTTCCCTGTTTCACATCGAGCTTCGTTGGGTTGAGAGTACCATTGATCATTGTATCAAATACCAAATCGGGCACCCCTCTCATCTTCACAATCCCCCCCTGATCTATCAAGCATACCCAAGGAACTTGATTAACTCGATATAAGTGAAAAAACTTACCTTTCTCATCCAAATAAGAAGGAATATCAATTCCCATTTTGTGGAGTTTATCCTCTTGTTCTTTGGACATCGCAGCAAGAAGGACTACTTGTAAATTTTGATGCTTCGCTTCCATCTCTTTCGATTGAGCCGCAAATTTGATAGAATTTTGATCTTGAGGTCCCCAAAAAACGAGCAAGGTATTTTTCTTGGCAGAGGGGATATTCACTTTTTCTCCCGTTGGGGAGATCAAATCAAAGGCAGGTGCCTTGCAACGTAATGCTAAATTATTGATTTCATAAATTAGCTCTCCAGCAAAATCGCTCACCTTACCTCCTCTAAATGGTTCATCAAAAGCCTTGTAAATAGCCTCTTTAATATATTTACGACGAACGGCATTCATTCTAGGGTCATCACGTCGCAATCCTCTATGCTCACCCAACATCAATGCCAAGCCCATTGATGCCATTCCCTGATCGATAGAATTAGGATTAATCTCACGGATTCTCTCCAAAATATAGCGACATTGTGGGTTTACAGAATTACTCAAAGCAGGAACAGCCTGTCCAATCCCCTTTAAGGGAATCATATTGCGTAAAATCGTATCTAAGAGCAAATTGATGATTTTTTTCTGCATTTCCTCTTGAGGGAAAGCCTGAGCTAAAGCAACAGGATGATTCAACATCCATACAACGGCAGGTAAAGATTCGGAATTTTCAATTACACTCGATGTTTGTTCCCAAAGCTTCTTTGCCATATCGCTCTCATCAGGACGTGTCTTTAATAATACTTTACGCGTTTCAGGATTGCCAAATTCATAGGCTGCCTCCCATTCCTTATTCTTTGATTGCCAATTCTGTAAAACAGATTGCATCCCAGGAATATCCGCCATTACAGTACCCGATAAAATCATGGTGACAACACCACTAATCAAGGAAAGTCTCATGTGGTTAATCATACACGCATAAGATAAAAAGTAAAGATTCAAGCTCCCCGCATCCAAGTTTGCGAATTGGCCAAAGACAAAATCTCTCAGCATTAAATTTGGCGCAGAGCCTTTTTATTTAGGACAGGTGTGACAGGTGTGTACTTTTCTCATCAATTTTGATAGCATGAGAGAAATGAAAATTTTACTATCGCTTCTTCTTGTTTTTTCTAGTTGGCTCATGACTTCCTGTTCCTCTGATTGTCTTTGTCAAGGTAATGGAGTCAGCACGATTGCTAAAGTCTCTAAGCTCCCCCCCAATATTCCATGGTATCGATGTGGTAAGATAAAGTCTGGGGCAACGATGTACTATACTAATGCTCGTATTAGTTGGACATTTGATCACCAGCTTGGCTATTGGCAAGCCTTTGGAGCTAAAAATAAGGCTCTCAATATGACGGCGGCTGGCAAAACATTTACGATTGAGAAAAATTATGGCTGGGACGGCGCGACCAAAATGCTCACAACACCTAAGCTCTTAACTCCGACTCTCTTCCATGATGCCCTCCTGCACGCCATGATGAATGGTGCCCCAATCACGAGAGATCAAGCGGATGGGGCCTTTTATCAACTCATGAAAAAGGAAAACTTCACTTGGTCTAAAATGTACTATCTTGCCGTGAAAGAATTTGGAGCTTCCTACTTGGAACAACAAAATCCTCCGACACTCATCATTAAGCGAACGAAAAAATAACTGAACTTATTTTTCAGGGTTAACTGAAAATTTTAGTCCTGGAAACTCTTTCACATTACATCCTGGATTTTTTTCATCGACGAGGACGGGGACAAAGGTAAACATCCATCGTCTCGCACTATTATTACTTGGGCTTTTGATTAACACGGGGTTCCAGCCTTTTTTTAAGGGAATCATCGTTGGTGTACGGAAATGATAGTTTTCATCAATCAGCCCCACATTATTTCCTGGTTTTTTCCATTGAGGAGGATCTACCTCTTTACCATTCACCCAGAATTTTGGATTCGTATGAAACCATTTACCTGGAACATCAGCTGGTCCATTGCGCCAATCTGATGTTGCCCATGTATGTCCACTAACCCAGAATGGCACAGTTTGAGCTTTAGGTGAATAAATATAAGTCATTGCATAATATGTCTTATTCTTATCAGGATACGCAGACATCTTGCCTCCATTAAAGAGAGTGGGAAAATCGCAATAATGCTTAAAGATCATTGTCGCCCCAGTGTAGGTCTCAGGGAGCCATGAATATTCCTGACCATCAACTTTATATGAGGGGGCAACTTTGCCCGTCTTGAGAATGTCTTCTTCCGGGGCAAATACTTTATCAACATCGCCTCCATGAGGGAAGGGACCAATTAATTTCCACGGAATATTTGCCTGTCTGACGTAATTAAATTCTTTATCTTTAAAGAATCGGTCACGAATTGCCAATACGCGATTTTCGTATTCAGCAAAGCCCTTGAGCAAGGGATCTCCCTGAACGGGTAGATTTGAGAAATACTTCATCTTGTCATCCGCCAATGGGTCTCCCGTTACTTTCCCTAAGGGATTGCTCCACAAGTTTTCACTGACGAAGGCGATTCCTGAATAGACTGGAGTTTGTAAAACTTGATTGCGCTCATCCTCAATTGGTAAATCTGGGAAGGAACATAACATAAATCCAAGCCCTTTTGCCTGATCAAAGGGACAAGGACGACGAAAATACATCGTCATAGCGACCTCAAAGGGATCGAGATGATTCAAATACGTCTCAAGGCTATCAATATATTTCCCCCCTTTTGTTGGCCATGCTCCTCTCGCTTGACGACCTGACCACAAATGTTGAATGGCGCCATTATATCCATTGGGTGATAATCCAGGATGCCAACGCACAGGAGTACGCCCACAGCTCTCAACTGCTGCAAAATATTGCTTTAAGATGCCATCATCTACTTTTTCTTCTGCACCTCGTGCCTCATCCGTCCCAATATGAATATAGGGCATTTTATCAGCAGGCACTAAAGAGCACATCTCTTTAATCAACTCCGTTAAGGCTTTTGTCGCTTTGGGGTCTTTCATGTTTTTGATGCCCAATGCCTGGCGAAAGCATTTCGCATGCCCTGGCATGTCCATCTCTGGAATAAGCTGGATATTGCGCAAACGGCAATATTCGACCAAATTTTGAAAGTCTTTCTGTGTGTAAAATTTACCTGGCTTCCTTGTAAAATACTTAGGATTGGTTAATTCAGGATACAATTTACTCTCTAATCGCCAGCCTTCATTTTCAGTAAAATGAAAGTGGTAGACATTCATTTTCATTTGAGCCATTGCATCCAATTCTTTTGCAATCAACGGCAAGGACATATAATTGCGCCCCACATCATTCATGAAGCCTCGTACTTGATATTCAGGCCAGTCAGCGATTTGACATAATGCTACCGTCGTCTTACCATTTTGACGTACAATGAGTTGCTTTAATGTTTGTAGCCCATAAAACAAGCCTTTCGTCGAGATGGATCGAATTGCCACCCCTTTGCCATCAACAATCAATTGATACGCCTCGTTGCGAAGCGCATCATCTTTGATTTTTTCATCAAATCCAGAGGGGAATTGTTTCATCAACTGGAGATTGACTTTCACGGGAGATTTAGATGAGATACCAACCTCGTGTGCTTTCAAATATCCTACCAATTCAGACTGGATGAATTTCAACTGTTCTCGGTCATATTTGAGTCCTGATGGGATTTGTGCGGCAATATTAATAGACTTGAGCCCAAGAGCACCATCCTTCCAGTCAATAATGCGAGGTAGAGGTACCAAGGGGGGCTTTTCAGCAGTGAATAAACGATAATTAGCTCCCGTAGCTGGATATTGTAACGAGGTAGGAGCTGCGGAGAGCATCCCTCCGCTAACGAGTAAAATAATAAGGCTTCGTGTGAGTATTGTCATGTTGATATAAAAAATGGGGTATTTATCGGGTTGCATTGCCGACGCGCTCCAGCACAATGGCCGTTCTTGGCAATAAATAGAGAGAAAGGCGGTTCTCTTTATCTGTAAAATGATGAACGTAATTATCTTGGCTTCCAAATCCGCCAAACTCGACGGAATCTGTATCTAAGATAACTCTCCACTCACCTGGCTCTACAGCAGGTAAAACGTAATCAGGTAAGGCTTTGTTCCCTGACCAGTTAAAGACAAAAATCAGATTATTGCGGCTAAAAGCCAAGACTTGATTCATCTCATCAATATTGAGCAAATTTGTATACGGTGAGGCGAGGACATGCTTTTGCACGGTCAAGTCAATCATTGCCTTATCAAAGTTGCGAAGCAATTCATATCGTAACGCGTGATTATCAACAAGAGACCATTGACGACGACAATATTGGTACGACCAATTATTCCCTTCGCGAGGGAAGTCAATCCATTCAGGATGACCAAATTCATTTCCCATGAAATTGAGCCATCCATCGCCCCCTGCGGCAATTGAGATAAGACGAATCATCTTATGTAATGCCACACCACGATCGACGATAATGCTCTGGCTTGATTTATCCATTTTCCAGTACATATCTGCATCCATCAAACGAAATGCCAATGTTTTATCGCCCACAAGTGCTTGGTCATGGCTCTCACAATAAGCGATATGAGCCTCACCATAACGTCTATTTATCAACATATACCAGATATCGCCAACACTCCACTCCTCATCCTTTTTATCCTTAATGAGCTTAATCCAGTAATCGGGAATCCCCATAGAGAGCCGATGGGTAAACCCAATGCCACCCTCATCAATGGGACGACACATCCCAGGCATACCCGACATATCTTCAGCAATAACAATAGCACCAGGTTTAATATCCTGAATCAAAGTTGATGCCAATTGCAAATAAGACACCGCATCGTGATCGACAGAGGGGCCAAAATAAGCACCTAAATTATCAAATGCCTCATGCCCACGATGAAAATAAAGCATTGAGGTCACGCCATCGAAGCGGAATCCGTCAAAGTGAAATTCCTCCAACCACCATTGAATATTTGATAAAAGAAACTCGACAACCTCGTCGCGTCCATAATCAAAGCAATATGAATCCCAATCTGGATGTATCCCGCGCTCACCCGACAAAAAATACTGACCACCTGAACCATCAAAATTGCCCAAGCCCTCTGCCTCATTTTTAACGGAATGAGAATGAACAACATCCAACAAAACAGCTATTTTATAGCCATGCGCCTGATCAATTAAATACTTTAAATCATCAGGGGAACCAAACCGAGAGGATGGCGCAAAAAAGGAAGACACATGATAACCAAAAGACCCGTAATAAGGATGCTCTTGTACCGCCATCAACTGAATTGTATTATACCCTAAATCGGCAATTTTTGGGAGTACATTATCGGCAAATTCACGATAGCTATGGATGCGTTCCTCCTCACCACACATCCCTGTGTGCGCTTCATAAATGAGAGGAGAAACAATTAAAGATGGATCAAATTCTGCATTTTCCCATTCAAAAGGGCACTCTGGCGCCCAAATCTGACCACTAAAATCATAAGTTGAGGAATCTTGTACTGCGCGAGAAATCCACGCAGGAATCCGATCAACGCCCCTACCATCAGCCCCAATGACATGCACCTTAACGTGTTGCTCATGCTTGAGCGTATCTTTCGACAAACGAATTTCCCAAATACCTAAATCATTACGTGTCAATGGATGAGAAGAACGATCCCAGTTATTAAAATCGCCAATTAAAAATAATTGTCGAGCGCCAGGAGCCCATTCGCGATAAACCCACTCTTTTGTTTCCTCATCACGATTAAATCCGAAATAACGATACCCTAAAGCACATTGAGACAAACTCCCATAACGCTTCCGTATTCTTTTAATTCTCAAATCAAACATTTTTTGTCTATCTTTGATTTGACGAGTATACGGGGTTAGCCAGCCATCAGACATAACGAGCCCAGGAATTGGAGGTCTTCTCATTCTTAAAAGATACTACTTTAACTCTTCTATGTCGAATCAGAATCTCCTAATTCGACAATAAACTCATTTTGACAATTGATGATAAATAGAAAGCACCTCTTGAATCGGTAACGAAAAAGTCTCTGCTCTATTTGCTCGCGCAATATTCATACCAATTACCTTCCCCTCCAGATTGAGTAAAGGTCCCCCCATAAATACAGGCAGCAAGGGAGTATCATGTTGCATGACGAGAGGAAATCCATATTTCCGACGACTCATTCGTCCGCTCATCTCGTCATTTTTATCCTCTCCCACAGGTTCATCCCCTAAATACTCATATCTATTGCCTAATAGAATAGAGCAAGTTAATGTATTTTCGCCACGTTGTACCTGTAAGTCCAGGACATCTCCTGGCTTTTTTGCAGATAATAAAGGTCCCATTTCTTCGAGAGATTGGACAACTTGACCATCCATTGACACAATGCGATCACCATCGGCAATCCCCGCTTTCATTGCTGGGCTTGCCTGCTCGACTTTACTCACATGACACGGCTTTTGAAAAACTATCCCCATATAGGGCAACTTCTCATTAGGATAGGAGACTGCTCTTGCGTTACCACTAATAATGCCAATACGCGCACGCCGATTCGTTCGCGTCGTCGAGCCATTGCTAATGACAATACTACCTAATTCAGGCAAATCTTGAGAAAAAGAAGGAACGCGCAAATCGCTGACAGGAATCCTCACCGCCACTACATCATGAGCTTCATCTACAGCACTCCACATAAGTGAATTATACACCTTATTACCTAAATGAACGGATAAGCCATCTCTCACTTCCACCTCAGATGCCTTCGTCATAATGCCTCCGTTAACATCCACAACCACACCATAACAGACCAGCTCGCTCCCCCTGAAAAACGCCACACTCGCATACTGAAGCACATTTCTCAACGGAGTAATGGCAGTCAGCATTTCTTTCCCGTTGATTCTCTTATCGAATTCGAGACCCGTCCCATGATCAGTTTTTGCATCAATCACACATGTTACACCTGCGGTCAGACAAGTTAACAAACAAAACGACATCCATAAACGATTAAAAATCAGCATTATTATCCTATTTTAATATTGATGGATTCCCTTTGACGCTCTTCTGGAGTTTCTCAAAAATAGACACGGGCACATGAGCATTATCCTCAAGTCCAGCGCCTACCGTGCTGTGAATCCCGATCAGTTGTCCCTTCATATTAAAGAGCCCTCCACCAGAATCTCCGCCAATCATTTTACAATCAGTTTGAATTATACCTTCCTTGATGGAAACAACTCGACCCAGCCGAACTCCAGGTCCACGTTGCGCATCATATCCACCAGAATGCCCCAAAGCAAAAACCCACTCCCCAACTCTGGGAAGGGAACTCACCAACAGAGCAAAAGTAGGATAAGGCTTAACCACTTGATCAAGCTGGAGTAAAGCAATATCTTGCTCGACATCCAAGGACAATAAAGTACACATAATCCGTTCCCCTGAGGGTAAAATCACAAAACATCTCTTATCAGACGTAATTTGACGAACAACATGCGCCGCCGTATAAATCATACCATCAGGCGAGACAATCACTCCACTACCATGGGATGAATCCGATTGCAACTCAACGAGAGTGCCTGATGCCACAGGAAGAACCCTCTGGAGTACCCCTTGAATCGTCGCCAAATCCCCCAAATTTGATGGTGTTATCGTCGTCAAATCCACGCGAGAATCATCTTGAGCTGAACAAAAAGAGCCATTCAAAAAATAAAAAGCAGTAGCAAAAAAAATTGCAATTTTTGCGAATACAATCATCAATTGAGCGTCCTTATGATCCTCCAAGATTAACCTAACTCTTTTGAGCTACAACTGGTTTGGCTGTATTATCGGCATACAAATAATCATAATACTTAATGCCAACAAACAACCCAGCCAACGTAACAATCACAATAACCAGCTCTTTCATATATCAGCATTTTATTCATTCTCCTCTCGCTAGCGAGTCAATTTTTCACCCATGCAAATTTTATCGATAATCTCAAAGTGACCTTGAGAAAAATCAGCCAGCCTTTTATCCAAAAGGGAGACCGTATGGTGCTTTTTATTTTTAAGCAATACGACGAACACAAAAATCACTTGAGAAGCCAAGATTTTGAGATAGAGTAAGGCAGTCATTTTTAAGAGTTTCATGATTATCGCGAATCAGCTTTCCAAAACATTTGGCCGCTTTCAGGCCGTCAAAGACGCCTCATTCACGATTGAAAAGGGAGATATTGTTGGTTTCCTCGGTCCGAATGGTGCAGGTAAAACAACCACATTGAGGATGCTCACGGGCTACCTCCCCCCCACAACAGGGACCGCAACTATTGCAGGATGTGATATTGTCAAGCAAACCCAAGCTGCTCGCAAGCATTTAGGGTATCTCCCCGAGCATGTGCCACTCTATGATGACCAGCGTGTCACGGAATATCTCAAATATAGGGCTCGGCTCAAGGGGATTGCCTCTCGTCAAATCTGGGCATCTGTGGCTCAGGTTGTCGAGCAATGCGGATTAGATCAAGTGCGCCGTAAGATGATTCGCACACTCTCCAAAGGGTACCGTCAACGTGTCGGGCTCGCTGATGCCTTATTAGGACAACCCGATTTGCTCATTTTAGATGAACCGACCAACGGTCTCGATCCTAATCAAATCCGTCAAATAAGAGAACTCATTAAAACGCTCTCGGAGAAACACACCATCATCCTCTCTACTCACATTTTGAGTGAGGTTGAGATGATCTGCAATAAGGTCATTATCATCGATCAAGGCACAATCAAAGCTTATGATACCCCTGCTAACCTTACAGGCAACTTGAGAGCAGCAGGACGCATTTCTGTTGAATTTAAAGGGGATCTCGATACGATGATTCCCCTGATTGAAACCCTTGAAAATGTTAAAAAGGTCATTCATGAAAGTACGGATGAAAAAGGATGGCATGCGATCACTGTCCGTGCCGAGGCAGGGACTGATACTCGTGAAAAGCTTGCCCAATTGCTCATTTCTCAACATTGCCTCCTCCGCCACATGCATCGTCACATCCCCAATCTGGAAGAGGTCTTTGTCGAAATGACGCGTCGCGATTGATTTGCCCCTCTCTGAATTTATCTAAATTTATTACGTTCATGTCCGCTATCTTCACCATATTTCGCAAAGAATTGAGGGGCTACCTCATGACCCCTTATGGTTGGGTCATCCTCGCCTTGATCATGGCATTGCAAGGATTCTCCCTATCAGCCTCGCTCAAGATGTTTCAGCTTGCCCCTCAAAAAGAGGGCATCCTTTATTTCATCCTTCATTCACCAACCTTTTGGTTTTACTTCCTCTTCCTCTTCCCTCTGATTACGATGAAATCTTTTGCGGAAGAAGAGAAATCGGGGACACTTGAATCCCTTCTGACCGCACCCATTCGCACAAGTCAGGTTGTCATTGGCAAATACCTATCTGCCTACGTTTTTTATCTCATTTTGTGGGTACCACTTTTATTTTACCCACTCATTACTGATCTTGCGAATGTTTACGTCTCGACCGTTTATCATTATGCGCCAGGCATGGAGCTCACCTATCGGATGTCTGACTGGGTGGGTGCCTACAGTATCCTTGCGCTCATTGGCGCTTGGTTTGTCTCTATTGGTATTTTGTGTTCCTCACTCACAAGTAGCCAGATTATCTCAGGGATTACGACAATTGGTGCGCTCGTTTGCATCTTTTTCCTTGGTCTCGTTCCCGTGGTCTGGGGTGAATTCCCTGCTGCGAATATTTTTCACTATATCTCCTGTTCAGAGCACCTAGAGCGTTTCTCGTCTGGCTTGATTGATTCTCGTCCAGTTGTTTTTTACATAAGTCTTACCGTCCTCACACTCTTTTTGACTATGCGCATTGTCGATCATAGACGATGGAAGCATTAAGCAAATCAAACGCGGACATCATCCATTACTCTATTCCCCCTATTTTCCACCATTTCCCAGCATGAGCGAAGAAGAAATCCAAACGCCTCAGGAAGCAATTAAAAAGCCTAAAAAGCATCATGGTTCGATCCTTGCATGGGTCAATATTGTCTTGATTGCCATCATTGTCGTCACGGTCAATTATATTAGTTGTAGCGAATACTATCGTCGTGACCTCACAGAAGATCAACGATACGACATTTCCTCACAATCGATTAACGTGCTCTCATCCCCTCTCATTCGTGAGAGAGAGACACCAATCAAGGTTATTTTTGCCTTCCAACGCACGACTCAAAATTACAATCGTATGCGTTCTTTACTTGAGGAGTATGCACGCCATTCTGGGGGTAAATTAGATGTTGAATATATCGATCCGCTTCGTCAACCAAACCGTGCTCGTGAAATTGCCCTTATTTACGATATAGAATTTAAGCAGAATCAAGTCCTCATTGACGCTAGAAATGATACCACGAGAGCTCTCACGAGCTTTGAAGGCAAGACAGAAGAAAATAAGGCTCATGTCCGCGTCATCCCCGGGGATAGTTTTGTCTTATATGAGACCAGTGCTGATGGCAAAGAAATGAAAGCTGTTGCCCTACAGATGGAAGACATCATGACGGCTGGGCTCATCAGCGCGGCAGAGGGCATCCCACGCAAAATGTACGTTATTGCGGATAAAAGCAATTTCAATTCAGATACCAAAGGAGACGATAACTCTGTCTACTTTACCCTAGATCGTGCTTGTCGTACGCTCAATTTGCAACTCGTCCCCCTGCGGCTCTCGGGCATCGACTCCATACCAAAAGATGGTTCTGGTCTCATGATTATTGGCTCTCAATACGACCTCACCGAGCAAGAATGTAAAGTGATAGAAGATTATTGGAATCGCCCTAATTCAGGAATGTTCATCGTCCTTGATCCCCATGTCGATACACCTAAAAATCTGTATCACTTTTTACGAGAACAAGGCGTACGACCACAAAATGATCGCGTCTTACTCAAGGATCGCAAACGCGCTTATTACGAAATTAATGCGCTTTTTGCGCCAGGATTAAATTGCACCAAGGACTTTTGGAACTCAAGCTCAGGACTTGAGGGCGAAAGTATCTCACTACAAATCGACACGGATTCTGAACAATTAAATCGTCGCCGTATCACCCCCTTCCCCCTGCTCATCACCAACGAAGAATTCTATGGGGAAACAAAATACAACCAGCTTAACCCTCAATTTAATCAAGCCGAGGACAACCCTGGACCACTCATCCTGGCAATTGCCATCCTCAGAGGAGATGCGGGTAATGTCAATCTGGCAAAACAAACTGGACGTATGATCGTCCTTGGCAACACAGAGCTACTCAAGCCTAAACAGATTAAACCCGAACAACGCGATTTCGTCAGGACATTGCTCTCATGGATTACCGATCGAGAATCCCTCTCTGGATTGGGCTCACGTCATGACCTCACGATTAAGCTCAATCTTGATCGCCATGCCGTATCCGCTCTACAAATTATCACCAATGTGGGGCTCCCGGTCATTGCCTTGCTCATTGGGTTAATGATTTGGAATACACGTCGTCATTAACTTTGCACGCTTAGCTCATATCATCGATTAACGACAAACCATGCGTCTTTTCCGTACCATCATTCTTGGCGTCATTGCCCTGCTTTGCATTGTTGCATCTGTACTCTTGAGTATTGATGGCAATCTCTCTCGGGTCATTGGACACTCTGCTTTTGGCAAAGGTGAACGACTCTTCCCCTATTCTAAAGAAGAGATGGATCGTATTAACTGGATGCGTATTGGCACCTTGCACGATACAGCAGAGTTCAAACGCCTTGATAACGGCATTTGGTGGATGACCTCTCCATGGAATGATCGCATGGATCCCCGTGCCGCTGCTGCCATCTTACAATACACCTACTCTACCGATATTGTGGATGCCCTCCCCATGAACAATACGGTCCGAAGGTCTATCCGAGAATTTGGCGTTGAAACCTCACCAGTTGCAATCACACTGAAAAAAACATCAGACTCTAATAACGACAGCACTCTGGCTCGTTACACATTGGGATCTACCGCCCCATGGATTGTTGAAGACATTGAAAATAAAGAAAAAAATGCGACAACCTACATGAAGACGGATTTTTACGGAAAGAATAAAAACATCCTCGTCTCAACAGGGAACATTCTCCCCCTCTTCAAGGAAGGCATTCGTCAACTCCGCGATCATCACCCCCTCCTCATTCCGCCACTCCCCATTCCATCCCCTGCTCAACCTCAAGAGATTAGAATCAAAAGTAAACATCAAGACCTTCTCATTCGTCGGCAAGACATGAGCTCCCCATGGATGATTATTTCACCAATTGAGCTACCGACTGACTCTCACTCTATCCAGAATCTCCTTGTCGGGCTCCAACAATTAACAGCGACCAAGGTCTCAGACCCTAAAGATGCCCCGCTCCCCGATGTCAATGAGGATGATCCGCTAAAAGTCACACTCACCCCCTTTGAAGGAGAGGCAGTCACCCTAACGATTTATCCGACAGACTCTCCCTCTGCCAAGACAGCCAAAGCCATTGTCTCTAACCGTCAAGCCGTCTTTGACCTACCTATTGAGACACACGACAAGCTCCTCCCGGGACTAGCTGCCATCCCCTTTGATTTAACCCGTTTGAGAAGTAAGCAAATTGCCAATATTGACCGCAAATCAATCAAAGCTATTTCCATCCGCCCACATACAGGATTCCCCGTCATCATCAGGTATACTGAGGCAGATACAAACGCGCAAACTCATGCATCATGGGGATATTCTGCGGAGGGTAGCAATCATTCAGACATCAACGAAGAGCAACTCTATCGCCTGCTTAAAACAATTACGACAGCTCACGTCAAAGCCTTCCCCTCTGATGCGCCCACCGATCTAGCTACCTATGGACTTGACGACCCGCAACTCTCCATTGGCATCTCCTACAAAGGGAAAAAACCAACAATGCTCCTTTTGAGCAAAGGAGTGGATAAATCGTGGTACGCCATGGAATTTGGTAAACCAAGTATCTACCAAATTGACAACACCTTCCTCAAAGCATTTCCTACAGATAGCTTGAGTTGGAAGCCAAAGAAACTCTTAGCCTTCAGCAGATTTGACCTAAGACAAATTTGGATGGAGAGAACGGGCAAATCTCCGCTCATCCTCTCGTATAATCACCTTTACGACACATGGACAGCTCAACAAAATGGCAAGGATGAAACGAAAAATATCAATCCTAACCGCGCCAATCGTTATCTCGCCTCGCTTGAAAAAATGAAGGTTAGGACTTGGCTGCCCTATAGTGATATTGAGCCCGCTGAAGCTCTCAAAAATCCAATTTTCCGATTAAAATTAGTCTTAGAAATTGCCGAAGAACAACCTGAGGAGATTGCAGTCAATACACCTGAAGCCCCTTCGCCCGACATGATTGCCCCCCCTGAAGAAAAGACTTATCAAAAAGAAATTATCTTAGAGATTGCTCCTGCTGGTGAACCAGGGACTTGTCCTTATTATTTTGGTAAAGTCAACGACTCAGCCGACTTTTTCATCCTCTCGATGGATGAGGTTCGCATCTTGGGAGCTTCTGTCTTTGAACAACAGTAAATTGAAGGCAACAAAAAGGAGAGATGCTATTTTGTAGCGACCTCTCCTGACTTCGCAACGTCTTCTCCCAGCATCTGCAACAAGACATCAAAGTCAATTTCCCCGTCCTAGACGACAGAGGGGAATATCGATGCAAGGGCAGTCATATGATCCGCAACGGAAAATTCGGATTGGCCTACAGGGGGTGAAGATATGGCTATCAATTAATAGGGGAAGGAGAAAATGCCTGATATTGCTTAAAATTCAGGAGAGTCCTCATGAGACAGCGGAAGCTTAGGGAACGATTATTTTCATAATTATCCAGATTGATATGCTGTCCAAGAAGTTGGGCTGCCCGTATTTTTGCTTGAGGTTCTCCCACTAGCTTAAAGAATTCTTCGCATGGGTTTCCCAAATTATCAGGGTTTCTGTATTTGCTTAAACTGGACTTGCGTTGCAGAGAAGGATTTTCATAGGCTTGAGCGATAGCCGAAAAATCGCCCAAATAAAAACTTTCCAATTCTCCACAAGCTATGCGGACACGGAAATGGGTATCTGGCACTCCAGACTGGCGACATTTGTCCACGAGATATTCTTTAATCTCCATGCACTGAGCACTATCACGATCTCTCATGACCAAAAAACAATCATTCAAGCACTTCCATCCCCGCATGCGAGGAAGAATCTTTTTTTCAAGATCGGACTTCCCATTGAATGAAAGAAAAAGGCAATTGGATCTGATTTGTAGCCTCTCTGTAATGCTCATCAGAAAAGTTTTGGCAGAGAGTTCCTCCAGCAAAAAAACAAGTTGCGTCATATTAAGAGATCAATGAGTTCCACGGCTAAAAAGTCCTTCTTTCCAGAGATAACCAAGCAAGTCTCCATCTTTGCAAAATTGAACTATCTGTGAATCGTCCCCTAGACAGGAAATAGTGGAATACCCGTCTTTTTTGCTAATCAAGAAGACTTCTTCCGGTCTAAGGGCATTGAGGAAGTCAGGAGAATGAGTCGAGACGAATACTTGTCCTTTTTCTCCGGCATACAGTCGAAACTGTTCTGCCAGCTTAAAGAGCAATTCCACGTACAACTGATTTTCTGGCTCTTCCACGCACAAGAGCGGCGGATGGAGGGGAGCGTTCAGCAGGGTCAGATAAGCCAGCATCTTGATTGTCCCATCAGAAACATACTTTGCAAGAAAGGGCAGGTCAAACGATCCATCCTTTAGTTTCAACAGGACTTTGCCGTCTTCCGTTGTCAAGGGAGTAATACTATCCATTCCGGGAATACTCTCCTGGAATTGCTTAATGATTGTCTCCAAAACTTCTGGCTGATATTCTTTGTAGTATTGTAATACCAAAGCCAAATTATCCCCCTTGGCAGATAAATGTTCTGAATAATCCATGGTTGGCTCTTGTCTAGCCTGCTCAATGTTGATGTTGGATATATGCCAATTTTCTATCAAGTTGCCCAATGCTTCCACGACAGGAAAATCTGAGAACTGAGATAACCCTTTTATAGCAAGTATATCAGGTGATTTTAAGGACTGTTCACTGCGTTCCTCTTGAAGAGTGCCGTCTCGTGAATCCAATAGAGCGGCTTCGTTGGTAATAGCTATTCCATGACCCTCAGAAAAATCAAGAAACTTCCATGGTTTCCCGTGATGTCCTCGTCGATACTGCAAGACCTCTCGTTTAATGATCGCTTTGCCATTAAGGGCAGAAAAAACCAGTTCGTAGGTAACCAGAGGTTTTCCTTCCGCCTCTCTGAATTTCAACTGGATTTCTATAGGTCCAGAAGATTTGCGAGATCTGACTTCTTCGATTCCTCGAACACCCCCCATTTTATTGAGAGCTACAGTGACACTGCTAGTAAAAGCCGTCTTCAAAAAATCGAAAAGAGAAAATAAGGTAGATTTTCCAACCCCATTGGCGCCGACAAACACACACAAGGAAGGAAGTTTCTTAATCTCTACATCTTTAAATGCTTTGAAATTTTTTATTTTAATCGAATCGATTTTCATAATCGTATCACTTTCGAGAGAGCTAGTTCATTCTATTTTTTTATTTGAGAATGAAAAGCTCTTTTTAATTTCTCTCTGACGCAGAGCCCTATGTCAGTTATGACTCATGGGTCAACAACATCAGCATAGAAAATCAACTCCTGACTTCGCCAATGGAATAGCACCTAAAGCTAGAAAACCCTTATAAATACTCACTTTTTTTCAACTTTCAAATGGAGTGGCTACGATGCATTATAAATCATTTTTTCTTGCTTTTTTACCCCAATTCACTATAGATTTCTATCTATACATTCGCACCAAATAGACAAAACATACATTACATAACACACTGTAAATAAGCATGCTAGACAAATCAAAAGACAAAACATTTAATAGTGCCTAGTGAAAACAAGTTATCATTGATAATCAATGCTTTGTGATTTTTCACTAGCAAAGTCAGGAGTGATAATAGCTCTCTAAATTTTAATATTTCCTTAACTATTATAGCCCTTTATTTTACTATTGCCTAACGAGTCAATCAGGTAAGCTCTTATTAAGAGAGAATGTCCTATGTACGATTTGAAAAGCACTCCCGATGAAATCCTGGAGATGATCAAAAAAAATGAGCTAAAACAAGGTAGAGGACGTCTCAAAATATTTTTTGGGATGGCTCCAGGTGTTGGTAAAACTTACGCCATGCTTGAAGCCGCCCAACAAGCATCATTAAAAGGGATCCAAGTCATCATTGGTGTTGTAGAAACTCATGGAAGGGAGGATACGGCAAAATTAGTAGAGTCTCTCCCACTCCTCGCGCTCAAAACAGTAACCTATCGTGGCACCTCCGTTCAAGAATTTGACCTTGAGAAAGCACTACAACTAAACCCTCAACTCATTTTGATCGATGAACTTGCTCATACCAATGCACCAGGCTCTCGACATGATAAACGCTATCAAGATGTTGAAGAATTGCTCGTTGCGGGGATTGACGTCTACACCACCATCAATGTCCAGCATCTTGAGAGCCGTGCCGACAGTGTTAGAGATATTACGGGCATTACCATTAGAGAAACCGTTCCCGACTTGATTCTCACTAATGCTGATAGCATTCAGCTCGTGGATATTACTCCAGAGCAATTGATAACGAGACTACAGGAGGGTAAAGTGTACATCCCTCAACAAGCAAAATCTGCTCTCAATCATTTTTTCAAAGAAACAAATCTCACAGCCCTTCGAGAACTCTCTTTGAGACTCACCGCAGAACGAGTAGATCATGATCTGAGCTCTATTCGGACAAGCTCGGGAATCAATTCCATCTGGCGCAGTGGCGAGCGTCTCATGGTTGCCGTAGGCTCTAGCCCTTTTTCGACGCGACTTATTCGTTGGACACGGCGAATGGCTTATGCTCTTGATGCGCCATGGATTGCCGTATCCATTGATACAGGCATTCCATTATCTATGGATGACAGGAGTAGACTTGACAGTAATTTAGAACTTGCGCGTGGCTTAGGGGCTGAGGTCATCATCGTACCTGGTACAAATATAGCAGACACTCTTTTACGAATGGCTCACCTACGCAACGTCAGTCAAATCGTCATCGGCAAACCGAGACAAACCTATTTTTGGGGAATGATTCATCCCGTCTCTCTCGTTGATAAACTTGTGAAAGGGAGCGATCAAATCGACATTTATGTCGTCCCAGCCGAGCCACGCACAAAATCCTCGAAATGGAATAAGTGGAAGCAAAATCAACCCTCTATCCTACGAGAATGCGGCATAGCAACAGCAACGGTCTGTGCGGTAACGCTCTTGGGCATGCTCGTCTCTCTCTTTACTGGATATTTTGCACTTGGTTTCCTCTATCTTGTTGGCGTCGTTGCCTTAGGATTTTTTACCTCTTCACGCATTGCCGTTATCCTCTCCGCCTCATTGAGTGCTCTCTTGTGGAATCTGATTTTTATCCCTCCGCTCATGACGTTCAAAATAGAACGTCCCGAGGATGCGCTTATGTGTTTCTTCTTTTTTGTCGTTGCCTTGACTACGGGGAGACTCACCTCTAACCTTAAAACAAAAGAACGCTCAGAACGCCAACGAGAGGATAGGACAAATGCACTTTTCCTCTTCACGAGAGCCATTGCCTCTGCCCCCGACACGAAAACTGTCATCAGGAATGCCATTCATCAAGTTTATCAACTTTTTGGGGCAAAACTGAGCATTTTCACCGTTGATCCAGCCAACAACACACTCATTCTCCAACATGGTGCAGTGAGTTATCCCGTCACAGACAAAGAACGAAGTGTTGCCGAGTGGAGTTATAAAAATGGGAAAGCAGCAGGACGCTTTACGAACACTCTCCCAGGGGCTCATGCCTTTTACCTCCCCATGCTCTCAGGCGCATATTGTTGTGGGGTCATTGGCATCCAGGTAGATGAGAGTGAATCTCTTCACTTGGGGCAACGAGACCTCTTAGAGAGCGTAGCGACTCAACTCGCCATGGTTTTAGAGAGAGAACAACTCCGAGGCATCCAATCCAGAGCCCTCGTCATCGAAGAGTCAGAAAAGCTCCATCGCTCCCTGCTCGATAGTATCTCTCACGAATTCAAAACTCCTCTAGCTGTCATTGAGGGAGTTAGTGAACAACTGGCAAAGACAGAAAAGTCTAATGCCTATCTCTCCGAATCAGATAAACAACAACTCTATTCAGAGATAACAACCGCCTCAAAACGCCTGCGACGACTCGTTAAAAATCTCCTCGATGTCACGAGAATCGAATCGGGGACATTGCGTCCTAAAATGGATTGGTGCGACTTGCGAGAAGTAGTCGAGTGCGCCATGGAGGCAACTATCCAAGCTCGCAAAAACCACCCAACCACCATCAACATCCCTGAGGATTATCCCCTCGTTCAGGGTGATTTCTCCCTTCTTGAGCAAATACTCGTCAATCTCCTCATGAATGCAGGCATCCATACATCACCTGAGACGTCCATCTGTATCGAAGGCTCTTTTAATGAACAAAAAAAACTCATTTATCTCGATGTCAAAAATGAGGGTGCGAGCATCTCTCCCGAGCAAGCTCAGCACATTTTTACTCGCTTCCAAAGCAACAGACCGGGAGGAATGGGCTTAGGTCTATCTATTGTTAAGGGATTTATCGAAGTTCAAAATGGGCACATTGAGCTACTCGCGCCCTCACAAGACTACACCTGCTTCCGACTCTCACTCCCATGGCTCCCCCTCCGCCCGCTTACCCATGCCCATTAAAATTCGATCACCTCATGTCTACCCCTTCCGAAATTCTCATTATTGACGACGAGCGTCAAATACGTCGATTACTCAATCTTACCCTCACGACAGCCCATTACAAAGTACGCGAATGTGAAACAGCTCAACTGGGATTGAGCGAGGTCGCGCTTCATCGTCCTGATGCCATTATTCTCGACTTGGGTCTCCCCGACATCAACGGGCTTGATGTCTTAAAACAACTCAGAGAATGGACTCAAGTCCCCATCCTCATCCTCACGGCAACCGATCAAGAAGATTACAAAATCGAGGCACTCGATGCAGGTGCCGACGATTATCTCACCAAACCCTTCAGTGGAGGTGAGCTCCTTGCCAGACTCAGAGTCATGCTTCGACGCCAAACCTTGGGCAAGGAACCTGCTGCCTTCAAATTAGGTTCCGTCTGCATCGATTTGAGTAGCCGACAAGTCACAAAAAATGGAGAAGACCTCCACCTCACTCAAAAAGAATATGCTCTCCTGCGTATCCTTCTCGTCCATCGAGGCAAAATATTGACACATCGCCAATTATTGCGAGAAGTTTGGGGACCTCAACACGAGGAAGATACCCACTACCTCCGCGTACATATGGCTCACCTTCGTCAAAAATTGGGAGACAGAGACCCAGAGAATCGCCTCATCAGAGCAGAATCAGGTCTCGGATACAAAATTGCATCAGAATTATAAATTCTCCTCTCTCTCGGCTCTGCGTCGTAAGGTAGATCAAGAGTTTTTCTGTAA
>JAVXPO010000017.1:0-34524 GCA_036644695.1 Akkermansia sp. | reverse complement strand
TTTATGAAAAAAACATTATTTTTAATGAGTGCAGTTCTGTTATCCATGTTTTCAGTGGCTCAAGCTACCTACACTTGGACGGGAGCAGAAGATTCTGCTTGGAATAATCAAAACAACTGGAAGCTAGACGGTGGTTCAACTTGGAGTGCGGCAGGAAATGGTCCACAGACACATAATTCTGGTATGTGGGATGAGATTGTCTTGGATGGCGATCTCTATAAAGGAGCTCATGCCCCTGCTTCTGTTGAGTTTGAAGGATGGAACACTCATTTTACATTAAAAAATGGAGCTAAGTACACATCGACTGATTTTCTGAAATTTGGTGGATCGTCACAAGTCATCAATGTCGATGAAACTTCGAAGTTTACAATTCATTTGAATGATAATAGATCATTAGCAGAGGGAAATTTCATATTCAATGTAAAAGGGTATCAAGGAGTTGTGTTTGATCATAGTGTCCCCAAAGCAGGTGGAAGCAATAAGCTTATTCTCAATCTCGACAAAAACGGTAGTTTCCTGTCTTCTTGGGCTGTCAGTGGTAATTTACCTCTCGTCTTTTCCGGCGCTTTGGGATATGCCTCTACTTCCGCAGAGGCTAAGCTAAATCAAGGGCAGTTTGTTTTAGGCGCACAGAATGACAATTATGAGGTCATGACTCGTCTTTTGTGGGATGTCTCTAGTAACGATGGTGGCACTCTTGATGAATCAAGCTCTTTTACCGATTTAAACGGTAACGCATTGACCAAATCCGCAAATGAGTTAACTGCTACAGATGCCGACAAAGATAAGTATTATTTATATAAGGATGATAATGGCGATATCAAAGTACAGTATGTAGTGAGCAAAAATATACCTGAACCAACGACGGTTACCTTGAGTTTGCTTGGTTTGACTGCCTTATTATTACGTCGTCGTCGTTACGCTTGAGTAGCGTATCTTGATTCATATAACCAACATTTGAACAAGGGTGGGTTCCTCAACGGGAACCCACTTTTTTGTTGGCTTGGAGATAGGCGACGATGCCTTCACCGATTGCTTGTGCGAATTGGATGGCATTCTTCTCTTGAGCGAGCCAGTAGGCGTGATCTGGATTATTGAGCATTGATCCCTCGACGACGACGGCAGGGATATGAGAAGAATCGCAGGTATTTAACCATGCGGCACCGCCTAGATCAGGATTACTCCGAGATTGTGTCGTGCAGAGATGCCCATGATTGGGCATTTTGCCCTGGGTGTCGCCCAGCACGCGCGTGTTTAGAGAGGAGGCGATGGAATGTGCCAAGGGGCGACCATTCCTGACGTTATGAAAGACGCTGGATTTGTAGGCGCGTTGCCAGCCGTTGCTGGAGCTATCTTGATGGAGAAAAACGACGCAGGAGGCATTTCTCCAGATTGCGTAATCGGCAGATACCATGCCGGCGGCAATGTTCTCTGGGTGGTAGTGTGAGGGGTATCGAGCAGGTCTGCCGTTGATTCCTCTAGTATCGGGGTGATTGAGCTGGATGATGGGCGTACTCTTTGCCACAGGGATTAATTCCGGGCTTGTTGGGGCGCATCCTCTATTGATGACGATGCAGTTGTATCCTGCACGGGTGACGACCTTTTTGACATGTCTCGAATATTTGTACCAAAAGACTGTCTCTTCCAGACGAGATCCATCTCTCATTACTGGTGACATGGCACCTGTCCCTCGAGAGCCGTTCAAATAATGACCAATGTCGAGCACGACGGGGGCATCAGAGCGAGAGCCCCCCCCATCAGGGGACATCAATGAGCAACTAGATAAGGTGAAAATCAGGGAGAGGAGCGATAGGTAACGAGATAGAGGAATAATGCGTATTATGTTCATGGGACGATTGAGACAGGGGTGCCTTCTTTAATTTTAGAATAGACGATTTTGCAGGATTCACGAGGGACGCGGATGCATCCATGAGAGGAGGGGACTCGGGCAACACGACCAACATGCAATCCGATGCCCCCATAGGTTAAGCGCATAAAAAAGGGCATGGGGGCTCCTTTGAAGGTAATGCCTTTGGGGATTTTTTCTTTACCAATGGTGAAATTTGATTTGATTTTATTGCCTCGATTATTGTGCAAATTTCCATATTTGTTTGATTCATGATCGATGTCTTTTTCGAGGATGGTATATTCACCCGTAGGGGTTTCGTGTTGAATTTTCCCTGTACAAATGGGGAAATCCATGGCGACGCGCCCCTTGATCATGAGTACGGCGCGTTGTTTGCCGAGATAAATCACGAGAGAGAGGTCAGGCGCGGTCGCTGAATCAAGCAATTTGACATCTTTCCACACATCATAAGTTTTAGGATAAGTCTTTGAGGCTAGGAATCTTTTGTAGGTTCCTTTCTTAAAGGGGTTTTTATATTTCTTCCCCTTTTTATTCCATTGCTCGGCTTGCTCATTAGTATAAGCATTATCTTGGAATTTTGGCAAATTTGATGACTTCGTCGAGGGCGTTGCGCAAAAAGCCGTTGTCGCTAGAAAAACGAAAAGGATCAATAAACTAATTGCTTTCATAAAACGACAACCTGCCTGTATACGCATCAGGTAAAAGTGTCAATAAATATTCCTTAAGGGTTTGAATTTTACCCGATCGATTGGAGGGTGGGATGATGCAAAAAACGCCTTTTGCATGGTTGCAAAAGGCGTTTGGAATTTTTGTGAACTTAGTGTTCAGTCAAGCGTGTTTAGGAGAAGCTCTGGATGAGAATCTGACGCTGATTTTCGAGTTCCTGAGGAAGTTTGTTACCAACCTTTTCAAACAATTCTGTCTGGCTGGTCAATTCTGCCTGCCATTCGCTCTTGTTGAGAATCATGTTGGTATCGAACTGTGCTTCGTTGTAGTCGAGACCCGTTTTGTCGAGTTCGGCGTAGGTTGGCGAAACCCCAAGTTGGGTTTTTGTGCCTTCAACCAAGCCTTTGGAGCGACGGAGAATCCAGTCGAGTACGCGCATGTTGTCGCCGTAGCCAGGCCAGATGAAGTTGCCGTCTTTGTCCTTGCGGAACCAGTTGACGTTGAAGATGAGCGGTGGGTTTTTGACCGTTTTGCCCATGTCGAGCCAATGTTGCCAGTAGTCGCCTACATTGTAACCAATGAAGGGGAGCATTGCCATTGGGTCACGACGAACTTGACCGATGGTGCCAAAAGCGGCAGCGGTCATTTCAGATCCCATGGTAGCACCTACATAGACACCATGATTCCAGTCGCGGCTTTGGAAAACCAAAGGCATTGTGGTTGCACGGCGACCGCCAAAGAGGATGGCGGAGAGGGAGACACCTTCAGGATTTTGCCATTCGGGGTCGATCGTTGGGCACTGATAAGCAGGTGCGGTGAAACGAGCGTTTGCGTGAGCGCATTTGCGTCCGCAATCAGGCGTCCAATCGTTACCTTGCCAGTCGATGGCGTGAGCAGGAGCTGCGCCGTCCATGCCTTCCCACCAAATGTCGCCGTCGTCGGTCAAGCCAACGTTGGTGAAAATGACATTTTGCTTGATGGAGTCCATTGCGATTGGGTTGGTCTTGTAGGAGGTGCCGGGGGCAACGCCGAAGTAACCGTTTTCTGGGTTGATTGCGTGGAAGGTGCCGTCTTCGTGTGGCCAGATCCAAGCGATGTCGTCACCGATGATGGAGGTTTTCCATCCTGCTTCGCGGTAGGAAGCTGGAGGTACGAGCATGGCGAGGTTGGTTTTGCCACAAGCAGATGGGAATGCGCCACCGACATAAACTTTTTCACCCGTTGGGGATTCAATGCCGAGGAGGAGCATGTGCTCAGCCATCCACTTATTTTTGTGAGCGATGGAGGAGGCGATGCGAAGAGCAAGGCACTTTTTGCCGAGGAGGGCGTTGCCTCCGTAACCAGAACCAAAGGACCAGATTTCTGTCGTTTCTGGGAAATGGCAGATGTATTTTTCTTCGTTGCAGGGCCAGGTAACGTCTACTTGACCTTGTTCAAGAGGGGAGCCTACTGAGTGGAGGCAAGGAACGAATGTTCCGTAACCGTCACGCTTGGAGTTGCCACCGCCGTTGACTTCGTCTTCGAGACGCTTGAGGACGGGGGCACCAATTTTAGCCATGATGCGCATGTTGACAACAACATAGGGGCTATCGGTGATTTCAATACCAATTTTAGCAAGAGGTGAGTCGATAGGACCCATGCAGAAAGGAATGACGTACATGGTACGACCTTTCATGCAACCTTTGAAGAAGCCCTTGAGCTTTTCCTTCATGGCGACAGGGTCTGCCCAGTGGTTGGTCGAGCCAGCATCTTCTTCTTTAGCAGAGCAGATGAAGGTACGGTCTTCGACGCGGGCAACGTCAGAAGGAGTAGAACGTGCAAGGTAGCAACCAGGGCGCTTTGCAGGATTCAGTTTGGTGAATGTTCCTTTTTTCACCATCATGTCGCAAAGTTCCTGATTTTCTTCGTCAGAACCGTTGCACCAATAGATGGAGTCGGGTGTACAGAGTTGGGCGATTTCGTCGACCCACTTCTTGGCCGTTTCGTGAGTGGTACCAGTCAATTTCATGGTGAGCGAATTGTAGCTCATTTTTCGCCTTTGACAAGCTATTTTACATGTCGGTGTCATGAGGGAATTTGGTGGCTTATTCTCCTTTCTTTTGTGGGGAATAATCGTGACCTGATGCGAATATGGTGATAGAGTTTTCGTCACAAATTAAAGGATATGTTACAGATTCATCGTCAAAGGCCCATTCATGAAGTTTCCGAGGGATGCATTGATTGTGCAACTATTTTTATTGGAGGATTTGGGGATTGGCTGATGGGGGTTTGTGATTGTCAGTGTCGAGAGTTTCCCGAATGGGGTGATTGCTTAACTGGCGTGAGGGCATATTATCATTGGGATGGTGGCTCGTGGGGGATGTTGTATGATCGGTGTTTGATGATTGCTGATGATGTGAATACTTTTTGTCAGCACTATCCAGAGGCGCATATTATTTTAGTTGGTCACAGTTATGGGGGATCTGCTGCGATGGAGGTAGCGAGACATTTGGATGTGTCAGTATCATCACAACTCATTGTACTGACTTTGGATGCGGTGAGCCGCCGTCAATCATCGGCTCGTGCTGAGCGAGTTGATTTTTGGGGAAATGCGTATTTATCTCGTGGGGGTGGCTGGCGTGATGTCGTTCCGCGACTTGGGGGGAGATGGGGGAATTGTGATGAGGCAGATATCAATTTGTCCTATGACGGCTATGCTCAAGATGCAGATGGATTTTATTATTCCCATCTACGCCCTGGTCCCATGTTGATGGGGACGCCAACGAGGGGAGAGGGGCAAAGTCTCTTTTCTCTCGTTAGGGAGAGGCTATTAAATTTATAGAGGGAGCGTACCAAATTTGTAAAAATCTCTAATGATGTCAAATCCCTCTATGAGTAGTGGATAGAGGAGGTAGATCATGAGGGCAAATCCAAGGATAGAGATGATACCTAAGAGGAGGGAATAGATGAGCCAGCGTTTGGCTTTGAGTGAGGCATTTTGTGCTGCGTCCCAGTTGTTGGCTTTTTTTAATTCTTCGCAACGCAGTGCCTCTCTAATGGAGATTACTGCCGTGGGGAAACAAAAGATGGTGCAGAGGAATGAAAGAATGAGGTAGTTCTTTATTTTCTCCGTTGGGGGTGGGGTGATTGGCTTGCTGGATAGATCAGTCATTGATTTGCTCCCAGAGAATTAATTGAGGGAGAGCCTGTGTTAAGAATTTCTGAACTTGTGCGTCTGCTACTTGTTCTGTGATTCCTAATTCTTGATCGTAATTGACGCCCACTTGAATGTAGGACCAGCGTTGATCTTGCCCCTTGATGATGCGATCTTTGGTGTCGAGGAAGACTCTTTCAAAATGAGAATGAGTCAGATGTTTGTGCCCGACAAAGATATAATAGTGGATGGAGTGAATAATCTTGGGCACTGAGGGGTCGTCTGAGATATTGATGCAGGATTGCAGCCGAGTCAGCGTGACCGTTTTGCCATTATTCAGAGTTAATTCAGCAGGGCTACCAATGAGGTTAAAGTGACCTTGAGAGGGGAGACAGAGCTCTGGACGGTGAATTGAGGCATTCATGTCTTTGCCCGAGATAATGACGGATAAAAAGCAGGGGAGCGTTTTCATTTTTTCCCCGAGAGATAAATCGAGGTAAGCTGCTTTGCGAAATTGGGTGTCGGCGGCTAGAATGGATCGTTCACGTTCGCTCTCTTGCTGTTTAATGCCATACCAGCCAGGTAATGATTCCTGGAGGGGGATGCTTGGCGCGAGTGAGGTGTCTGCTACTCCTCCTTGCTTGGGGAGGAGGAAGAGTCCGCTAAATAAGAGAAGCAATAGCAGGGGTAATGCGAGGGGGGACCAAGAACGTAGAGATGCAGTCATTATGGATGGGTAGGTGTGTTGTGGTTAATGACGGTGTGTCGTGTGGCTCTCCTGTTGCTCCAGGGGAGGTTACCCGTCAAGAGGGCTTGAGTGAGAGCTAGTCCCGCGAGGCTGATGGGGAAAAAGAAGAGTAACCCTGACCAGTCATGCCAAGTCTTGGAGGCGAAAGATGAGTTAACGTATTCGGATAAGGTAAAAATACTCGTGAGGCGGAAGATATTGCCAATGACTGCCATGGGGACGGAGCAGGCGACGAAGAGTATCTTTTTCCATGAGGGCATGGAGGTTACATAAGCCCAGGTAACTGCAATGAGGATGAGGGCGATGAGCGATCTCATGCCACTACACCCGCCCGTTACCGAGTAAGCATCCCATTTCCCAGTCGTTGAGAAAATGTTGGTGCCTTGGACAATTGTATCTACTCCTAATAGATCGGAGAGGACGTGAGCTGCTTCGGTGGCGATTACTTGTAGGTCGATGGTGATTTTGGTGAGAGGGATGAGGGGAATATCCATCCAGAGAAAAAGGAGAGGGAAGGCGCAAAGCTTGGCAACGGTACGCCCTGAGAGGAACCATGTACTCCCAAGTAAAATGACAGGTAGTGCGAGGAGGATGATTCTATTTTGAATCGCTCGATACCCAATGAGGTAAATGAGGACACCAAACGTGACGAGCCCTAAGCCACGCCAATCAATTTCTTTTACAGCTTCTCTCATTTTTTGGCGATGATGATAGATCATGATTGCCGATAAGACGGGTACCATCCAGCCGTAATCCATCTGATCTTGCTCCCAGTGAAAAGTCATCCAGTAGAGATAACTAACTTTAGAGTCGATGAAGGTGTTGGTGTAAAAGAAGTAGAGAATCCCTAATGTCAAAATAATTGATATCAGGATTGGGAGAGAGAGAAACCCTTTAGGAAAGGTTGTTTTTGAGTGAGGCATGGTAATGAAATTGTTCTTTTTGAGAATTAAGGGTTGAGATTCCTCCAGAGTATGGCAAGAATAGGCGCGCCTTTCCAGCATTTTTATATGAAGATTATCAGTGGTACTGCACACAGAGAATTATCCGAGCGTATTGCCCGGAACGTTGGTATAGAACTTACCGACGTAACGGTCAATACTTTCCCCGATGGTGAAAGTTGGGTTAAGATCAATGAGAACATTCGTGGTAAAGACGTATTTCTTATCCAGCCGACATGTCCTCCTCGGACGAATCATAACCTGATGGAGCTTTGCGTGATGGTCGATGCTGCCCGTCGTGCTAGTGCTGGTCGTATCACTGCGGTGATTCCTTTTTTTGGATATGCTCGTCAGGATCGTAAGGATCAACCTCGTGTCCCCATTACTGCAAAACTTGTTGCCAACTTATTGACTGCCTCTGGTGTCGATCGCGTGTTGACGATGGATTTACATGCTGCTCAAATTCAGGGATTTTTTGATATTCCCGTTGATCATTTGTATGCTAAGCCTGTGATGATTAAGCATTTGCGTGAGAATTGCGTTAAGGATTTGAAGAATTTGGTTGTTGTTTCTCCTGATGTTGGCGGTGTTAAAATGGCACGCGGATATTCCGAGGCATTAGGCGCGCAGTTGGCAATTGTTGCTAAAAACCGTGTGAATGCGACGAAGGTCGAAGCCATGAGCGTTATTGGTGATGTAGCCAATCGCGATGTGCTTTTAGTGGATGATATGACAGAGACAGCTGGGACACTTTGTGCAGCCGCAGATATTCTGAAAAAGAACGGCGCAAAGCGCGTTTTTGCCTGTGTAACTCACGGCGTTTTGGGCGATATGGCTCGCGAAAGGCTTGCTAACTCTCAAATCGAGCGTTTGTTGACCACCGATACCGTACCTCAAATTGATACACCAAAACTCGACACAGTTAGTGTCGGAGATTTGCTCGGTCAAGCAGTCCGTCGTATTCATGACGGAGAATCTGTATCATCTTTGTTTGACATTTAAGTAAAAGTGGTGCAGATTTTCGCCCCGGCCCGGCTGCTTTTGCGGGTGCGGCTTCACATCGGCGAAGGTTTGCTTAGAAATCCACGTCGATAAATCACACCAACCTACAATCGCCCTTATCACTCATGGCTACGTCTCATTCTATCAAGGCTGAAAAGAGAACCGAAATCGGTTCCGGCAAGCTTAATCAACTCCGTCGAGAAGGATTTATCCCCTGCGTCGTTTACGGTGCTGGTTTGGAAAATACAAATATCAAGGTAAACGCCAAGGAGTTCACCAAGATGCTCGCTTCTGCTGCATCTGAACACATTCTTGTCAATCTTGATATGGAAGGTTCTTCCAAACTTGCTTTGCTCAAAGATTTTCAACATAGCACCCTTTCTGGGAAATATGTTCACGTTGACTTCCTCGAAGTAAACGACAATACCGAAGTTCACTCCTCTGTGCCAGTCCATATCGAAGGTGAAGCCATTGGTCTTGCTTCTGGTGGTCTTCTCGATCAACCCATTCATGAACTTCAAATCAAGTGCAAGGTTAAGGATCTTCCAGAAGCTATTGTTGTGGATGTGACTAACCTCAAGGTAGGCGATGCTATTCGTATTGCTGAATTGACTCTTCCTGCTGGCGTTATTGCTTTGATTGCTGATGATACGATTATTGTCAGTGTTGATGCTCCTAATGTTAAGACAGAGGAAGAAGAAGCTGCTGAAGCTACCGCCGCAGCTGCTGCCTCGGAAGAAGCTGCTAATGCGGAAGAAAAACCTGCTAAGTAAGGATATTCTTATTTTTCTTAAAGGCTTGGAATCGGAATTATCCGACTCCAAGCCTTTTTTTTGTAGTCAAATAGGGTAAATCTGTTAAAGTACGCATTGATTTATTTCCCACTTTATCTCATATCATCAAACTTATGAAATTTCCTTTATTATCGACGCTCCTATTGACTCTACCTCTTGCAATGGCAGATGAAATCCAAATGCAGGATGGCAAGATTTATAAACATTGTACAATAGAGTCAGAGACTGCTACTGATGTTTCCTTTATGGTAGAAATCAGTAAAGGCATCAAAGATTCGCTCAAAGTGCCTAAAGCTCAAGTGAAGGCAATCCTGAAAAGTACCCCAGATGAATTGGCTTGTGATAAAATAGTCCAAAAGTATAGCAAGGGTGAGCTTGGCGAATCTCCAGCGGCTGAGGTCGTGAATAAGGGAATCAAAGATTGTGAGGAATTCGTTGCCAAGTTTGCCAAAAGTAAAAAATTGGCAGAGGTTGAGGGGATTGCAGGAGAGCTTAAATCCATCAAAAAAACAATGGATGATGCCACTGCCTCTAAAATAGCCGAGGAAAAAGCGAATGAACCTACCCCCGAAGAATTGATGAAAGGGCGGTACGACATTGAAGCCAACAAGCTTTTAAGTGCCATGAAAGGCAAAGCAAAAAGTGGGAATGCCATTGGTGCCATGCAATCGTATGAAACCTTGAAAGAAGCTTATCGTGCTTCTGAAGCCTATCTTGAGGGGACTAATATGGCGATGAAGCTATTACCTCAACTGACGACGAATCTTGGTGTGATGATCAAAACGGCAGAAACGAAACAAGCCGCAGAAGAAAAAGCTCAAGAAACGGCGAGACTCAAGGAGAGAAAGTTGATGGATAAAATGACCGAAGATCAGAAATCTGTCATCAAACAACGAGCTCAAGATAAACGAAATTTAGAACGTGAAAAACGGGATAAATACCGTCAATTTAGAACGAAACTCAATGAAAAGAAGATCAGATGGTTTAGCCCTGATCCGAATTTTATAGAGAGCTTGCAAGACTTGCAACGCGTCGCAGAATCAGATTTAGATGAAGTGAAGCAAGAGCTGAATCCTGAAGCAGATCATTCTGAAAAAGGTCGTGCAACGGCGGCATTTAAGAAAGCTTGGGAATTAGTCGGTGATAATAAGTTTGAAGAAGCAAAAAATGAGCTATCCATCATCAGAGGGAGCCGTGTCCCCAAAGAATATTGGTCAGAGCTGGATGCAAAAATTACCGCTGGCATTATTGCTGCAAAAGAAGCTGAACGTGAGAAGAGAAAGCAAGAATATGCTAAACGTTTAGAAGAACGCAAAAAACAGCAAGATCTCCGTCGTAATAAGGCAAAGGCAAGCTTGAAAGATTTAAAGGCAGAAAAAAGCCCTGCTCCAAAAGATGCAAAAGCTAAACCTGCCGATAAGTCTGCCGATAAGTAAGATAATTGACTGATGACCGTCAGGTTGACTCTGTTTCTGCGTCAATCTGGCGACATCTGTCTGTTTCGCTTTTACATCGGACGATGAACGGTATATGACAAAGGCATGAGACAGGACTCACACAAACGAACGACGGGCGAGACCGACATTGAGATGACTGTGAATGTGGATGGGACGGGATGTGCTACCATTGCAACGGGTCATCCCTTCTTTGACCACATGCTGGATTTATTTGCTCGTCATTCGCTGATTGATGTGACCTTGACCGCAAAGGGTGATCTTGACGTTGATGCCCACCACACCGTGGAGGATGTCGCCATTGTCATGGGGGACTGTATCAAAAATGCCTTGGGAGATAAAAAAGGAATCGTTCGATATGGATGCTCTTACCTCCCGATGGATGAGACTTTGACGCGCGTCGTTGTCGATTTGAGCAATCGTCCGTATCTTGTTTTTAAGACCCCAGAGGGGGCACCTGATGCCCCTAACTTCCCCTTATCTCTTTGTGAGGAATTTTGTCGTGCCTTATCGAATAATCTTCGATGCAATTTGCACGTAGAGGTTCTATACGGTCGGGATGGGCACCATATTGCCGAGTCGATTTTCAAAGGCTTAGCCCATGCCCTCAGAATAGCCGTTGATATTGACCCTCGCGTAGCCAATAGGATACCATCGACCAAGGGATCTCTCTAACCTCCTTTATTTTTATGAAGCTGGGTATTATTGATTACGGAGCTGGCAATCTCCGCAGTGTCGCTAATAGTTTTTTATCACTTGGAGTTAAGGGGCATTTAGTTCATTCTCCAGAGGATATGGAGGGGGTAACGCACCTCGTTTTACCAGGTGTGGGTGCCTTTGGTGACTGCTCTCAAAAATTAGTCAGCCAAGGTCTTGATGATGTTTTGAAAACATGGATTGCTGCCGATCGTCCTTTCCTGGGTATTTGCGTAGGCTACCAAGTGCTTTTTGAGCATGGAGAAGAGACTCCTGATATCCCGGGATTAGGCATTTTTAAGGGGAGCGTGGTTCATTTCCCCGAGATGGGAATCAAAGTCCCTCATATGGGGTGGAATAATCTTGAAATCAAGGATGCGACTAATCCAATTTGGGATGGAATAGGGGAATCTCCTTATTTTTATTTCGTACATTCCTATTATCCTCGTCCAGAGGATGAATCTCTCATTGGCGCATGTTGCACTTACGGAGAACAATTCGCTGCTGCGATTTGTCGAGGGCGATTGATTGCCACGCAATTTCATCCAGAAAAGAGTCAAAAGACAGGCATTCATCTACTTAGTAACTTTTTGAAGTTTTGAAGCTGATTTAGTGGGTTCTCAGGGTTAAATTCCTTTGTTTCAGGTCAAAGATGGGGAGAGTTGACGACTGACCATTCATCCATGTGAGGTGTGTGGTTGTGATGATACTTTGAGAGTCGTTGGGGAGTGCTTGGAGTAGGGCAAGGCGTCGTGAGGGGTCAAGCTCTCCAAAGACATCATCGATGAGATGGATGGGGGCTCTGCCTGTTTCCTCTCGTAAGAGTGAGGATTGTGCCATTTTTAGGGCAATGGCGATGGTTCTCTGTTGTCCCTCTGAGGCAAATTGACTGGCTGGCATGCCGTCGATATTGAGGATGAGATCGTCTCGATGGGGACCAATTTGAGTTTGCCCATAGCGTAGATCTCGTGCAAGTTCGCTCATGAGGGTTTGCTCAAGATTGATGGGGCATGATGCTTGATAGCTGATGGCAAATTGTTCGACGGGGTTATTGTCCTTATTGCCCCCGATGGCATGAAAGGCATGGATGGCGTGGGGGGTGAGGATGCGGACGAGATCTGCTCTTATTTGCATGAGCTTGTCCCCATGTAAAGCGAGTGTGTGAGTATATGCCTCAAGTTGACGTTGGTTCGGAGAGGGGTTTTTGAGGAGATGATTGCGTGATTTGAGCGCGCGGTTATAACGCATGAGCTCCTCTCGATAGATGGGGTGCCATTGAGTGCCGAGGAAGTCGAGGTAACGGCGTCTGGCATCAGCCCCGGCTTGGACGAGGTCGAGATCAGCATTGCCGAGCCAGACGATGGGGTAGCTGTCGGTGAGGTAGTCCCGTTGGTCGAGGCGAGGCTCGCCATTGACGCGGAGGTCGGGTTTTTGCCCATTCCAGACGAGGCGTCGCGTTTGGTCGGCGATGACTCCACGAATGCCAAATGATGAGGCTTCATGCTTGATGAGATGAGCGATGCGAGAGGTGCGAGGGGATTGCAGGCGTAGTAAGAAGCAAGCCGCCTCAAGGATGCTCGTTTTACCTCCTGCATTATTGCCGACGATGATGGCTCCTTCTGGAGGGATAGTCCATCGCAGGTCAGGATAACAACGGAAATTAACTAATCGGAGCTGCGAGAGCATACGCGATTATTCCTCCGTAGGTAGAGCTCTGACTGCGTCCATCATTTTATTGGCGAGATACTGGTAGGCATTTTTGCCTCGTGCATTGAGCTCTTGTGTCGTGAAGTTGATTGGATCGCCGATAGTGATAGTGACTGGTCTGATGTGCATGGCACTTGATCCCATGGGTAAAACTTGGTCGGCACCATGAATGCGAAGCGGTTGGACGGGAACTTGTGTTTTTGCCAAAATGAGTCCAATGCCACTCATTGCCTCGTGAATCTGTCCATCAGGGCTACGTGAGCCTTCGGGGAAAACAAGCACCTTTTGTCCGCTTTTTAAGAGTCGAATGATGGTTTTTAGGCTTTTTGAATCGGGGTTTTCTTGGTCAATGGGGATTGCCTGACAGATGGGGAGACCCCATTTGAAAAAGCTTTGAAAGAGCGACTTTCTTGCCATGAACCAGATGGCATCCTCATAGCAGATGCCAAGCATGGGGGGGTCGATGAAGCTTTGATGGTTGGCAATAATGAGGACGGGACCCTCCTCAATCAATTTTTCCCGATGGATGATTTTGTGAGAAAAAAAGGCGCGAGCCGCTGACTTAAAGAGCGTATAAAAGACCCAGTAAAAAGCATTCATGATAGGGATAATTTATGTCTAATGTCGATGACGATGGTATCGACGACAGTCTCAATGCTCATATCAGAGGTGTCAACGAGAGTGGCATCACTTGCTTGTACAAGTGGGGCGGTTGCACGAGATGAATCTTTTTTATCACGTTCTGCGATAGAGTCGGTGAGTCCTTGGGCGGCACGGCGTGCCTCACGGACTTGCTCTGATGCTGTAACGAAGTATTTGAACTTTGTTTCGGGGAAGACGACTGTGCCGATGTCTCTGCCCTCCATGACGACGGGCTCTGAGAGATTGTATTCACGTTGACGTTTGACAAGCATGGTACGTACTTCTGGGATGGCGGCAATGGTTGATACATTGGCATTGATCTCAGGGCTTGTAAGTTCGTCACCTAGTTGTCTCCCTTGGTAGAGGACGACGGATTGAGTCCCTACTTTGCCAAAAGCGAGGGGCGCCTTTGGCAAGAGGTCGATGACGGCGGATGTATCTTGTGGGTCAATCCCCTGCTGGAGGGTATACCAAGTGATCGCTCGATACATGGCTCCCGTATTGATGAAGGTATACCCGAGTTTTTCAGCGACGAGCCGTGCTGCCGTGGATTTACCCGAGGCAGCAGGACCGTCAATCGCGATAGCTGGATGCATGATTATTGTGGTTTAGCGTCAATAACAATCACTTCAAATGGCTTGAGTGTGATGGTGGCGGGTTGACCTGCCTTGAGTGTATCAAATTCAAATTTGTCGCCCTTAGGTGAGGAGACGGAATAGGTGGCAGAGGCGCCTAAAGGAAGTTCAAAGATGGCACCAACGTCAAATGTGTATGTTTTGGTGAGGTTAGAGGGGTTGCGGAGCCCTATGATGCCTTGCTCTGGTGACCATGATGCCCAGCCATAAACTTCTAGCATTGTGGGGTTGCCACCAATCCAGTGAGTATCAACGAGTGTGTTTTGATTTTTGCGTGCCCACTTGGCAGCTGCCGCTAGGTCATCCCAATTTTTTTGGCTCATGAGCTTGGGGGAAATGTAGATTTCCTGCATTTGAGTGCCAAAGGCGAACCCAGACCAAATTTCATTGGCGAGTTCGTTGCCAGGGTCGGTATTGAGATCGCGTGCCTTTTCTGCATAGATGACACCGTGTGTCATGAGCGAGTTAATGGGGAAGAGGGGGGACTTGAGGACATTATTTTGATAAATCATCGCATCACGGAAGGTCATCCATTGATTGCGTGGAGAGCCTACCCCGACGAATTCATGGTCGTAGCCACCACGCCAGATAGAGTCCACAATGGCAAACCAGAAGGGGGATGGCCATGTGCCTGTCGTGAGGTTGATATAAATATCGGGGCGTTCCTTGCGCAATTCGCCAATTAAACCGATGATTGCGTGGAAGTCGCTCGTGTATTTTTGTCCTTTGCTAAAATGCTCTTCTGTCGAGGTACCATCGAACTTGAAATGATTGACTCCATTGTTACGAATCATTTGGAAGCACATATTTTTGAAGTGCTCAAAATATTTTGGATTGGTCAACGTGAATTTGACATTGTCCCCATCTTGAGTTTCGAGCCCTGTTCCTTTTGCTGCCGCGAGGCGGTTATCTTTAGGTTGCCCATATCCACCCCAAGGGGAGAACCAGACGCCTGGCTCGGTGCCCGCTTTTGCCATGGCTGTCTTGAGCGTTTTGAACTCATTAGGCCATCCCTTGTGGAATTTCCAGAGGGTTTTTTCATCATCCCAACCATCATCCATCAACATGGAGTCTAGGTTGACACCGCGTTTTTGGCGGAGCTCTTTATCAAAGGCAGTTACAGTTTCGATCGCTTCAGCTTCGCTGTAACGATTGAAGAACCCGAGATCATACCATGTGTTGTAGTTTAGATAGATGCCAAATGGTCTTGCACGCTCTTCATTGATGTAGGCAAGCTGGAAGGTGCGACGCAATTGTGTTGGAGTGCAGACGCCCATGATGGCTCCGCAACTCGTCGTCGATTTGCCGGGAAGGTCAATTTTTGTATTGTAGGCACAGACTACCTTACCGTCTTCGATAAAATTGTTGCCAAGCGGACTCTCTGTCCCGAGGAAAAGCTTTTCCCCCGATGCCGTGATAGGTGAGCCCTTTACGGAGCCGTGGACGGCGAGACTAGCTGCCTTAAATTCGATGATGCGAATTTCGCGAATTGGTTGCCCTGCATGTCTGCAAGTGATGGTGACAAAGAGGCGGATGTAGGGTGAGCCCTCTCTCAATTCTGCGAACCATGCTGGCGTGACCCCATTATCGGGAGTAGCAAAGGTGAGGCAGGCAGAGACCCCTTCGCGACGCTCGACAAGACGGCGTGCCTTAGGCTCTGCGGGGAGGGGGGTAATCGAGAATTGATCGGCGAGGAAATCGGCAGATGAGGTGAAGTTGAGCTTTTCCTCTCCCTCTTGATTTTTCTCTCCTGTCGCAAATCCTAGTCGAAAGAGGTCGGGTTTGATCGTATAAGTAATACCATTGACCTTATCGGTAAATTCCCCCCCAATGACGACCGAGTCGGCAACTGAGATTTTTAACGATAGCCATTCATTGGCTAAGAGGAGTGTCTCGCCATGTTCAGCTGATTCGATACGAGAGATGAGTTTCGTGGTTTTAGGTGCAGTCATAGTTGGCGCAGACTTGTCGCCTGATGCGACAGGGGGAGTATTTTGTTCTTGCGCCATCAAAAAGGATGAGGACAGTCCAAGAACAATTGTTGAAAGAAAGTTGATTTTTTTCATGAAATGAAGGGGGTTATTCTGTAACAGATACATTATTCTAGCTAAGAATTACAAAAAATCAAGAAACTGTTCCGCTGTCATGGAAAAATAGATTTCCATTTTGTGTGTACTGGGGTATCTTCGGCAACATGCCAGAGGGTGAACGCAATAAAATGGTAGATATTCGAGACCTTGTCGGTGAAGGAATTCACATGCCTGCTATCGTTGCCTCGTCTGCTGAAAAAATGTTGGGACTTGCCCGATTAAATAAAGCTTACGCCAAAATCTTAGAGGCAGTGAAAAACGGGACTACCGAAAATTTTTTTAATCTCTCTACAAAATTTTTGGGACTCAAATATCAATTACGTCCAGGTGACCTCGATCATATCCCTAAAAAAGGTGCCTGTGTCGTGGTAGCCAATCATCCACATGGCTTATCTGATGGGTTGATGTTTGGTGATTTATTGACTCGTGTCCGTGATGATGTGCGCATCCTCGCCAATGAGCAGCTCTCTCTCTGTGGAGAGCTAGAGCCATGGCTGATTAAGGTAGATGTTTATGAGGACGATAATGCGTGCCGTAAAAATTTTAATGGAATTAAACAGATGCTATCATGGCTCTCAAAGGGGGGCTTGATTGGCATTTTCCCTGCTGGGACGGCTGCAAGTTATTCCATCAAAGATAAACATGTGACAGATGATGAATGGAATGAAAATATTGCTAGTATCATTAGACGTACCAAGGCAACCGTGGTGCCTGTCCATTTCCCTGGTCGCAATAGCCTTTTATTTCAGGGGATTTCTCTCATCAATCGCGATTTCCGCGTTGCCTTCCTCCCTCGTGAAGTAGGGCGCGATTCTCGCAAAGTTCATAAAATCGTTGTAGGTAAGCCTGTCTCGGCGTCTACCTTGAGCCAATTTGAATCGGATGAGGCATTGATGTCACAATTGCGCTTGAGAACTTATCTTTTGGGGAAAAGTTACGAAAAAAGTCGCAAGCCGTTCGTCACAAAAATCCATGTGAAAAAATCTCGTCAAGAGGAATTGATTGCTCCGATTCCAGGCATTGAGCTCCAAGAAGAAATCAATGCTCTCCCCCATGAATGTACCTATGTACAACCTGAGGGGATTGATTGGACGGTTTATATCGCAGAATCATGGCAAATCCCCAAACTCTTAAGAGAGATTGGTCGCTTGCGCGAGCTGACGTTTCGTTCAGTGGGTGAGGGATCGGGGTTGAGTTGCGATTTAGACGAATTTGATAATCACTACCTGCACCTTTTCTTGTGGGATAGGGCAGAGCAAAAGTTAATCGGTGCTTATCGCATGGGGCGTACGGATCAAATTCTCAAAGAATTTGGAGTGAAGGGATTATATAATGGTGCCTATTTCAGCTTCTCTCCAACAGCTCTTGAGGCAATGTCTCGAGGATTAGAGATGGGGCGCGCCTTTATCGTCCCCGAGTATCAAAAACGTCCATTGGCTCTGGGTACCATTTGGCAGGGCATCGGGCATTACATGGCGAGATACCCACAGTATCGCTATCTCTATGGGACGGTTAGTATCTCTCGCGATTATACTAATCTATCTCGTGCCATCATTGTCTCTTACCTTGAGGCAAAAGAGATGGAGGGGAAATTAGCCTCATCAGTTAGAGCATTTACGCCCCCTCATCGCCTCAAGTTAAAGGCATCTGAACTACGCATTTTACCCATCGGGCTCACTGACTCTCAATGCTTATCTCAGCTCATCTCCGAGATTGAAGAGGACGGCAAGGGGATACCTGTCTTGCTCCGACAATATTTGAGATTAAACGGTAAAATCCTCTCCTTTAGCGTTGATAAAAATTTTGGTGACGTTCTGGATTGTTTGATTTTTGTCGATATGTACAAATCTCCAGAACGTTCCTTCAAACGATATTTAGGTAAAGATACCTATGAAGAGCTCTTACCCTATATCCAAGCAGCAAAAGCAGAGAAATAATCTCTTGCGATTAACGTAAGAGGCGTGGTGTGATGATGCGAATAATATGCTCGCCTGGTTGAGCAAGATTATTTTTATCTCTAGCAATCATTTCAAAATATTCGGGGTCTTGAGCCATCCAGATATATTCTTGTTTTGATTGCTTGAGATTGAGCTTTGCCTTTTCTAAGCGAGCTTGGACGAAATCATGTTCTTGCTCAAGGCTTCTCAATTCATCCCATGGTTTGAAACAAAGGAGAGCTAAAAGAAGAAATTGGAAAAGGAGTAAAATTGTTGCGAAAATAGGCAACGATTGTCGTACGACTTGGACACGTTTATCCCGACGAGATGACATTTCATCAAGTGTGTAACGGGAATGACGATGCTTAAAAAACATAAAGAAGTGGCAATCTCTTTGTTTTATGCAATTAGATCGTTGAGGTGTCAAACCTTATTTATCAGGAGAGAAATAATTTTACCCGCCTGTCCATGCTTGTCCTAAATAAAAGTCTTGAAAAGGGGTTATCTCAAACCTGTGACATCTTTTTGTGATGGGATGGTATCTGAGGGAGAATCTGATGCAACACTCCGCTTCGCTACGCTAACGCAACACGTTCTCCCCCAGAGCCGTATTTGATGTTGGATAGTAAATTTGTCGGAGAAATAATACTAATAATTTTACATGAGATCGTTCTGTTGTTGCTATTCTCTATAAAGACAGATGGTACATGGAACCGTTTTTTCAATCAGCTAAACAACACCTTTCATAAATAATCAGACTCTTTTGTCATACACGAGCAGGGGGATCTACTTTTGCGAAAGGGGAATTGTAATATAGAAATTATGGTAATAGAGCGGAAATTGGTAATCTATGTCTGGCATTCCCTCAGCGTACGATATTGATCCTAGCAGGTTGAAAGTAAGAAAAAATTACATTCTTATGGGAAAAGTTGACAACTTCATGAGTGAGGCAATGCAAGATGAGAAGATTTTCATGATAGGATATTTATCAAGAGAGATTTGATTGACTTCTCTCTTAAAATAAATACAGTACGGCTGTTCTTGCCGAAGTGATGCTTAGGTCAACAATAAAGAATGATCATCAATGAATGAATCGAGAATAAAAAAGTCGTGGCTTAATGCAAAAGTCAATTTAATCGTTTATTTTACGACGCTTCCCCTTACTTTTTTCTCTAGGAAAATTTTTCTCGATTCTCTTGGAGCTGATTTCATTGGATTAACAGGTACACTTCAGAATCTGCTGGGATTTCTTAATTTAGCAGAGTTGGGGATAGGTAGTGCCGTAGGGTATGTGCTCTACAAACCTTTATTTGACCAAGATAAATGTAAGATAAATGAAATTATCTCTGTTTTTGGATACTTATATCGAAACATAGGACTCATCATTTTAGGTGCAGGGATTATATTAGGGGGGTGTCTGCCATTTATTTTCCCTAGAGGAGAATTTGATATGGGTGTTATTTATTTCGCCTATATTTCCTTTCTAACCTCGACGCTTATTGGTTATTTTATCAACTATAGGCAAACATTGCTTGGGGCAGATCAAAAGAATTATATAGTTACCGCTTATTTTCAGACCGCCAATCTCTTAAAAATTGGCATTCAAATGGTATGCGCATGGAAGACTGGGAATTATTATCTATGGATAGGGATAGAATTATTCTTTGGAATTATTTACTCAATTATTCTTAACTATAAAATAAATAAAGTTTACCCATGGCTTAAAAGCGAAATCCGAGAGGGGAAACTTTTATTTAAGAAGTATCCAGAGGTAATGAAGTATACGAAGCAAATCTTTGTTCATAAGGTAGGGGATGCAATTCAATTTCAAACAACACCATCTTTAATTTACCTATTTGTTTCTTTGAGTGAGGTTGCATTTTATGGTAACTATGAAATGATTCGTTCTAAAATAGTTACCTTAATTAATGGCATTTTAAGTAGTACGGAGGCTGGGATTGGTAATTTAATCGCAGAAAATAATATAAATAAGAATTTACAAATATTTTGGGAGCTTTTCGCTACGCGTTTTTTTATTGTAGGGTTTTTCTGTTTTAATTTTTATATGCTCATGGAGGGATTTATTGCGCTATGGTTAGGCGATAAATATATTTTGCCTCATATTATTTTAATTCTTATCTTATGTGATTTTTTTATCCATATTATAGGAGGCATATTTAATCAATTTCTCAATGGATATGGATTATTTTATGATATTTGGTCTCCTATAGCAGGAGCAGTTCTATTTATTATTATTGCGGTGAGTTGTGGATATTTGATGGGGTTGAAAGGTATTCTTTTGGGGAGTATATTGAGTTCTCTTGTGATTGTTTCAATCTGGAAACCTTATTTTTTATTTAAAAAAGGATTTAAAATATCTGTTTTACTTTATTGGAGAGAATGGATTAAATACTGTGGATTGATGGCAATATCATTTGTTGTAGTTAATTATGTGATGAAAATGATTGTTCCATTTTTACCTTCGGATGGTTGGTTTAATTGGTTATGTTATGCGGGCATGATAAATATTTTATTTTGTCCCATTTATTTTATTTTTCTTTATGTGTGGGGACGAGGGATGAGTGGTTTAGTAAAAAGAATTTTACATAAAAAGCTTGAACGAGATAAATTCATTCAGTAATCTACAGAAACAAAAAAGTTATTTTAAATGAATGCCTTATTGTTTCCTCCTAAAATATTGATTGTTGCTTATGCCTTTCCTCCTGATTCAGGAGGGGTTGCTGGGGCTAGTTTTGATATGGCGAAAGATTTTGTTGAGATGGGATGGACTGTCTCAGTGCTGACTATCTTATGTTCTCATTTGAATGGTTCCTTGGTTAAAGATCCCTGTCCTGTTATAAGATTAAGTCCTGAAGAATGTATCAATAAGCATCAGATAGTGGAGAATGTGATCACTGAGGTTTGTCCTAATGTTGTTATTATTCATTCATGGTCAGGATGGATGAGAACTGAGGTGATGGATGTGTGTTGTGAGAGAGCTATTCCTGTGATTATAAGACCTCATGGTGCAGGAACGAATTTTGGCTCATATTTTAGAATCAATATACCTCCGTTTTTTGGATTAGCTCAATGGGTTCTTTCTTTTATAAAGATCAGAAAGCAAGTGAATATGGCTTCGAAATTAGCTCAAATTGTATTTTTGGCGAATTATGGAGCAGTTGCTCAATGCTATGATTGCTACGTCGCTCAGAAAAAGAAGTTAAAAAATATAAAGGCAATACCAAATACATTTCAGCCATTTAATCTTCCCGAAAAAGTATTTCGTGAGAATCATGGTCTGAATGATTGTTTGTTATTTTCTTGCTTAGCATCTGCTTCTTCTCTAAAAAAACAAAGAGAAGTTGTTCATATGGTTAAAAAATCATCAATAAAAGGATGCATTTTTTTATTTATTATTCCTGAAGTGAACGAATATTCTCAATTAGTAGAAAAAGAAGCAGGAGATGATCCTCGTTTTCGTTTTATCTATAATTTACCAAGAGATGAAGTTAAATCTGCCGTTGCGGAAAGTGATGTTGTCTTTTTATTCTCTAATCAAGAGCAACAACCTCTTGTCCTTTTAGAAGCAATGTCATGTGGTGTTCCTTGGCTTGCTCCCAATGTTGGTAGTATTTCTACATTGAAGGGTGGAATTGTGTTGAAAAAAAGAAATAAAAAGTTTTTCTTAAATGCTATTCAATCTCTTCAAGATAAATCTTTACGGATTTCCTTAGGAAAAGAAGGATATGATACGTGGAATAAAAATTATTCTCCCGATGTTGTTTATGCTCAATGGTCGGATTTAATTAAAGGAATTTTATCAAAAAATATAAAAAATGAATGATATTAATGTAGTATATGCGTCTGATAATAATGGTGCCTTGATGCTTGGTGTGAGTATTCAGTCGATGCTGGATTGCCATCAAACATTAGAGCCTCTTCATATTTTCATTATGGGTAATAATCTTTCTGATGAAAATAAGAAAAGATTAGAACTTTTTATAACGTCACGAGAGTATTTTATCCATTATATCGAAATGGATTCGATGTTTAAGGATTTTCCTGTAGGTGATGCGTGGACTACTGCAACATATTATCGTTTATCTCTTGCAGAATGTCTTCCTCTAAATATAGATCGAGTTCTTTATTTAGATATTGATGTTGTTTTTGCAAGAGATGTGTCTGAATTATACCATACTGATTTTGATGGAAATATGTTGGCGGCAGTTGAGACGACTGAAGATGTCTTGCCCGCTGCCTTAGCAAGAATGGAAAAAGAGGTTGGGTTAGTCTACCCATGTCAGTATTTTAATGCAGGCGTTATTCTTTATAATTTGAAAGAAATACGTGAACTTGATTTTGAAAAAGAAGTTTTACAATACGCTTGTGAAAATATAGCTCATTTAACGTGGCAAGATCAAGATATTATTAATCACATGTTTTTCCAGAAAATACTACCCCTACATCCACGATGGAATATTAATGATGGGAGTATTTGGGAAATATGTTGGAGAGGCAGACGCTCTTTTTTAAACAATAGTCTATCCGAGCAAGAGATTGTTGATGCCGCATATCATCCAGGTATCATTCATTTATGGGGGCATCCTAAGTCTTTTGTTCCTCGGGCATTTAGGCATGATTATGGTATTTTTAATAAGGCGTGGAAACGTTCTCCGTGGAAAGATACCTACAGAGATCTTTGGACGTGGATGGATTCTATTTATTTTTTACGAACTCAAGGAATTGTTTTTCTATCGAAGTGCTTGTATAAAATTAAAGCGCTTAAATGATTTGCTTCGATTTTTTCAGAAGTCATTGATTCTGACGGGGACTGGGATTGCAATGTGAATGATTGGGGGGTAGGCTGAGGGAGTTATCTGATTTACTATGGAGAAAAAACTTGCTCCATGCTTTATGCCACGACCTAATTATCGGTCGGTTACGCCAGCTCGTTCGTTGTTGGTGAGGGTGGCTTTGTGCGCTTTTGGGGTACAGGTGGCTTTGGGTGGGATTTTGGTGATGATTCATTGTGATTTGTTGGGTTCTGGTGAGTTAACGACGGCTTCGATGCAAATTTCATGTATTGAGGCAGATGTGATGGCAGAGCCGTTAGTGGTTCATCATCAAGAGAGAGTTACGTCTCCCCAAGCAAGAGCGGTGATCTGTCCTGAAATGCCAACTTTAGGCGTGACGGCTGGGGATGTGTCGAATTGGATGCAAAATAATGAATCCAGTATGTCGATGCCTCTCGTCTCTGCCGAGCGTGTCGAGCGTGTCGAGTACGTGCCGATGAATTATGACGATTCAGATTATGGTCAAATGCTCAACGAGGATAGCTCTCAAAAAATAGTTAAATCGAGCAAACTCCCTCAATCGCTCCAACGCACATCTCGCCAATCGGCACAACGAACTCCTGCTCAATCTAGTATTGCCTCTCATCAGGCTTCGTCACTCCCCGTTGTGGCACAACGGGCACGCTATAAATTTGCTCCTTTACCCCCATATCCACAGATGGCTCGTCGAGAGGGGCGAGAGGGGGTTGTGATGCTCCAAGTGAGGATTAGCTCCTCGGGGATTCCTCTCCAAGTGATGATTGCAAAATCAAGCGGAGTCCGAATTCTTGACGAGGTTGCCCTCGCTTGGGTCAAGGAGCATTGGACATTTTACCCAGCAAGCAACGATCAAGGTTCTGTCGAATCTACGATGGTGGCGCCTCTCAGATTTAAGTTAAACTCATGAATGCAACACACTACAAGGCATATCCCCATCTCGATACAGATGAGGAGGGGGACGTTAAAAACTATCCTCTTTATGTCATTGGACATAAAAATCCAGATACAGACTCGATTTGCTCGGCAATTGGTAATGCTTCTTTCTTGCGCAAACATGGTTACCCTGGTGCAGTAGCGGCTCGATGTGGCGATATTAGCCAGCGGACGGCGTGGGTGCTCGGGCAGGCGGGTCTCCCTGAGCCCTTGCTGATTCACGATGCGACCCCGACGGCGCGTACGATTTGTCAGACTCATTTGATTTCTGTTTTACCCTCCGATACCTTCATGACGGCTTACCGACGGATGACCGATGCGGGGCTCAATGCGATTCCCGTCATTGGCATGGAGAAAAAACTCCACGGACTCCTACGCTACCCTGATCTTCTTAACTTGCTCCTCCCCTCTCAGATCAGTGATGATAGCGTGCGCTCGGTTGTTGCTAGTTTGCATAATATCGCCGAGACGATCAATGCGACTTGCCTGACGGGCGAGATTCTCCCTGATGCGGATGAGGAGATGATTTTGCTCGTCGGTGCCTCCAGCGAACCAAGCGTCAAAAGTCGCTTGGAGAACTATAAGAGGAAGGGACTCGTTCATAAGTTACTCGTCATCTGTGGCGATCGCCCTAATGTCCAGCTCTTTGCCGTAGAATATGGCGTGCGTGCCCTCGTCATTACCGCTGGGGCACACCCAACGGGGGATATTATCGAGATGGCTCAAGAGGCAAAAGCCTGCATCTTGAGCACTCCCTGGGATACTTCAAGTGTTGGTCAGCTCATTCGTTGCTCTCGGCGCGTCCACGATGTTGTGCAAAAGGACTGCACCTGCTTTACTCATGAAATGCCTTTGACGGAATTGCGTCAAATCGCCGTCAAAAGCCGACAAACCGTCTTTCCCGTGCTCGATAAACAGGGCAATACCGTCATCGGCGTTATCTCAAAAACCGACCTCGTCGATCCGCCTCGCATGCGTCTCGCTCTCGTCGATCACAATGAGTTCTCTCAAGCTGTTGATGGTGTCGAGGAGTCCGAAATCATCGAGGTCATGGATCACCACCGCTTGGGTACTCAAGTGGCGACTCGCGATCCAATCCGCTTCCTCAACGAACCTGTTGGCTCGACTTCTACTCTCGTCGGACGTCGCTTTTATCATAGAAATGAAATCCCCGAGCCAGAGATTGCCCTCTGCCTTTGCGCGGGTATCTTGTCTGATACCCTTAATTTAACCTCGCCAACCACGACTATGGTCGATAGAGAAATGCTCAAATGGCTTGCTAACATTGCTAAAATTGACGCGGCTCAATTTACCAAAGAGTTTTTCTCCAAGGGCTCTGTTCTACGATCGGGGGAATTGACTTCATCCGAAATTGTCCATGCAGATCGCAAGGAATTTATCGAATTTGGCTCTACTATTAGTTTATCTCAGGTAGAGGAGGTAGGCTTATATGGCTTTGATTCTGTCCGCCAAGCATTAGAGCATGAGCTCCTCCATCTCGTGAAACAAGAGGGCTACCGTATCGCCTGTCTCATGGTGACCGACATTGTGGCTCATGATTCACTCTTGCTCGCTGTCGGAGATGCCAATGTTCTCGATCGAATTGAGTACGAACGTCTCGACGATCATCTTTTCTCCGCCAATGGCATCGTCAGTCGTAAAAAACAACTCTTCCCTGCTATATCAAGAGCTCTAAAAGGGGCAGGGCAAGAGTAATATCATCTTCATCTCTTATATACTATAAAAAAGAGCAAGGAGGATACTGTCTTGGCTCTGCGCCAAATTTCGCCAACAAACTCACCGCCCTCTTTTTCTCAAATTACCCTGCAATGAGCCCGTCTCTTGGGGGCAGGTGGGTAACACTCCGCTTGGCTCCGTTAGCGCAACACGTTCTCCACTAGACCTCATCCCGCCATAAAAAAACGGAGCCTGTGATGAGGCTCCGTTTTTGAAATTATTTGAATCTCAGGGATTAACCGCTTCGATTGCGACGATCGTAAAGATTTTTTTACGTTCTTCGTTAATGGGGATGAATTTAATAGTATCTCCCACTTTGTGGCCAACGATTTGTTTGCCAATATGCGATAGGTACGAGATCGTATGCGTTTCAGGGTCAGAATCCCAAGCCCCCATGATGGTGTATGCCTGTTGTCCGTTATCTGATTGCAAGATGACGCGTGTACCCATGGTTGCTGCGTCTGTATTGCTTGCCTTAAAGTCAGTGCCACGAGCCATGGCAAGATCGCGTTCCAGTTCCGCACGACGGCGGTTCAAGACGCGTTCCACTTCTTTGGCATCTTGGTAGCCTGCGTTTTCGCGAAGGTCACCTTCTGCTCGGAAGAGAGACTTGTTGTGCTTGTTTTGTGGGATTTTGACATTGACGAGGTCTTCGTATTCAGCTTTGCGCTTATCAATGCTTGCCCATGAGACAAAGAGAGGTTCGTTGTTTTTGTCAGAATCTGTTGAGGTGTCGTTGAGGATGATTTCCTGAACTTCAGGGCGAATCTCCATCATACGAGCAAGGAGAGCTTTGCGATCCATCTCGGGGAAGGAGGCGGCGTTAAAGATCATCTTGGCAAATTGGCGAACCTCACCTAGTGCGGAGCCGACGATGAAGTCTTTGACGAGTGCCTTGTCATCCATGATGAGGTTTTTCAGACGTAGCACTTTGCTGGGTCCTCCCTCCGTATGGTCGTAATCGATCAAGTTGAGGATGGCGGTGCCAACATTGAGGCAAAAGACTTTTTCTGCATCTGTCTTGCGGTTACGGCATGTCCAAATCAATGCATCGGGGGAGAGCGTTTGGTTGGTAATGCCGAGAGCCAAATGGTCGAGGAGGTCTTGTTCCTTGCCTTGCTCTTTGATGAACTTGGCGATTTCGCCAATGGCACGAGCTCCACCGCGATCGAAGATTTCTAGCCCAATCGTGATCCAGTCCTCATCGCCAAATGCTTTGGGGAGAGCTTCGTAAATGCGATGCTGTCTCGTTGAGGGAATGGCACCTACGACATCAGGGATGCTGGCAGCGTAGTTTTGCAGGAGGTCAGAGAGGGGGAGGAAGCCTGCCGAATCATACTTGATGACATCGGCAAATTCGTCACGAATGACGGCAATCTCCAAAATTTGCTGAAAGATGGGGCTGCTTCCCGTGCGAATGTCGCGGTCAAGGACGACGAGCACTTGAGTGGTGATTTCTCGTTCGGCAAGGAGTTTGTCGTTTTTGACGGGGTCGAGGACGCGGATGCGTGCCTTGATGTCTTTATTATGTGCGAGGTAGTCCTCAAGGACCGCTTGCATAAAGCTCAATTTATCTTGCCTCAATCTAATTAACTCACCTTTGCGAGTTGGCATGGAGAACTCAACGCGAGAGTGTAACTCAACGCGAACTTTATCCCACCAATTTTTCCAGTCTTTCTCTCCAATGATCGTTCCCTTGAGGCTCTTTTCAACATCCTCTGGCTTGAGGGAATTCCCGTGACCTTCGAGAGTGATGCGGATGAGGTTGACGGGGTCTTCTTTTCCAAGGGCTTTAAGTTTCCCTAGCTTTTCGTATCTCTGGACGAGGAAGTGGTTATCCTCAAGAAGCATTAGAGACTTAAAAGCCAGATCGAGAGCCATTTCGTGCTCTTGTCTGGCTTCAAAGTCAATAGTCAACTTTTTAGTGGGTAAATGCCATGAGGCAATTTTGCCCGTACCCCATGTTTTATGGTGGCAATATCGTCCGGGGGAGATGCGGTCAAGTTTATCGGCTAAGGTCTGGGGTATTTTCCCCAACGATAATAGTTTCTCCAAATCGGCGTGCATACAGAGAGACGATACAACCTCTGTGTGCCGAATCAATGCCAATTTTCGTAATCGTGGCATGATTTTTCATTCGTTCTCGTTGAGATGGCTGTTGTTTCCCCTGATGAGGCTTATCTTTATTCCCCTCCTTGCCAAGGAATACCTACGTTAGGGAAGATGGCTTGTACTAAAATTCAATAGATTTATTCTCTGCTTTTTTATTAAAAATATTGAGGAGGAATCGTTCTTTTTTGATGAGTCAATGCGCGAGGGGGGCTGTCTGTGTGTATTCTGTGTTCGTTCTTGACCTTAATAGACGAACAAGGTATGCATTTCTTGTCGCGTTTTAACCTCCGCGACATCCGAAACATGGAACCCATTTACGAAGGCAAGGCTAAGAGACTTTATACGACTGATGATCCCAACGTACTCCGCATGGAGTATAAAGACGATGCCACCGCAGGCAACGGAGAAAAGAAGGCACAGTTTGAGAACAAGGGCAAATTTAACAAGGCAATTACCTTGTTGATTTACAAAATGCTCGAAGATAAGGGAGTCAAGACTCACCTTATTGCCGATGTTGATGAAATCAATATCGATGTGAAAAAGGTTTCTATTCTCAAATTGGAAGTAATTGTTCGCAATATTGCTGCTGGCTCATTCAGTAAGCGCATGGGAATCAAAGAAGGTACCCCATTCCAAAAACCTATTGTTGAGTTTTCTTATAAAGAAGACGCATTGGGTGATCCCTTTATCAATGATGATTATGCCCGTGAATTGGGTGCTGCGACCGAAGAAGAATGCGAATATCTTCGCATGCAGGCTCGTTTGGTCAATGATGTGTTGATCGAGTTCTTTCAAAAGGTCGGTCTCAAACTCGTTGACTTCAAAATTGAATTTGGTCGCTTGGCTGAGAATCCTGCGCAAATCGTGCTCGCAGACGAAATCTCGCCTGATACCTGCCGTTTGTGGGATATGAAAACGGGGGAAAAGATGGATAAAGACCGTTTTCGCCAGGATCTTGGCGGTCTCATGGATGCTTATGCCGAAGTTCTTTCCCGATTGGAAAAGAACGCTTAAGACCTAATCCTCAAGCTCCACGTTGTTCACCCCTCCCCAGACATTCTTATGACTTTGTACTTAGAAGTAATCAGCCGATTCCAGGATGCGGTCGATGCCGACCGTCTCCTTTATACCCCGATCCATGCGAATTTGACCTCGCGGCACAGTCGCGTTTATGCGGTTGAGGTTAGTGGTCAGATTGATGCTGCACGAGAATATCTGCTGAGTGTACTCGTCGATCAGATTGCCCAAGAGGTACGTGAGCAACAAGAGCCTTTACTTAAGGGTGCCCTCTTCATTCTCGATTATGGGATGAAGCCCGGTGCTCTCGATTTGGAAAAGCAAGCCATCCTGCAAAATTATAGCGGGAGAGAAGGGCTACCTTTTACCATTGATTCTCTTAAAATTACCCAGCGCGTGTATGTCTTTGGCGAGGGAAACAAAGAGGCGCTTGCCGCCCGCTTTGCCCGAGACGTGTGCAACCCCGCCATCCATAAATGGACGGTGGCTTAATCAACCTTTGACGATTTTAGATTCATGTCCGCTAAAACATACCGCATTGTCCCCGTTCGTGATTTGAACGGCGAGGAACTGTTTAATTTGAGCAAATTGCAAAAACTTTCCCTATCCCAAGAGGATATGGAGGTCGTGCAACAAATTTTTACAGAAGAGGGTCGTGACCCGACTGACGTTGAGCTTGAAGTCATTGCTCAAACTTGGTCGGAGCACTGCAAACACCGCATTTTCTCGGCAACTGTGACGCATACAGCCAACGGTAAAACTGAGACAATCAATAGCCTCTTTAAGACTTTTATCAAAAATCCCTCTGAGGTGATTATGGAGCGCAAGCCCGGATTTGTCTTGAGCGCGTTTGTCGATAATGCTGGATTCATTGGCTTAGACGATAATTTAGCTGTTTGCCTCAAGGCAGAGACGCACAATCACCCCTCAGCTATTGAGCCTTATGCAGGTGCCAATACGGGGCTTGGTGGTGTGATTCGAGATATTCTTGGCGCAGGTAAAGGGGCAAAACCGATTGCCTCACTAGACGTATTTTGCTTTGGCTCACCAGACACTGATCCTGCCTCAATTAGCGATGATGTGATTCATCCTTTGGGGATTATGCGTGGCGTGGTGCATGGCGTGCGAGATTATGGGAACCGTATGGGGATACCAACCGTGACTGGCGCCATCCAGTTTGACCCAACTTATATTTATAACCCTCTCGTTTATTGTGGCACGGCGGGGGTGATTCCTCGTGGAGACATTGATAAGGCAATGCGCCCTGGTCTCAAGATTGTCGTCATTGGCGGTCGTACGGGGCGTGACGGGCTCAAGGGGGCGACCTTCTCGTCGGCTGCCTTGGATGAGGCGTCGCACGAATCAGACTTTACCGCCGTTCAAATTGGCAACCCCATTGAAGAGAAGAAGACGCTCGACGTCATCATGGAGGCTCGTGAACGTGGCTTGATCGTTTTCTTAACAGACTGTGGTGCAGGCGGATTCTCATCAGCCGCTGGAGAGATGCTCAGCGAAACGGGAGGTGAAATTTTCTTGGAAAATGCGCCACTCAAGGAACCTGGACTCATCTCATGGGAAATTTTCCTATCAGAATCTCAGGAACGCATGGTTCTCGCCGTTGAAGAAAAAGATCTCGCGGAATTGCAAAAATTGGCGGATACCTTCCAGACCGAGATGACCATCCTTGGGCACTCTGACGATACGGGCATCCTTAAGGTTTGGCACAATGGTCATCTCGTTTGTAGCATGGATAACTCCAAGCTGCACGAGGCACCCGTCAAAAAGCTCACCTCCTTCTTTGATAAGCTCCCTGCTCGCACGGGGCTCGATCTACCTGATGGTGACCTCAATGCCTCTCTGTTGACGATTATGTCTGACTTTGCCATCGTCTCTCGCGAGCCCATCATTCGCGAATACGATCACGAAGTCCAAGGCAATACCTTGCTAAAACCCCTCGCTGGTGCGACGGCAGATGCCCCTCAAGACGGCTCTGTCATTGCCATCAATGACTCGGATAAATGCATGGCGATGGCATTGGCTATCCTCCCTGAATGGGGTAAAACTGACCCTTATGCCATGGGCACGGGAACAGTGGATGAGTGCATTCGCCAGATGATTCTCGTCGGGGCGAATCCCGATCGCTTGGCATTGCTCGATAACTTCTGCATGGGTAACCCCGAAGATCCCAAAGAACTGGGGCGTTTGGTGGAATGCGTCAAGGGTATTGCTCGTGCCGCGCTCGACTTTAATGCACCGTATATCTCGGGTAAAGACTCGTTCTATAATTATTTTGAAACAGAGCAGGGTGCCATCAACGTCCCCGTCTCCTTCCTTTGCTCAGGCTTTGGTATTGTCGAGGAGGCATCACATCGCACGGGCTCATCCCTGCGCCATGACAACAGCGTACTCTATCTTATCGGGACTACTGAGGATGAAATGGGGGGCTCCGTTTTTGCTCGTACCCACGGCGTCAAAGAGGCTAAGGTACCTCAAACGGATTGCGTCGCAAACTTTGCTCTCTACAAGGCTTATTATCGAGCATTGACCTCTGGCTTAGTCTTATCAGCACATGACATCTCTGAGGGGGGGCTCGCCGTGACTGCGGCTGAGATGGCCTTCTCGGGTAAGGGTGGCATTGAGCTCGATTTATCGATGATGCCAACGGAAAATGGCTGGCAATCCCCTGCCGTTCCCCTCTTTAGTGAGAGTACGGGGCGCATCCTCGTCGAGGTTGACCCCGATCTCGTTGGCGAGTTTGAGGCAGTGATGGAGGGCTTCCCCTTCGCACGCATCGGTCATGCCAGTGCTGAGCACCATCGTTTAATCGCCACTTGTTGCGGTGGTAAAATGGTTGTGGATTGCGAAATTGCCAAGCTTAAAAAACTCTGGAAAGATGGCTTAACACCCTATTATTGATTCTTAAGCCCCTCGTCAACCTTTCATCTTTTATATAACGATTATGCCTCATGCCCTTCTTCTCAAGTACCCTGGTACCAACTGTGATGTGGAAACAGAACGTTCCCTCCTCGCCGCTGGATTCTCCACACAGGTGCAACCTATTGCAACGGCTTTGCCCGAGCATGTCGCCAAAGCACAGCTCGTCGTGCTGAGTGGCGGATTTAGCTATGGTGACTATGTCACGAGCGGTCGCCTTGCTCAGCTAGAGACCGAGCGTTTCTTGGGTGATGCCTTAAAAACGCATCACGCCAACGGCGGATTTGTCTTCGGGATTTGCAATGGCTTCCAAATCCTCACAAAATTGGGGATATTACCTCGCGCAAGCTTGATTGATAACAAGAGTGAACGCTTTGAGTGTAAATGGGATCGCCTCATTAAAGTGGCGGATAATTCGCCATTTTTGCAAGGCTTGCCTGATGAATTTGAGCTCCCCTCTGCCCACGCAGAAGGTCGTCTCGTGACTGACCCGGGAGATGCCGAGAAATATTTATCAGAGGGACTCGTCTCTTTGCTCTATGCGGATAATCATAACGGCTCGGCATGTAGCATTGCTGGCTTGCAGGATAAAACGGGGCGTGCCATGGGCATGATGCCTCACCCAGAGCGTTTCTTATATCCACTCAATCACTACGACCCGGATTGGTCGATGGATCCCGATTGGGGATGGGGATATTATTTCTTCAAATCCGCGTTTAACGCTCTCAACTAACTTTCACTCTTTATTTCGCTTACGATGACTCAAACAGTTCTTATTGGCAGTTCATGTACCTTGGGCAAATTGTTGTCATCTCAACGATTTTACGATTATTTAATCGACGAGAGTAATGCTGGATTGCTCCACGGCAAACAATTTGGCGAGTTGATTTTGATCTGCCCGTCACTCTGGGCAGACCCTATCTCGATCAAGGCAGACCCTGCACCTATGATCGCCTCAATTCATCAATTGATGAAGCTATTGGCAGAGACAAAAGTTGAGCGATTGACGTACATCACGGGGATGGATCTCATCCCCGAGGATGGCAATGACCAATCTCCCCTGATGACTGAATCAGATGACCCGTACCTGGATGCCTTGATTCAGTTACGGGATTTTATCAACGTCCAATTTGGGCGTGTCTTGACGATGCGCACCCCAGAGTTACTGGGCTTGAGTGATGGATACTCTGTGTTGACAGAGTTGAGATTAGCGCAGGCTGAGCAGAGAGCCCCTCAAGTTCACCTCCTGGAGCTTCATCAGTTTTATCCAGTTGATCATTTGCTTAAAGACATGGATAAAGCATGGCGTTGTGGCATGTTCTCCGTCCTTTTAAGTACCCCGCCCTTGACCGTATTTGATGTGGCTGAGCTATTTTTCCCCGATGTCATTGATCGCTTGCCTCTTGCTAAAAAAACCGACCCCGTCGGTAGCAATCGCACCTTGACCACATCCCTCTATTGGCATGACCCTATCAATGGGTACATCATGGATAAAGAAGAGGTCATTGAGGCGATCGTTAACGACCTCTTAGCTGCTTGTGCAGAAGAGGTCTAGCCTTCCTCATCACGCAAGGATCCATTATACCGTTTGTTGTCTTCTACGTCTCAAGAGGAGGAAGCTACTTGAGAGGAGGACGAGCATGCCCGTTGAGGGCTCGGGGACTATCTTCCAGCCCATGTCGGATAATAAAGCAAGCTCTTTAGAGGATGGTTCACGTCTGACAACTCCGTTGCCAATATTGTATTGCATCAAGGCATTAGGATCATGGCTTGTATCAATGTGGATCATGCTAGAGCCTTCTGCCCATGTTTCAGGGTTATAAACAGTTAAGCCTTGGTTCCCAATACTGATTGTATCTCCCAATTTGATGCTTTTTGTAGCGGTAGTACCAGGAGGGTCTTTTTGTATGTTCATTTGCATGTCAAAAGCAGAGTAGAGAGGTTTCCCATCTAGTTCTAGGGGGAAGGCGCCTAGCCCTGTAGCGGTGCCATCCGCATTTTGTGTTGGTTGTACAGTGGAGAAAAATCCAATGTTATGCCCAATTTCGTGAGTCATGATGCTTTGAAAATCCATTTGATCGACTGATGGCGCGGCAATGTCAAAATTAAATTGATCGATGTATGGTGTCGCAAATTGGACGACGATGTCGTAATCTTCTGGAAGCAATTGATTGTCATTATTGCCCTCTCTCCATGCAAGCTCGACAGTATTCATAAACTGATAAGAGGGAAGATTCGGTTCTGAATCCCAGAAATTATAGGGAGAGGTAGATCCACCGAGTACGTTATCTCCTAGATTACTGCTCCAAGAGAAGAGTGCCTTGAGTTGCCTAGTAGATTTATTGCCTAGGAGATTTTGCCAAGTATTGAGTGCTCTCTCGACACAGGCCATTTGTGAATCTGTCCAAGAAGAATCAGAGCTGATAGTAGAGTCACTAACTTTATCACTGCTCCCTTGATCGAGGAAGTTGCAATTAAAGATTCCATAAGTTTTTTGAGCTGCTTGAGCATGTTGTGCCGTGTAGCAGATGACGGGACACAACAAAGCAAGCGTGAGTATTTTAGAGAAAAAGCGTATCATAAAAAAAGAGAACACTTCATTATGTAAATAAGATAATCAGGTGGGTCAAGTTTTTTGTTGTCTAAT
>JAVXPO010000016.1:0-34984 GCA_036644695.1 Akkermansia sp. | reverse complement strand
TCTCTCAGGACGAAAGATATTACGAAAGCCCTCGTGAAACTTGCCGCGTTTCTGGAAGAGCATTCGTCCGAAAGGAAGGAAATTCTCCGGCTGTCGTGGTATTCCGCTCTGGAAATCTACTTAGCAAAGCAAAAGAATCGTCCTGAATTAAAACCGCGTGCCTTGGAGTCTATTGATTACTTTGTGAATCGGGCAAAGCAATTCGTTTCAGAGGACATAGAATGCGAGAGGATAGGTGAGGGATATTGCAGATTATGGTGGAGTTTCTTGCGTACTCTGGGATGCGCATCGAGGAAGCAAGAAGGCTCGAATGGAAAGATATCGGAAAGGAATCTATCTCTGTGCCTGATATCAAGCACGCAACGGAGCGGAGGACTCTCTATATCAATCCAGCACTTCAAGATGTTATTGAGCGCATCAGTGCGCATCACAAGCAACCGAAGGGAGCAATCAAGGTGTTCGTGGTGCAAAATCCTAGAAAAGCCCTCTCAAACGCATGTATTCGTCTGGGCATTGCTCATGTGCGCGTTCATGATTTGAGGCACTTCTTCGCTACCTCGTGTATTGAGAGCGGTATTGATATTCCGACCGTGTCGCGATGCTCCTCCCATATCGGTATGGATGAAAAAAGACGGATCGCTGGAAGTTATCTCCGGGCGACATAGATTCTCGGCATGCAAGGAAGCTGATATTCAAGCAATCGTTTATGTGGAGAATGAAATGCAAGACCTTGCATGGGCAAAGCGTCTCGACGTTGAAAACAACATTCGCGACGGACAGGCGAGCGGTTACGAAATAGCCCGGTATGTCCGCGAGTCTGCAATGACAAGAGAAACCGCCTCCGAACACGGGATAGCCCGACGCGGAACATCCATGAAGGGCGTTGAAGTAGGACTCTATGCATCGCAGGAATTGCTTGATTCGCTGGGAAATGGGCAGATAGAGGAAGATCACGCCTACAGAATCGCCATAGGATTCAAGAACGATAGCGAGATTCAGAGAACGGGAATCGGCATTCTGGCGGATGGTGGCACAATTCAGGAAGCCTATAATGCCATGGCGGCAAAGGCGGCATTACAGCAAATTGCCAGAGATAACGCCGCGATGGGAATGAACTTCTCAACGGACTTATTCGGAAATACGGACACGGAAGAACTCTACAAGCGAATTGGTAAATATGTCGCCGATAAGTATCAGGAACTTGGAAGAGAACTTAATGCCATCAACGGGGCTTCTAGGAATCCCAAGGTAGCCCGCAAGTACGGAATCGACATCAACGACCTGGAAAGCATTCGCAAAGCCGTCAACGGCTTAAAGGAGCTTCGCAGTCAATGGAAGAACTTTGCCGTTCACTCCGAACTTCTCAATGAAGCCAACAATGCCGTTATGGTAGAAATGGGATTAAAGACCAAGGAAGAGGCGCAGAAGGACAATGGGCAACTGATTCCGCAAGAAGAAGAGCAAGCGCCTATGGTTGGGTTGTTCGATGAAATGCCTGTTTCTAATTTTTCTGTAATTGCAAAAGGCAAGGAAGGGGAGACCTTATCGCCTGACACGTTTATTTCGACAAGAGACGGTAATCTTGATTGGTTGATGATTCCTTCTTATAAAAAAGAGCTACTCAATCTCCCTCTTCGTCTGCTTGTCGGAAGAGATGATAATGAAGAAGGATATGGCATTACCCATATTGTGGCTAATCATGCACACGATTTTGAAAAACTAAATCAAACACCCGAAGAGTATCTCCAATTTGTCCTTTCAAACATCAGCGAGGTTTGGAGTGTTGTTTCTGGTCGGAAAATTATTGTAAGAGGAAAAAAACCATCCATGGCGATGTTCATTCAGCTTGCCAAAAAGGATGGATATTATTCAATCGTCACAGCATTTCCTGTACGTGAAGGATACGTTAAATCAAGAGGGAAGCGGATTGGTTCGTGGAGCGAAATCACGAAAGGCAGTAAGGGAACCGCCTCGCCCCTTGCCGATACCTTATCTAGTCCCTTCGGTATCGGTGCTTACGCTGGGGGTCAATCCGCTGACAATGTAAATCCGAAATTGAAGACAGTCAACATCAAAGACGTTTCCTGTATTACTGACGGCTCTGCGTCAGATTTACTGGTAATAGCGCATGAACAAAAAGTTCACACAGATCATGGATTCAATGTATTATTGGAATTGTGGCGGGCTTTGTTCTCGGTATTATTGTATTGTTTATTTTTTGATGAATTTTTAATTTACAGCCACCATTTTCACAATGGGGCGTTTTTTGCGCGATCAGGGGGCATCGAACAGTTGAAAAATCTGTAACACAGTTCACACTGGGAACAGCTCTTCAACTTTCCTCATTGTCCCAGACGCAAGAAATTCCTCGGGCGTTATTCCTGCTTCCTTCGCCGCACTTTCAATCCTTTCTTCAAGTTCTGCGTCCATGGTGATGCTGACTTCTTGCCCAGTGATGGTGATTTGCATATCGTAAATACGTGTATCACACGTAAATCTTTCATTAGTGCGGCACAATCTCAAAATAAGTCTTTGCGTCCTGCTTACTCACCGCCGCTCTGTAGTGCTTAAACAACATGTCAGAGTTGCGGATCTGCCACATGTTTTCACGGAGTTTATCAACGTTCGGGGCGAGAACCGACATAGCAGAGCTGAGGTAGACGGCACTCTTGAATTGCTCCTTTAACCACGCGTCCAAGGAGCTTGATCAGATCCTGTCGGGTATCTGATCGGCTCTTGTAATAGAGGGCGGTTTTTTGCCAGATTTCGAAAATCGAGCAGGGATGAATATCCGATACCGAGTCTGCCCCCTGCTTGTGGTTATTTTCGTGATGGAGAATGTGAGGTTCCTAGGTATTATTGTGGACTCCTAAATAACTCCTAACCCTGAAAAATGCAACATTTTGACTAAATCAATTATGTTGCGTTTTGTTCGCTCTTTTTGTCTATTTTGTTAGAGTGAGGCTGTATAGTCCATTTATTTACAAAGAGAAAGCCCCTTTCAGTGATTAATCTGGAAGGGGCTGTTTAGTGGTCGGGCTAACAGGATTCGAACCTGCGGCCTCTTCGTCCCGAACGAAGCGCGCTACCAGGCTGCGCTATAGCCCGACTTGGTCGGAAAAATCTAGTCGTAATGGATTATTTTGTCCAGTCAAAAGTAGGATTGACGCTTTTGGTTTAGCTCATGAGTTGTTCTCTATTGACGAAAAAGACGGCACCCATGATGCAGATAAAAGCCCATAGATAATCCATTTTCCAACGTTCTCCCATAAAGTAGATGGCAAATGGGATGAAGATGCATAGAGTGATGACTTCTTGAGCTATTTTAAGCTGGGCGAGGCTCATGCCTGCCGAGTAGCCAAGTCGGTTGGCTGGAATCATAAAGCAGTATTCGAAGAAAGCGATTCCCCAACTGGCCAGGATGATGAGGATGAAGGGTTTGTCTATGACTGTACTACTTTTTTTGAGGTGTCCGTACCATGCCCATGTCATGAAGAGGTTGGAGCAACAAAGTAGGAGGAGGGTACCAATAATTTTCATAAAGGACGAGTGTAGCAGTTAGTCTTTTGATGATTTTGGGTCAAGTGCATCGCGGAGCCCATCTCCTAAGAAGTTGAGAGCAAGGAGGGTGATGGAGAATAAAATAGCAGGGAAGAGGAGGAGCTCAGGCGTGATTTCCATTCGGTCGGCGCCTTCTTTGATGAGGGTGCCCCATGATGAATTGGGGGCTTTGACGCCTAAGCCTAGGAAGGAGAGTACTGCCTCTAGGAGCATGATTCCAGGGACGGCTAGTGTCGTGTAGATGATGACTGGTCCCAGGAGGTTGGGGGCAATGTGGAAGAGGAGGATTTTGGTATGGCTGAGTCCTAGCGAACGAGCTGCTTCAACAAATTCCTGGTTTTTTAACTCGATGGTTTGGGTGCGTACGATTCTTGCGAGTGTGAGCCATCCCAAGGCACCGATGGCGATGAAGAGGGGGATGAGTCCTGTGATGGGGGCGACAGATTCTGTTGACCATCCTGTGGTGTTGATGACCCAAGCGGTGAGTCGATCCGAGGGCTCTTGGATGGTGAGTGAAAAGATGATGATCAGGACGATGAAGGGGAGGGCAAAGAGGATGTCGACGGAACGCATCATTAAAGCGTCGATTTTGCCTCCTGCATACCCCGAGATGAGCCCGTAGATGACTCCGATGATGAGTGATACCCCCGTGGCTACAATGCCAACAAGTAAGGAGATGCGTCCACCGTAGAGGACGCGAGCAAAGAGGTCTCTGCCGAGTTGATCCGTGCCAAACCAATGGTTAAGAGAGACTCCCTCTGAGATGAGTGAGAGTTCTTGATTATTGGGGTTGGGGAGCGTGGGGATGAGTGGACCCATGAAGCAAGCTAAAGCGATGATTAAGAGTGCCGTTAGCGAGATGAGGGCTGCTTTGTTGCGCGTGAGTCGTAGGAGGGCGTCTCTCCAGAGTGATGTCCCTTTTTCTGCTTGGGATGATGTTTGTTGATGGGTTTTGCTCATGATTCTTGGCTACGTAGGCGAGGGTTAATGAGCATTTGGATGATGTCAACGACGAGGTTGGCAACGACGATGAGGAAGCCGTAAAAGAGGACGAGTCCTTGGATGAGGAAGTAGTCTCTGTCAGTGGTCGCGTTGACAAAGTGTTGTCCCATGCCTGGTACTTGGAAGCAGGTCTCAACGACGAATGAGCCTGTGATCATTGCGGCAAAGGCTGGACCCAGGTACGAGATGGCAGGCAAGAGCCCACCTTTGAGCGAGTGGGTGATGATGACGCGCAGGGGTGAGGCGCCTTTGGCGCGTGCTGTTCGGATGAAGTCCATGGAGAGGATTTCGAGCATGCCTCCTCTCGTGAGGCGAGCGAGATAGGCAGCATTGACGAGTCCGAGGGTGAGGGCGGGGAGGATGATGCAATATGGATCATCCCATCCAGCGACGCTAAGCCCTGGGATATGCATGCCAAGCCCGATGCCAAAGAGGGGTGCCAAGACAAAGGCGGGGATGCAGATGCCTGCCATGGCACAGAGCATGACGCTCCAATCAATCCATTTATTTTTGTAGAGTGCAGCGAGGATGCCTGCTGGGATGCCTGCCAAGATGGAGATGATCATGCCCCAGATGCCAATGGAGAGAGAGACGGGGAAGGCTTGAGCGAGGATGTCAGAGACGCCAATGCCCTCTTTAATAAGGGAGGGTCCAAGGTCTCCGTGGAGGATGATATTTTGCCAATAATGGGCGTATTGGACGATGGCACTTTCGTCGAGTCCGTAATTTGCCTGTAATTGTGCGAGGACGTGAGAGGGCAGGTTTTTTTCTCCCATGAAGGGGTGACCAGGCATGAGGCGGATGAGGAAAAAGGTAACTGTCTCTAAGATGAAGAGGACGAGGACTCCCTGCGCCATGCGTTTGAGAATCATTTTAATCATGGCTCTCCTCTTTTTTAGGGTTAGTTGGTAAGCTAGGCTCCTTTAGGGTGATGGCTTCGGGGACGTGGTTGTCGAGGAGGAGTGGGTGCCAGCCCTTAACTTCTGGGCGTTTGAGATAGCATCGTTTCGCCCAATAGAGGGGGATGACGGGTGCTTGGTCAAGCATGATGTCCTCTCCTTGTTGTAGGAGAGTCATGCGTTGAGGGATATTGCCTGTATGCCGAGCTTGATTGAGTTTATCGTCAAAGTTAGGTGTATTCCACCCCGTGTTGTTATTTCCCGATTGGCTTGTCCATAGATCGAGGAAGGTGGATGGGTCGAGGTAGTCGCCTGACCATGAGGACGACGAGATGTCGTATTGCATGGTATTTTGTGCAAATTTATAAGCCGTCCATTCGCAGGATCTGATATCAATATGAATGTTGAGGTGTTTTTGCCACATGGCTTGAATTGCCTCAGCCATTGTTTTTTGCACTTCTCGTGAGGTAGTCATGAGCTCTAATCTAGGGAAGCCTTTACCATTGGGGTATCCTGCTTGGGCGAGGAGTTGACGTGCTCGTTGTGGGTTAAATTTGATTTGTTTTGGCGTTTGATATCCAGCCCCAGGTGGGGTAAAGCCATAGGCAGGCGTCCCAGCTCCTCGTACGACTTCTCTGACGAGGGTGTCTCGATCAACTGCCATGGAGAGGGCTTGTCGGATGCGGACGTCATTGAGCGGTGGGTGTTTCGTATTGAGTCTGTAAAAGATGGTGGTGTAGTAATTCTCTTGTCGATAGTTATTCCCTGCTCGTTGATGTGCAAGATCCGACATTTCTGGTGGTACGTTGTTGGTGATGTGGATTTTGCCATCGAAGAACATGCGAGTTTCTGTAAAGCCATTGACGATGGGGAGGAAACGAATTGCGTTGAGCTCGACTCGGGTTGCAGCGTGGTAGCTTGGGTTTTTAATGACTTCGACGTAGTCATTAAAACGGTGAGTCCCCATGACGAATGGTCCATTACTGACAGCTTTTCCGGGGCGAGTCCATGAGCCAGTCCTGTCGAGGATGCCCCCTCTATCTTCTAAAATATGTTGTGGGAGGGGAAACCATGTGATGTGCAAGAGTAAGAGAGGGAGCTGAGGCATGGGCGATCTGAGCTTGAGGACGAGCGTATGGGGATCGGGGCACTCGACGCCGACCTGTGCTTTGTCCCAGAGGTCTGGTTTACCTGCTTGAGCATCAGCGATCATGAGGGAGATGATGTGTGCTTTTTCGCCGTTTGTGAGAGATTCCGCCCAGGGAATGAGATTGGGGGTTTCCTGTAGTTGCGTAAGCTCGACCAGGCTCATGTTATTGAGCTTATTCCAAGTATTTGGGGAGATTTGCGCGAGCTTCTCTTGTGGAATTAATTGCTCAATTGAGCTTTTACATAAAATGATGCCTCTATTATTTTTATTGTACTCTTCTGCATGGATAAGGGGGTAGAGCATATCGGCATAACGTCCGCCAAAATTGGGGTGTAAGAGTCGATGAAAGGCATAGGCAAAGTCTCCCGAGGTGACAGGGGCACCATCGCTCCAGAGGGCATCTTTTCTTAGATGAAAGATCCATTCATTGGCTTGCTGATTAGATTGCCATGATTGGGCAACGCCAGGGTGATATTTATCATCATTGGCGGGGTCTCCCCTGACAAGTCCCTCCATAAGCGTGTTGATGATGTGCATGTCGCCAACGGAGGTGGCAATATGAGGATCAAAACTTTGAGGCTCGGCATTGTTGCCTAGGATTAAAATGCCGTTTTTTGTCGCTTTTTCGACAGAGCTTTGCTCGTTACATCCCCAGATGAGGGTGAAAAAAGAGAAGCAAAGCAAAGCATAAACGCGCATCATGGAGTGGAGTCGTGTCGATCGGAATCGGTTGTCGTATTATTTGGATTTCCCTTTCCTGGTGGCGATGAGTCGTTGTGCGGTGCCACAGGCAGGACATTTGAGCCAAAATAGGAAGATTGTATGAATAGCCGCAAAAAAGGAGTAGCCCATGCCTCCAATTTGATGGGCTTTAATGTGTTTGTTGAATTTTTTTGCTCCAAAGAACGAGGCTCGACAGACAGTACATTTGCAGGATCGAGATATAGAATAAAATAAAATCGTAAAAAGGAGCAACATGCTTAGAATGATATATCCCTCTTTGCCTATGTGACCCACAAATCCTATTTTGAGGAGGAGAGACATTGTGGCTATAACGGATAGATAAAAGGCTACTGTAATTAAGGCGCCTAAATAAACTTTGCATGGAGAGGAGTATTTAATGCCCCTGATGTGTATTCTATTCGATGATGAGTTTTCTTGATAATTATGGTGGTGCGTGTGTCTAAATCCAGCTGGGTTGCTTGATTTACTTTTCCCCATGCCTATTTTGATTGCTGGCTTTTTGATGGATGGTACTTCTTTTTTGAGCTCGGCAATGAAGGCACTACGGTCAAATCCTGAACGCTTTCTGGCAGGGATTTCTATGCGTGTCTCTATTGTTTCAAGCTCTTGCTGATCGTCTAAAAGGCTGGCAACGGGGAGATCATCGTCGATGATGTCGTTGTTTTGTATGATGGGGGACATAAAGGTAGTAATGAGAGCAGACGATCAAAAAAATAGAGGTTGAGCGTCTGCTTTTTGTTATGGATTTAATTAAGCAAGTGAACCGAGCATGGATTTTAATTGCTCAATTTTTTTTGTCCAATCCTGAAGGCGTTCTCGTTCTTGCTCGACCACATTAGCGGGGGCTTTATCCACAAAATTGGGACTACTGAGTTTAGCTTTGCTTTTAACGATTTCTTTCTCCGTTTTAGCCATTTCTTTTGTGATGCGTTCTCGTTCGGCATCAATGTCAATGAGTCCGTCAAGAGGGAGGAAGAGTTCACCAAGCGGTGTCAGGCTGACTGGCGTGCCTTTAGGTGCGCAAAAGCTAGAATCGACGGAGACGGCTTTGGCGCCTGATAGTAGAGCAAGCCGAGTCAGACAATCATCATGAACTATATTTGGTTGCGCAGGATTAAGGATGAACGAGACGTTTTTATTGCTTGATAGATTATATTCCGTCTTAAGATTGCGTGCTCTATTAGCTGATTCATAGAGTGCTGCTGTGAGTGCAGTGGCTTGTGCAATTTCTTCAGGTGTCCATGCCTCTAGTAATGAGTCAGAGGAGGGGAGAGGCGTCGCCATGAGTGGGATGTTGCCGTAGTCTGTGGCGAATCCCAGGGATTGCCAGAGCTCTTCGGTAATGTGCGGCATGACTGGATGGAGGAGTGCTAAATAATGCTTGAGCACGGTGTCCATGGTGATGAGCGTTGCCTTATTGACGGCAGGGTCGGCACCTTCTCTTAGATCAAGTTTGACGGCTTCGAGGAAGAGTGAGCAATATTCGCTCCAGAAAAACTGATACAAGGATTGCGTCAGTGCGTTAAATTCGTAGTCTTCCAGAGCTTTGGCAACATCGAGATGTAATTGCTTGAGCTTAGCGAGAATATCGATGTGGACTTCCTTGAATTGTGGCTCAATAGCCGTTGTTGATTCCCCTTGCATGAGGCGGAAGCGGATGGCGTTGTAGAGTTTGTTGGCGAAGTTTCTTCCTTCTCCAATCTGTACTTCGTCAAAACGCACGTCGGTACCTGTTGGGGCAATGCGCATGAGACCAAAACGAAGACCATCTGCACCATATTTTGCCATGAGGTCGAGAGGATCGGGCGAGTTGCCGAGAGATTTGCTCATTTTCCTGCCGAGACTATCACGTATGATGGAGGTAAAGAAGACGTTTGAGAATGGCTTTTTGCCCTCAAATCGATAGCCTGCCATAATCATGCGAGCCACCCAGAAAAAGATAATATCAGGTCCCGTGACTAAGTCAGTCGTGGGGTAAAATTTGGCACGAGCGTCATCATCCATCGTGGAGAAAGGCCATAACCATGAGGAGAACCATGTGTCCATCACATCGCCGTCTTGTACCCAATTCTCAGGGTCAGAGGGTGGAGTGGTGCCAACATAGAGACTCCCGTCATCCAGAGCCGAGGCATCGAGTGAGGCAGCTTCTTTGAGTACGTCTGCTTTATCTTTGCGATACCAGACTGGGATGCGATGTCCCCACCAGAGTTGGCGAGAGATGCACCAGTCCTGGATATTCTCAAGCCAATGCGCGTATGTTTTGGCCCATCGTGCAGGGCGAAAGGTGATATCACCTTGAGCGACGGCATCGGCAGCTTCTTTGACACAGGGGTATTTGAGGAACCATTGCATCGAGAGTCTCGGTTCGACGGGTACGTCGGCTCGTTCGGAGAATCCAACCTTGTTGTCATAAGGCTCGACCTTGACGAGTAAACCTGCCGCGTTGAGGAGTTCTTCTGATTTGTCTCGTGCTGCGAAACGCTCCATGCCGTGTAGCTCAGGCATGTCAGGACAGTTAATGTGACCATCGGGGGTTAAAATATCGATGATTTCCAACCCAAATCGTTGCCCTACTTCAAAGTCGGTTTTGTCGTGAGCTGGCGTGATTTTGAGCGCGCCTGTCCCAAAGTCGATTTCGACATGTTCGTCGGCGACGATGGGGATGGGGGCAGGATTGAGGGGGCGAATGACTTTTTTGCCAACCAAATGCCCAAAGCGCGGATCTTTGGGGTTCACTGCGACTGCGACGTCAGCCATGATGGTTTCGGGGCGTGTGGTCGCCACTTGCAGTGCACCAGAGCCGTCTTCTAATTGATAAGTGATCGTATACAGTTTACTGTGTTGATCCTTCATGATCACTTCTTCATCAGAGAGTGCTGTTAGCGAGACGGGGCACCAGTTAACCATGCGACGACCTCGATAGATGAGTCCTTCCTTAAAGAGATCGATGAAGACGCGACATACTTCTTTGGTATAGCCTTCATCCATCGTGAAGCGTTCTCTATCCCAATCGCATGAGCAACCTAGCTTTTTCAGCTGATTAAAAATGATGCCACCATGCTTTTCTTTCCATTCCCAAACATGATTGAGGAAAGCCTCGCGACCAATGTCATGGCGCGTTTTGCCCGTAGTGGTGCGGATGTGTTTCTCTACGCGTACTTGAGTGGCGATTCCTGCGTGGTCGGTGCCTGGCAACCAAAGAGTTTCAAAGCCTTTTTGGCGCGCGCGACGTGCGAGGATGTCCTGAATGGTGTTATTGAGGACGTGACCAAGGTGCAAGACTCCCGTGACATTTGGGGGGGGGATGACGATAGAATAAGCAGGCTTATCGGATTGAGAATTGGCTTTGAAACACCCATCTGCAATCCAGCGGGCTTGCCATTTTTCTTCAACATTCCCGGGTTCGTAGGCTTTGGGCAGGTCGGACATGCATGTTCATTAAAGCAAAATGACTGATTTTGCAACACTCTATCCCTTGAATTTGCATGTTTCATGACGCAAGGACACATTTCCTGATTGCTTGTTGTGAAAGAAACCTGCTAACTAAGCGTAGTTATGGGTACTATGTTAGCTTTTCTTGGTAGTCTCGGCACCCCCGAGTTGATCGCCATTCTTGTCATCGTCTTCCTTTTGTTCGGCGCAAAAAAATTGCCAGAGCTTGCTCGTGGCATCGGGAAGAGTCTTGGAGAGTTTAAAAAGGCAAAAAATGAATTTGAAGATGAGTTGCTAAAACCAACAGAAACTCCTACGGAAACAAAAACGCCTGAAATTAAGGCTCCAGTAGAAAATCCCTATACCGTTAAAACGGATGCAACTCTTCCTCAAGAAGAGCAAAAAAAGGATGCTGAGACTCATTGATTCTCCATCTTATTTTCGTCATTTAACGAATGAGATGATTGGCTTTTGTTGAGTGCGTGGCGATGGAGTTGCCATGCATTCCAAAGATTATGCCATAGGACGTAAAAGGTTGGTCCTAGGGCTGCAATGGGGGAGGGTGCGTATATCATGGCAAGGAAAATAGTCAGGGTTGTATTTTTTTGACCGAGAGATTGACTACATTCTCGTTTCATGGTGCCCCCGATGAAGTAGCCAATGGCAAAGTTAATTGCACAAATGAATAACGAGATGGCGCCAATGATCCAGATGATATGAGAGGATAGCTCTGGTCTATTGTTAATGTCGAATGAGGCATGTGCCGAGATGAGGACGAGACAGGCAATCCATGCGCCAAAGGAAACATTTTTGAGCTTTTGTGGCAAGAGGATGGCGCGAGGCTTCCATTTGCGAACGATCAAGGCGAGTAGAGCAGGGATGATCATGACAAAGCCGACGCTTTGAGCAATGCTTCCATAAATTTCAATCCCTCCCTTACCCACGATACTTGGGAGGATAAAGGGTAACATCAGGCAGATGACGAGGTTGCAGAGTAAGAGCGAGGTGAGGACGAATTCGACACTCCCATCGAGGAAGCCCATGATGACGGGAGCTGCCGTGGCGGTAGGGGTGATGCCGACAAAAAACGCGGCAATAGCGAGCTCTTCGTGTCCCATCACATGGAGCACTCCATAGGCACCTAGACCGACGGCAATATTTATAGCGATGAGTAACCAGTGCTTGCCTGTCGGTTTTAGCTTGGTGAGTCTAACTCCCAAAAAGGTAATGAAAAGCATCAGGATGATGAGCCATCGGATCATCCAGCTAAACTCATTGAGGTCAGGTAAGAAAAAACCGCAGACAAATGCCAAGATGATGGACAAGGTTCGGATAAGTGCGGTGCGCATGATGTGGAGTAAAGGATAGCATCATTTTTGATAAAAACAAGTGTGCCGCAACTTTTCCGGCTCTGCGCAGAGCCGCGACATTACAGAAACGCAAAAAAAAGTTGACTCATCTCAATAACATCCCTATACTCTCCTCACCACATTAAAAGGCGGGGTGGCCAAGTGGTAAGGCGACGGTCTGCAAAATCGTCATTCGCGGGTTCGATTCCCGCCCCCGCCTCCATATTCTCTCTTGATGAGTTATGGGATATTCAGGCTCATTTTCTTAGGGAGTGGATGATGGAGCGTTTCTAGCGTATAGATTGCTGGGCTTAGGTGGGAAGCTGATGCCAACACTCCGCTTTGCTCCGTTAACGCAACACGTTCTCCTCCAGTCTAGCATAAGAAAAATAACAGTTTATTGCTAGTACTGGCATGATGATTCAATATGTGACGTCAACGGAGGTGCCAATGGGGCAAAGCTCGAATAAGAGGGCTGCTACATCTGGGGTGAGTCGGATGCATCCGTGAGATGCCTTGCGAGGGGGATATGGTACAAATCCTTGGTGTAAGGCGCAGTATCCGCTAAAGTGCATGGTGTAAGGCATTGAGGCTCCCTCAAAGCGTCCACCTGTAGGGATGCGATTTTTTCGTGAGTCAGCAGCTTTGTTGACAAGATGCCCATTAGCATCATAAATGGAGCCATAGAGCGAGGATTTATTCTCCCTTTCTTTATTGTAGATTGAGAAGTGTCCATAAGGTGTGCTATGTCCGATAATTCCTGTACTGACGGGGAATGAGACGACCTGTTCCCCATTTGAAATAAGAGCGCCTTGTTGTGTCAAGACGCTTATCGTGAGATGTAATTGATGCTTTTTAGCGGGATTTGCTCTTAATTGTGCAATGAGGGTATCATTGGTATGTACCCGATTGGGGACTTGAGGCGTCATCCACTGAGTTAATCGAGTGACTTGTGTACATCCCATCATACCAGTTAAAAAGCAGAAGCTAGCTAGACTGAGTAATAAGGGGAACAATACATTTTTAGTCAAATATCTCATGATTAGTTTAGTCTGGTATAACAATGGTATTTGGGTCAAATGTTGGTTTGGGATATTTAAGGTTGAGTGATTTGATTTTGTCGATGATGAGTTGTGCCACGATGAGGTTGCGATACCACTTCCTATCTCCTGGAATGATATACCATGGAGATTTTTCTGTAGCAGTGGATTGAATCAAGTCTTGGTATGCATTTTGAAAGTCATCCCAACGGTTGCGGTCATCGAGGTCGTCCATTTGGAATTTCCAGAGTTTATCAACATTTTGTAATCGAGAGTCGAGGCGGACTTTTTGCTCTGCTTTTGAGATGTTGAGGAAGATTTTAAGGATGGTTGTACCTTCATCTGCTAGCATTTCCTCAAAATCCAGGACAGATTTATAGCGTCTTTTCCAAACTTCGTCTGGGAAGATTTTTTTGACACGAACGGCGATGATATCTTCGTAATGTGATCTGTTAAAGACGACGATTTGTCCGTTAGCAGGGACTTGTTGATGGATGCGCCAGAGGAAGTCATGAGCTAATTCATCAGATGTTGGCTTTTTGAAGGGGACGACGCGAAGTCCTTGAGGGTCAATGCGAGAGAAGACATGTTTCACGCAACCATCTTTGCCCCCAGCATCCATGGCTTGGAGGATAATGAGTAATTTATGCTTGTTGTTGGCAAATAGTTTTTTTTGAAGCTCTTGGAGTTCGTTCCGCAGATTATCAAATTCGATGAGGGAATCTTCTTTTGTTCCTTGATAGAGGGATCTGTCATCAGAGGCAAAGTCTTTGAGGTTGAGCTTTTTGCCAGGGGTGACTAGATATTTGTTAATCGCTTGATGGTTTTGATATTGTTCGCTTTTCATCGAGATGGAGGATTGATTGATTGCACCAGTCATGACTGGGTTTGTTTTTGTCGAGAAAAAGGAATTTAAGACCTGTTGGACGACGTGTCGTTTGAATTTAGGGAAGAGTGATAGCTTGATGTCTTTACGGGTGAACCATTTTGTTTTGATGAATTCGGGGCTTCGATCGACACATATTTTGGGGCTATTTGATTTACAGTGTAGGAGAAAGTAGGTTTGATCTTGCCCGAGCCAGCGAGCAGATTTGCTGTGATTGAGTGGGTAGAGGTAGCGTAGTCCTTGTAGGCGTGCGGTGATGGTGTAGTCTGTGGGTCTGATGCCGACCTCTTCCCAGACTTCACGAGCGAGAGCATGCTCGATGTCTTCATTGCCAATGGCACCACCTTGAGGGAAGTGCCAATAAGCATTTCTACCCGAGTCTTTACCGAGTAGGATTTTACCTTCAGGGTTGATGATGACGGCGGCAGCATTACGTCGCCATTGACCTTGTTTTTGTTCCATGGTGTTGGATATTATTTAGTCAATGGGGTGAGGACAGGGAGTTGGACATCTTGTTGGTGGATGTCATCATCATGATTATCCTCTAGGTTTGTCCAAATAAAATGTTCGAGTTTTATTTTTTTTGCGATATTGGCTGCTTCTTTAGCGCGCGAGCCTGATGTTTTGGCGAGTTTTTGTGCGAGGGCGAGAGCCTCATCCCATTTTTGTTTCATTTCTAAAAGGTGCAGTGAGGAGAATCCTGCTTCGTAGAACCAATACCAATCTCGTCGATTGGGTGAGTTATTTTTATCAATGTATTGCAATATCTCTGCGTAGTCCGACAGAGCCGAGTTTAAGTCGCCTTCTTTCTCTGCATATTGAGCTCGTTGCGAGAGGGCTTTGAATTGCCAGATGAGACTTAAATTAGGTGCTTTAAGGATTTCAGTGCATAGGTGTCTTGCTTTGGCGAGTGCATCGGGTTGTGATCCTGAGAGTGATGCCCATGCGTCAGCCTGAATGGAGAGGGCAAGTAGTCTTGTTTGTTGCGCGAGGGTAGGGGAGGCTAATAGGGTTTCTAACGAGGAGATAGCAGCTCGCGCTTGTCCTGATCTGAGGAGGATTGAGGCAATTTCCATCTGAGCGGGTTGAGCGAATTGTCCTTGGTCGAGAGTTTGTTTGCGAAATAAATCGAGTGCAATTTTGAGTGATGCATCGGTATTGCAGAGTTGTGCTGCTTTTCCCGCGAGGAAGAGGGCGGCAGGGGCAAGGTCAGATTGTGGATATTGCTCGGCAAAGTCTTTTAGGATGATAAGGGTTTCGTTGAAATCGCCGTTGAGGTAGAGTAACTCACCTAGTTTGAGTTTGATGGGGGCTAGGGTCGCTGGGGATTCGTTGGGGAATGTTTTGAGGATTGCCCTGCAAGCGATGAGTGCTTGTGACCAATTTTGTTGGACTTCCTCAAGTAAAACGCGAAGGCATGCCAAACGAAATTGTTCGTTCTCTGGCAAGTTGAGTTTGGATAAGATGGCTATTTGTTTTGAGGCAGCATTTGTATCGGGAGATTTGCTGATTAAGAGAATCTCAGCAAGATCAAGTCGAGCAGAGGCGAGCCATGGTGAGTCTGGATAAGAGGTGATGAAGGAGGTTAGCTTATAGATTGCGTGAGGCATGAGTCGTTGCGCTGCATAATGAGCTTGCTCAAATGATAAGAGTTCTTTTATGTTTGGGGGCGTTGATGATTGGGTTAATAAAGATTTTTGGGTTTTTTTATTGTCTGTTTGTAGTGCAGCAAGGTTGGCGTTATAGAGTGCAGCGGGGATGAGGTTGTCATTGCCCAATGAAATGGACTGGGTAAAGAGTTTTTCCGCCTCATTAAAGTTGCCCTTTTGATAAGCTGCGTATCCAGCACTAAAGATGGCTTGAGCAGATTGAATCTGTGGATAGTCTTTTAAGAGTTGTTCGGCATCATCAATTTGATTGAGGTGTAACAGCCAATAGAGAGTATGAAGGATGAGGGCATGAGTGACGGGGTTGTCGGGGGTTTCTTTGAGGCTTTTACGGGTGATGGCGAGTGTTCCAGATATATCTTTTTTTTCATATAAGACAGTAGCGAGGGCATAGGCTGCCATGGGTTGGCGCAAGGCATTGCCACTTTTTTCCCATAATTTTAACTTTTCAAGTGCTTGAGGATTATTTAAGAATGTTTTCTCTTGGAGGAGGGTGTTAAAGGCATCAATGATGAGTGGTGACTCAGGATGGTTTGAGATGAAGGCGAGTAGTTGATCAGCCCCTGTGCTGATGTCGTCATTGGAATTTGGCTCTTCTGACGTTGTCGGTGTGATTCCGTTGGATTGGGTGTCTTGACTAACTAGATCTTTTTTAATCTCTGCTTTTGCTTGTGATATTCTCGCTAAATCTTTGATATGAGGGGGTGCTTGGGCATCATTGATCATGGTCTCAAAGATTTCTTTTGCCTGTGCCCAATGTCCTAGTTTGATTTCAGCATGGGCTTGGACTAAACGAGCATAAGGATAAAGGAATTTTACAATTTTTTGTAAGCTTTTTGAAGCCTCATTTTTTTGAGGATTTAGGATTGGCGAGAGTAGGCTTAATGCAATGTCTGGAGATTCTTCTTCAACGCAGGTGTTGGCGAGCCAAATGCGAGCTTTGAGCGACGAGGGAGAGTCTGGCATGGTGGTGAGTTGCTTGAGGCTTTTTTTTAAGAGAGATTTATCCTCAAGAATCATGCCGAGGTAAGCTTGGGCATCAAGGACGCATTCTCGCCATTCAGGGGAGGTAGCAAGGTCTATTTTTGAGAGCCAATGGGTTGCTTGAGAGAGCGTGCCTTTTTTGATGAGGGCGATAGATGTCCAATAATTATTAGTAGGTGTTTGAGGTAAGAGTGTGAGAATGTCAAGTGCCTCTTGAGGGTTGTCGGCACGGACGAGGGACTCAGCAAGGAATGCCTGAATGATGTTATTTTGCTGAGGGTTGAGCTTGTTTTTTTGCTTGTTGAGTGCTTGGCGAAAGTGTTTTGAGGCGATGAGGGGGAGAGTCTCTTTTAATGCCTTGATGCCTTCTTGGAAGGATGCATCTATGATGGACGTGGAGGCATCATTTTTTGCTGTAACGAGCGATGACTGATCTGATTGAGCATTGGCATAAGTCACCATGAGGTAACAAAAAATGAGAAAAATCAGGGCACCCGCAAAAATGCTTTTTTTGAGGGGGAATAATAGGGAAATCAGGGAGGAGGGCATAGCAAAAAAGGGATTTTATGGTTCGGTACCAATCATGAGTAGATTGATATAACTTATCCCAGATCCAGTTAATTTTGGGGCTTTACTCGAACCATTGATGCGATTAACTGTCCGATAAAGTTGAGAGAATGGATGTGTCGTCGCCTTGATGACCGTTGGCTTAGAGCAGGGGATTACCGATGGAGTGACGGAGAGAGGGATGCCAGAGTCGGCAAAGGCTATGTCGCATGAGACCTGCGGACTTGCCCCAGTTTTGAGTAAAAAAGGGTATCTTTTGGCAATGTCGGGAATGCCAGTAGATGGGACGCGAATGATGTATTCTGGTGTGAGGGTCGCAAGGTAAGATTTGAGCGAAAAGGGGCTGCCCTCTTTGCATAAGGTCAATGCATCGACTGGATTGATGCCACAGATGTTAAATCCATTAAAAAGCCCGTGTTTGTTCGGACTAGATATTTTTTTTGCATCGTACCATTGTTGGAAATTTTTATTGAGGAGCATTCCAATCTCAAGATGGACATGTGAGCGTTCTTTGTTGATGCCAATACCAGAAAACCCCATGACGCCAATGACATTGCCTGTCCCGACTTTATCTCCTGGCTTGCAAGAGATTGATGCTAAATGGGCATAGAGGCTATAAATGGGACCATCTGTCGTGGGATGCTCAATGACGACATATCGCCCATAAGAGCTATCTCCTGGATGAGTAGAGGTGTGGACGACGATTCCTCCACTCACAGGATGGATCTGATCGACGGGGCTACCATCTGTTGCTCTCTCCATGGGCTTGATGTCGATGCCCTCATGGAATTTAATATTGATTACTCCTGATTGCGTCCTAACTGGCGTGCGAGAGAATCCATAGGTGCCTCCCTCCCATGGGGTGCTTTTTTGTCCTTCAAAATTCCGATTAACATACATGAAAAAGTCAGAAGGCTTGTTGGTGAAGATTGCTGTATTTTGTGTGGGCAATCTCAAGACAATTTGCCCGTAAGATATCTCACCACCAAGGAGAGAAAGCCAACAAAAGCAAAAGATGTAACGCAAGCAATGCATGATAACAGGTTTTAGAATCTACCTCGTTTTTCTGACAGGACTTTGCGCTCTTCTTCTGGTTCTTCCTCTTTAGGTTTTGCACTCAAGAGCGGAATCGTTTTTTTGGCATAAGATTTGATGTTTTTTTTCTCTTCTTCTTTAGTGGGGGGGACGATTTCGCTTAGCTGAGCAAGGTCAGCAGGGGAGAATCCGCTCCAAAGGACGAGAGCTCCGTTACTAATTGGTTTATTGTACAAGTGTTGGAGCTCCATCGGGTGTCCATAGACGATGGGAAGAATGTTTTTACCAAGGTTATTTGAGGTATAGGCCTCAATTCTGGGGCTCAAGCCAGGTTTGACATTAAGCACAACGCCAAAGGTGCCATCGGCAGCTCGGAAGGAACGGTAACTTTGCATCCCTTTTTCTGAGATGAAGGGGACTTTATCGTAGAGGACTCCCTTATGAGGAATGGTGAACTTACGGCTTTGACCTTCAGAGGCTTCCATGTGAAAGCTGATGGGGAATTTTGTCTCTGCACATGACAGCAAGAGCAGAGCAGGGAGAAGAAAAAGAAAACCTTTCATGGCTGAATGATAGAATACCAAGGGTGATGGGAAAGCAAAAAATGAAGAAGATTATCGTTGAGGGGGGCAAAGCTCTTGAATGCGTGTGATGATGTCATCGACTGGAGCCAATTTACCTTGTCCCTCTACCCCACAAGCGAGGATGCCATCAGAGGCTGGATCCAAGATATAATGATTTTTGCGTGAGGCAAGGGTCTTGATGTTATTTTGTGTTGCCTCATGAGTCCACATCATGGTGTTCATGGCAGGACAAATTAAAACGGGAGCTCGATTGGCAAGATAGAGTGAGCTTAGTATATCGGGGGCTAGTCCGTGGGCAAACTCCGCTAACGTGTTGGCGGTAGCGGGGGCAATGACGAGTAAATCAGCACGAGAGGCAAGATCAATATGAGGGGGCATCCAATCATTTTTTTCATCCTCAAAAGAGGAGTAAACTTGATTGCGCGACATGGTCTGTAAGGTCAATGGGGTGATAAACTCCAATGCTTTGGCGGTGCATACGCAATACACCTCATATCTGAGCTTGACGAGATGAGAGGCAATGTCTGCTGCCTTGTAGGCGGCAATAGAGCCTGTAACTCCTAAAATAATAGTGGGCATGTGATGAGTTATTCCTTGGTTGGTGTGATGAGTTTAATGAAGTCCTCTTCGCTTAGGATGGGGATGCCAAATTTAACTGCTTTATCTCGTTTTGATCCCCCCCCTAGTCCAGCTAGGAGATAGCTTGTTGATTTTGAGATGGCGGCAATGGCTTTGCCCCCATGATGTGCTATGAGTTTCTCAAAATAGTCGCGTGGATGGCTTAATGAGCCCGTGATTACGAAGCTTTTACCCCCGAGTATGCCCTCTGGCGCAAGTGCAAGATTGTATCGATAGGATTGAGATGTGGGGAGGATATGGAGAGCATCAAGGATGGATCGTGTCGTTTCTCCTGCTGTAGAGTTAAAAAAACTGATGACGGCGCGAGCTGCGGAAGGACCAATATCAGATCCAAATGCTGGAATACCCCCTTGTTTGCTTTTGAGCTTTTTGAGGTATCCTCGCTCAAGATACCCCGAGGTGAGTTGGTTGAGGGTATTGAGAGCTTTGTTAAAGTTGTCAATGATGCTTGCCTCAAAGAGGGGGGAATCTTTGAGCTTTTTCTTATTCTCTCTCCCATTAGGGTTAGATTCTTGTGCTTGTGCCACGAGGGTATCGATGGCAATCAAGTCAGCAAGATAGGAGGAGTGAGCCAGATCATTCAAATCTTTGTGAGTGTCGGCAAGCGATTTGGCGATGACCTCACCCACCTGAGGAATCCCAAAGGCGATGAGCCAACGCTCAAGGGGGAGCCCGTTTGCGACTCGGAGGGCATCTAAGGCTTTCGTCGCATTTTTTTCCCCGTAACGTCGTGGTTCATCTGGCGTGCCAAGATTGAGATTGGCAAGGGTCTCTAGTTGAAGGCTAAATAAATCCAGCGGTGAATGAACGAGCTCATTGGTGACGAGCGCCTCAGCGACACTACTACCAATGCTCTCGACATCAAGGGCTGCTCGTGAGCAAAAATGAGTAATGCCTGAGACGGCTTGAGCGGGACAGGTGAAGTTGGTGCAACGCCATGCAACCATGCCCTCAAGTTGAGAAATGGCATTGCCACAGGCGGGGCAAACCCCGTTGACTGCGGTAAAGAGGTCATAGGGCTGAGTGTCGGCAGGGCGTTTGTCGAGGATGACTTTCTGAATGGCTGGGATGATTTCACCAGCTTTTTCTACGAGGACAGTATCGCCAATGCGAATGTCTTTTCGAGCAATTTCATCTTGATTATGGAGGGTAGCGCGTGAGACGGTAGAGCCAGAAATGAGAACTGGAGTCAGCTCTGCCACGGGGGTCAGTACGCCTGTCCTTCCTACTTGGATAGTGATATTGAGTAAGGTCGTTTCTTTTTGTTCTGGGGGGAATTTGTAGGCAATTGCCCATCGAGGGGCTCTAGCAGTGGCACCGAGTTGAGCTCGTGTCGCCATGTCGCATATTTTGACGACAGCCCCATCTGTTCCATAGGGTAATTGATGTCTGCCTGCATCAATTTGTTGAACTGCCTGACGTGTATCTGCTAGTGAATCTGTGGAGATGATTGGGGCATTGCTCGGGATGGCGCAGTGATGGAGCAAGTCCCAAAAATCGTTAACTGTCACCAAGGGAGAGCCAGAATAGGCACCTAACCCGTGTGCGAGGAAGGAGAGGGGACGTTGTGCGACGAGTTTTGAGTCGAGCAGTTTCAAGGTGCCAGCTGTTGCATTGCGTGGATTAGCAAAAGAAGGGAGCCCTGCAAGGTCTCGATCTTCATTAAGCTGTGCAAATGCTTGATTGTGCATAAAAATCTCACCTCTGACCTCAAGGATGTTTGGTGAATCAGGGGGGAGCGTTAGGGGAATGCATCGGATGGTGCGGACATTTTGAGTAATATCGTCACCCACATCACCATCGCCACGAGTTGCGGCATATGCAAGTGAGCCGTTTTTGTACATGAGCGTGACGGCAACACCATCAATTTTTGGCTCAACCGTGACTTTGACTCTCTCTGTGTTAAGGTTTTTTTTGAGACGGGTATAATAATCAACGAGTTCACTATCTGGCTCAGATGATTCTTTTTTTTCAAAAATATCATCAATGGACAACATGGGGACTTCATGCCTGATTTGGTTGAATCCCTCCAAAGGGGCTCCCCCAACTCGTTTTGTCGGTGAGTTGGGATCATCGAGCTCGGGGTGCTCTCTCTCCAGTTCCTCAAGTGAACGAAAGAGTGTATCATATTCAGCATCAGAGATTTCTGGTGTTGCCTCCTGATAATAAAGGGCATTATGGTGCGCTAATTCAGAACGAAGTTTATTGACGCGCCCTTGCAAGTCGTCTTTGTCTGGAGCAGTCTCTTGTTGCTGACTGTTTTTGAATAAATCGAATAAGTCGTCCATCATCTTGCCGTCGGTTCCAAATACTCTCTAAGAATGCACAAATAAGGCGAGTAATAAAAGCCTTTTTGGGGGCATTGATTCGATCAATTCATCTAAATGGTGCCGTTTATTTTCCTACCGATCCAGAAAGTGGTCAAAAGTCCGATGAGGAGAGCTAAGACAATTGAGTTATTCCATAGACGAAAGCGCAATTGATTGGGTTGTTGCTCGGGATGTGCCTTGATTTTATTGATGAGGGTGTCGATAGCAGAGATGGGGACGAGCTCACCTCCTGAAATAAATGCCATTTCCTCTAAAAGTTGAGTATTGACGGGGAGTCCTTTCTTTTCCTGGATATTGTCAGGCGTTGAGATTGTAAGTTCGACGACTTCATGGAGTGATGCAGACGAGGCTATTATTTTCCAATCACCCGATTGATTGAGGGGGAAGCTGGTGGAATACGTTCCCCATGAACCTTGAGTTTGAGTCATTTGTTGTTTCATCTTGTCCCCAGAGGGAGACGTGATGTCTAGGAAAGCATCTTCTTTGTTGATGGGGGCTCCTTGTTTGTCCGAGATTAAGGCGGTTACCGTGATATCATCCCCTAATTCGGGGCGTTCTGGTGAAATCATGAGTCTCACTTGTTGACCAGAAGCCATATTGCGACGATAGCTCATCCATCGGGCAACTTGTCTCCAAAATCTGTAATGATATTTATCCTCGACTCCTCGTCTCCATCGCCAAGCCACATCTGTCCCCATGAAGAGGACTTTGCCGTTGCCATAGGGTTGTGTGACGAGTAAGGGGATGCGTCCATAGGGATTTTTTGCAGTTGGATGGACGGCTAGGATATTGGCACCTGCCTTGGCTCGAACGACGGGGGTATACCAATTAAAACCAGGTAATTGTTGCCAAATATCATCATTATCGTGCTCAGAATCAGATAACATGGTCAAAAGTGATTGTTTGCCCTCGGTTGTCAGTTGGAGGGGGATACGATCGGGTGATAAGGTGCCTTGAGGTAGCTCTTTATCTAAGGTGACGGGTAGGAGATCACCTAAGGGAGAGCCGAGTAACTCTAATTGCTTACCTTGGTATCCAGGTAAAAAGACGATGCCCGACGCTTTATTTTTGACGAGGTCAACTAGTTGAGCCATATCTTCTTGAGATAATCCATTGGCACCTATACCGATGTCTCCAATAAAGACAACATCGTAGCGAGATAGTTCATCGCGAGCAGATGGGAATCTCGTTATATATCCAGGACCCTCACCTGCTATACTGAGATTAGGATGGAGGAGGAGAGTATGGAGCTCCACACCTGGGTCACGGTATAAGGCATTGCGGATAAATCGATATTCCCATCTAGGTAGACTGTCGATGACGAGGGCGCGGATGGATTCTTTCCTTCCTGATAATTGGAATGTTGTCTGATTATTATCGATGATGGTCTCACCGAGGGCAATGGGGATGGAGATTTCTAAATCATTGAGCCCTTCTTTTGTAATTTTCCAATCAAAAGAGCCCGCGTATTCACCACGAGCAGGGATGATGATGTCTCTTTGCTGTTGTTTATCGGTCTTGAGTGATTTTAGGGTGACGGAGGTATGAATATCCTCTCCCATCGTATTATGGATAGAAAAGGGGATTTTAATGATTTCATCAATGATTCCATAAGTTGGAATATTTATTTTGTCGATGGCAAGATCGGGTAACGGGGTTGGTGAGCCAATGGGTACGCTCAAAAGGGGGATAGCTCTGACTCTCAATTGTTGAGCTGCCAAGAGAGGTGAGGGGGGCATATTATGATTGCCATCAGAGAGCAGGATGACTGCCTTCCAATTGTTTGGTTGATCGAGCAGACCTAGAATGGGGCTCGCCATATCTGTCCCAGATTGCATCTTTTGTCCTCCTTGGACGATAGTTGGCTTGCTAAAGGGAATAATTGTGATGGGACCCTCTGCTTTGAGCTTATTTAGCGACGGAGAGGCTAAAATATGCTTAATTGCCTCGTCACGCGTTAATGTTTTATCATCAGAGATTGAGACGTCGCGAGTCGTCATTGATTCTGATTCATCAATGAGGATGGCAATTTGAGATTGTCCTTTGATCGGGGATGAGTGGATGATTTCTGGCTCTAAGAGAAGGAAGGCGAGGAATACAAAAATGCTAAATTGTAGGATTTCTAACCAAAGAGTCAGGCGACGAGGATTGCGCCGATACCCCGTGAGGCATAAGTAACCAGCCCCTGCCACGATGAGAATGGCAAGACAAAGTGTCAACCAAGTGGGATGTAAGCTCAAGTTCATGAGAAAGGCGTGGGGAGGGATTTGTCTTTTGCTGGGAGACTCAAAAAAGCAGCGAATAAAAGACAGAGGAGCGAGAGAATGAGGAAGGGTTGCCATACTGCCTCGACGAGAGTTTGTTGAGGTCGTGCTACATCCCACTCTGATAGGGATATTGCTGGCATGAGTGAGGCAATAGTCTCAGGCATAATTTGCTCGGGGTTATCCTCAGATTTTGGGCGATTGGTACTAAATATTGTCTTCTCTAATTGATAGATGCCAGCATCTGTCTGGGGTGATAAATCCGATTGTATGCCTCCAATATGAGTGATGCAAAGGGTATTGGCTTTTGCTGATTGCGGGATTTTTTTGCTACCAGTCATGAGCGAAACATTTGCTGTATATTGAGAGGTGCCACTATCAATCATCCGATGGACTATTGGTAATAAAATGGTGCCATCTCCGAGATTTGACCAAGTGTAGAGCGGTAAGCTTGTGCAAAAAACAACGAATCCCGAGCCCTCTGCCTTACCAGCTAAGGCGGGGGTGTCATCATTCCAATGCGCGATTGTTCGGAGATTTTTACCCTTGATGGGAGCTCGTTTAATGGCTTTGAGTTGTCCAATAGGTAGAGGGATATGATCAACACCATCTTTGAGGAGACCTTGTGTGCGTGTCCATGACTTGATTTCGTAGAATTGCTCCAATGGTGCCTCTTCCTGGCTGTCCCACATTACATTGGGAAAGGCTGAGCCCTTTGTGGCGTTTTTATGATCAGGGAATAAAAGGAGACATCCCCCCCGTTTGACAAAATCCTCAATTTTTTTTGCTTGTTCATTGACCGGGGGGGCGCCTTGCCAGATGAGGAGAGATTGCCCCGTGAGGGTGAGTTCACCGCCTTTCCATAAATCATAAATGATGGCTTTCCTATTTTTGATTCCAGGGGGCGCAACCATGTTTGTGAGGAGCTTACTGATTTTGCGAGAGGCACAGGCAATAGTCGTAGAGGCAATGGGTTGAGGTGCAAAGGTGAAATATGAGACATTATCTCTCGTTTGATCATCAGGGGGGAGTGCGACATATCCATATCCAGAGGTAATCCCATCGGGCAGGGGGATTTCTCGACGGATTCGTATGGTATCGTTCGAGAGCTCAATTCTCTTTTGAGTGATGGCATCTCCCACCGCAAGAGTAAGGGGGACTTTTTCGTTATCAGATGGTGGGACGCCTTGTTGAGAGAGGAGAATTTCCAAATGGAGAATGCCCTGATCGACCGAGGCTGATTCGACTCGAACCGATCTATTAAAGCTCGGGCGTTGCCTCAACGAGAGAATACGGACGGGAACGGGATTTTTTTGTGAAAGTAGTGAGGTTTGGGCAGACTTCCATCGAGATGAGTTGCTTTGCCAATTGGAGCTCTGCATATCTGAGATAATCCAAATTTCTGATTTTCCCGATCCCTCTTGTTGGAGATATTCTGCCGCTTTTGAGACGAGATTTGGGATATTGGCTCCTGTATCCGTTACTTTCGTTAGGCTTAGTGAGTCGAGTATATCAGGTGAGGGGATGGGTAATATTTGTTGAGTAACTGAATCAAGGAGGGATATCCGTGCATTGTTCGTATTAGATAAGGCTCTTGAAATCATGGGGAGAGCTTGATCTCTCATCGAGTGCAAATGATCTGACTTTGCGCCCATAGAGGCAGATCGATCGAGGATAAGGACAATCTCTTTATCTCCTGCACCTCGCCAACCAAGGAAGCCCCCCATCATGGGACCCGCAAAAGCGATAATTAAGCAAAGGACGGCAAGAGTCCGTAAGGCGAGAATGGCGTATTTAATGAGTTTTTTGCGTCCCTTAAGCTCTTTATTGGCTCGTAGGATAAAGGTCATGGCAGCCCATGGCATCGAGCGGTGTCGCCATTGATTGATTAAGTGAATCAAAATGGGGATGAACGCCACGCCTAAATACGCGAGAAGCCATGGCATCGTAAAGGACATGAGTCGAGATTAATGAGATAATTGTTCGAGTAAATAGAGAACCATTCTCCCTGATTGATAGAAAGAATCTGCCCCTAAAATATCTATCGAATCTGCCGATGTGTGCCACCAAATACCATCTGTAAATTGATCGATAATATTGAGACTGGGTATCCCTTTTTGCATGAAAGGAATATGATCATCCATGATTGCCCCAGAGGCGACGCCCCAAACAGAGGGACTCAAATTTAATGCGTGGATGCCTTGAATATAATGGGTATATAGAGAATCCGCCGTATCTGGGGGAATCCTGATTTTCATCCCTTGCCGACCGACCATATCCAGATTGATGAGCCAGGGGGGGAGAGGATTTTTTAGTTGCCCTGCATAATATTTAGAGCCGTAGAGACCATCCTCTGTGGTCATGTGAGGTTCAAAACTTTCTTCTCCATCAAAAAAGACAAACTCGACCTTATTTGCAATATCTGGGCGAATTTGTAAAATACGGGCGAGTTCTAACAAGAGTGCCGCACCCGATGCACCATCATTCGCGCCAACAAAACCAGGAATGCCCGTTTTGGTGTCTATGTGGCAACTAACGATTCCTAAAGGCGTTGACCAATTGTTAGTGTTCCCAAACCGTGCGCGTACGTTGACAAAGGGGATATCCCCTTTTGGTGTAGGGGTTGTGAATGCTTGTTCACGGACTTGCCAGCCATAAGATTGTAAAATCTTGGTGAGGTATTGCCTTTGTTGCTTAGCTCCTGGTGAGGCTGGAGAACGGTCTCCAATGGCAACAATCCTCTCCGCATGGATTAGTGCATTCTCACCGCTAATCTCTTTAGAATGAGAGATTTTAGTGGTGATGGATGGTTTTTCTTCCTTGATGAGATTAGTATTTCCTGTGTTCTGATTACATGATGGTAATAGAATGCATAATGCCATAAATGCCCAGAATGTTACTAAGATAAACGAGCAAAAAATACTTAACGCACGCATGAAGACAGGGGGGGGGTGAATTACTGGAGATATTTGTTATCGACCCCTAGTATTTCCATGATTCGGGTCAATTCAGCACGGTCAGCATACGAGATTTCTATAATCCCCTTAGCCCCTTGAGTGTGAATATTGACAGGTGTTGAGAACTGCTGGGAAAGATAGTTGCATGCCTGAGTATACACGATGGTACCTAGAGGCTTTTTGCCAAGGGTAGATTCTACTGGAGGATTTAGAATTTTTTGTACTGCCTTTTCTGTTTGTCTCACGGTTAATCCACGACGTACAAGGTCGAGGGCGAGCTTTGTTTGAGTAGGTCCATCTTTAAGGGCGAGTAGCACTTTGGCATGACCGACGCTTATCAGAGATTGGTTGAGTAGATTGCGAACCTCATCCGTTAAATCGAGCAACCTCATGCTATTGGCGATGGTGACGCGAGACTTGCCAACGCGATGGGCAATATCATCTTGTTTGAGCTTAAATTCTTTTTTGAGCCTCAAATAGCCAGCGGCTTCTTCAAGAGGACTAAGGTTTTCGCGCTGTAAGTTCTCAATAAGAGCCATCTCCAGGACATCTCTATCTGATGCCTCACGAATGATGGCAGGAACTGATGATAACCCGAGGATGCCAGAGGCTCTCCATCGACGTTCCCCTGCGATGAGTTCATATTTATCGCCGTTTTTACGAACGATGAGAGGTTGGATAATCCCATGTTCGCGGATAGATTCCATTAGCTCTGCAAGCTGCTCTTCTGTAAAACAAGAACGAGGTTGCAGAGGACTTGGCTGAATAGATTGGTGCGGCAGTTGATGGACAATATCTCCCGCTTGAGGTGCCGGGAGAGTGTTGACGGAGCTTTGTTTTTTGATGAGGGCTCCGAGCCCTTTGCCGAGGACGGGTTTTGGCATAGCAGAGACTATATAAACGAATCTTCAATCCTATTCAATGGGCATTTCATTTTTATTTTGGCAAGAGGATAATTAACGTGTGTAAAAGGTAAAAGAAGAAGAGTTTTTTACTTTGTAGCCGTGGAGTCTAGCGAGAGGTTGAGGAGGAGGACATTGACTCCAGTGTCGCCAAAGATGCCTCCAGAGATCGTGTTTTGTCGAATGAGGGTGTTGATTTGATTCTCAGATATATTTCTTTCATGGGCGATGCGTGAGACTTGTAGAGTGGCTGCTGCCAATGAGATGTGTGGATCGAGTCCACTACCTGATGCAAAGAGGAGATCGCCTGGGATGGCGGTATCTTTGGGGAGATTATTCTCTTGAATGATGGCAGCTCGACGTTGCTCAACTATCTGTTGAAGTTGAGCAGATGTCCAAGAGAGATTACTCGCACCAGATGGCATGGTCGCATAGTTAGCAGCAGAGGGGCGTGGATGAAAGTATCTTGGAGAGGTTGTCGGTTGAACAATAAGTGTTGAACCAATGGGGGTGCCCTCTGAGTAGATGAGTGAGCCTTGTGCTTGATGTGGAAAGGCTAGATTGCCAAGGACGGTCATGAGCAAGGGGTAGGCAAGACCTGTAATGATGCCTAAGATGATGAATAAACGAATGTTGTGAAATTTTAGTTTCATGATTTTTTTGCTATAAATTAGTTAAATTGGTGTTGCTTGAGGATTAGATTAGATGAGGTGAATAGCATTGATGATGATATCGATCAATTTTATGCCGATGAAGGGGGCAATGAGTCCGCCAAGTCCATAAATGAGGAGGTTGCGTTTTAGTAGCGACTCTGCACTTGTCGGACGGTAGGTGACTCCTTTTAAGGCGAGAGGGATGAGCGCAATGATGATGAGTGCATTGAAGATGACGGAGCTGAGAATAGCGCTTTGAGGTGATTGCAAAGACATGATATTGAATGTGCCTAGAGGACCTTCTTGCCCGTCTTGCATCGTTCCCGAGAGGTAAAGCCCAGTAAACATGGCTGGAATGATGGCGAAGTATTTGGCGACATCATTGGCAAAGGAGAAGGTCGTGAGCGCTCCTCGTGTGATGAGGAGTTGTTTGCCTATTTCTACAATTTCGATGAGTTTGGTAGGATTGCTATCGAGATCGACCATATTGCCTGCTTCTCGTGCTGCTTGAGTCCCTGTATTCATGGCGACGCCGACATCTGCTTGAGCTAGGGCAGGGGCATCATTGGTGCCGTCACCCGTCATGGCGACGAGGTGACCTGCGGATTGTTCTTCACGAATGCGCTGTAATTTCATCTCTGGTGTGGCTTCGGCGATGAAGTCATCAACGCCTGCCTCGGCTGCGATAGAGGCTGCTGTGAGGGGGTTATCCCCCGTGACCATGACGGTGCGTATCCCCATTTCACGAAGGTGAGCAAAGCGATCTTTGATGCCCCCTTTGACGATGTCTTTGAGGTAGATGGTGCCGAGGATTTCTGCACCTTCTGCAACGACTAGGGGGGTGCCCCCAAGGCGTGCTACTTTTTCGACATCTGCGCGGACAGCATCGGGGAAATCCCCGTCTTGAGCCATCACCCATGAGGCGATATTCTCTGTAGCACCTTTACGAATGTGGATGCTAGGGGTATCTGTAGTCTCTGCAATATCGACCCCACTCATTCGAGTCAAGGCGGTGAAGGGGACGAATGTCGCCAGATGAGGACTGATCCCGTGACTACGTATGCCAAACTCTGTTTTGGCGAGGATGACGATGCTACGTCCTTCTGGGGTTTCATCGGCGAGTGAGGCAAGTTGTGCCGCTTTAGCTAATCTCTCAGGGGTGATATGTGGGGCAGGGATGAATTGACTTGCCATGCGGTTGCCTAGCGTAATTGTCCCCGTTTTATCAAGGAGGAGTACGTCGATGTCGCCTGCTGCCTCAACGGCTCGCCCCGATGTTGCAAGGACATTGCGATGGACGAGACGGTTGATGCCACTAATGCCAATGGCACTGAGTAATCCCCCGATCGTGGTAGGGATGAGGCAGACGAGCAGAGAGATGAGGATGGGGGCGGTGATGTTGCCTTGTGCGTGGAAGCCTTTAGCTTTTGCCATATCTTCGATATACCCCGTCATGCTTGGCAATGAACAGATGACGACGAGGAAGACTATGGTAAGGGTGATTAGCAGGATACTTAGAGCAATTTCGTTGGGCGTTTTTTGACGATTGGCACCCTCGACCATGGAGATCATGCGGTCGAGGAAAGAGTGTCCCTCTTCGGCGGTGACTCGGATGACGATGCTGTCGCTGATGACGCGTGTACCTCCAGTTACTGCGCTACGGTCTCCGCCACTTTCTCTAATGACGGGGGCGGATTCGCCCGTGATGGCAGATTCATCGACGCTGGCGATACCTTCGATGACTTCTCCGTCGGCTGGGATGATGTCTCCTGCTTCACAAATGACTCGTTGTCCAGTCTTCAATGCTGAGGCTGGGACTATTTCTTCCGTAACTCCATTGAGATATCTCGCATTGACGTGTGTCCGCATTTTTTTCAACGCATCTGCTTGGGCTTTTCCTCGTCCCTCAGCAAGTGCCTCTGCAAAGTTGGCAAAGAGGACTGTAAACCAGAGCCATAGAGTAATTTGGAGGGTGAATCCGAATGATTGCCCAGTATAAATATCATGAGTAAGGACACAGGTCGTAACGAGGGCGCCAAGTGCCGTGATGAACATGACCGGATTTTTTATCAGTGTTTGAGGATTAAATTTGCGAAGTGCGCCAATCAAAGCTGATTTCAGGATTGTTCTGTTGAACCAAGAGGATTCTGTATTTTTTGCATTCATAAAATGAATTGATAAAGGTTGAGATGAGGGGGATTACAGGGAGATACCTGTATACATGAGCAGGTTTTCCAAAATGGGACCAAGAGCCATGAATGGGAAAAAGGTGAGGGCACCCACAACGAGGATGACAGTAATCAAGAGAGCGATGAAGAGGAGATTATCTGTTCGCATCGTCCCTTTGGCTGGTGGAGATATTTTCTTTGCCACCATACTCCCTGCGATGATGAGGACGGGGATGATGGCACCTAACCGACCAATGAACATGGCAATGCCCCCAAGGACAGAATAGAATGGGGTGTCGCCTGCGCCTAATCCGGCGAAAGCACTCCCGTTATTGTTTGCTTGCGATCCAAAGCAATAGAGGATTTCGCTTAATCCATGAGGACCATTATTGAGCAGAGAGGCGCGTCCGACATCTGTCCCTGCGGCAATGCTCGACAGGATCAATACAGTAACCCCTGTAATCAAGATGCCAATCATTGCCCATCTGACTTCGAGAGCCTCAATCTTTTTCCCTAGGAACTCAGGTGTCCTGCCTACCATTAATCCGCTAAGAAAGACGGTGACAATGGCAAAAAGGAGCATGCCATAGAGTCCACTGCCAACACCGCCAAAGATAATTTCCCCCAGTAACATATTGAAAAGGGCAATGCCACCAGCGAGAGGAGATAGACTAGAGTGCATACAATTGACTGCCCCTGTCGAGGTGACAGTCGTTACCACGGAGAAGAGGGAGCTATTAGTGATACCAAGGCGCACTTCTTTACCCTCCATCATTTCAACACCAGGATAAAGTGGGTTGGAGGAATGCTCTGCCCATTGAGAGAGACAAATCATCGTGATTAAAAGGATGAGCATGGCACCAAAAATGATCCAGCCTTGCTTTTTAGAGCCGATCATCTGACCAAATGCGTATGTGCAGGCGCAAGAGATGATGAGTAATCCTGCCATTTCGAGGAAATTGCTGATACCCGTTGGATTCTCAAAAGGATGTGCGCTGTTACATCCAAAAAATCCACCACCGTTTGTCCCCAAATGTTTGATGGCTATTTGTGATGCTGCTGGTCCACTGGGTATGGTTTGTTGCAACTGTTCGAGCCCAGAAACGTTAATGGGCGCATTCAGGGATTGTACTGTCCCTTGTGAAATGAGCAGCATCGTTAAAATTGTGGCGAGAGGTAGGAGGATGTAGAGGGTAATCCGAGTGACATCAACGCCGAAGTTGCCTAGATGTGTGCCACATTTTATCTTAAATCCTCGAATAATGGCAGCCATAACGGCGATGCCTGTAGCGGCACTGACAAAGTTTTGGACGCACATCCCCGTCATCTGCGTGAGATAGCTGACGCCTTGCGGTCCCTCACCAGAATAAAATTGCCAATTGGTGTTTGCCATGAAGCTCATTGCCGTATTAAAGGCAATATCCCACCTCATATTCTCTGCCCCTGTAGGATTGAGGGGCAAGCACCCTTGTGTGAGCAAGGTCAGGTAGAGGATGGCAAATCCTGATAGATTGAAATAAAGGACGGCGAGGGCGTATTGTTTCCAATTCATCTCCTGCTGAGGAGATATCCCCGCGAATTGATAAATAAACCTTTCCAACGGTGAGCATATCCTCGACAGAAATGTTTGTTGACCTGTGAGCACTTTTGCCATCCAAGAGCCTAGGATGGGAGTGACGACGAGTAATACTCCAATGAATAATCCGATAATGAGCAAGTCGTGTGAAGACATGCTCTGAGGATAGCCCTCAATTTATTTTTGAGTAGTTAACATAAAGATAAAAGAAGTTAAGAAAATGTTAAATGAGCGAGAGAGGAGAATTTATAATTCTGATGCAATTTTGTATCCGAGACCTGATTCTGCTCTGATGAGGCGATTCTCTGGGTCTCTGTCTCCCAATTTTTGACGAAGGTGAGCCATATGTACGCGGAGGTAGTGGGTATCTTCCTCCTGACTTCGCTAGTGAAAAATCACAAAGCATTTATTACCAATGATAACTTATTTTAACTAGGCACTATATGTATTGCTTTTTCAATCTTCCGATAAAGAACGAAACGATATTAAATGTTTTGTATTTTGAGTTATCTAATATGCTGATTTATAGTACATTATACAATGTACGTTCTGTCTATTTTGTGCGAATGTATAGATAAAATCTATAGTGAAGTGTGGTAAAAAAGCAAGAAAAAATGATTTATGATGCAGAGCCCAAATCCGAGCCTTCTGACGCTGATAAAAAATGAATTGAAAAGGATCAAGTCTGGATGTATCTTAAAGAAGGTGGATCAAAAAGAATTTCTTTGGAAAAATTCAATGACTTCCTTTTGTTTGCCGAAAAACACCTCCGGGAATCACTCTCGGAACAAATATGAAAATCAAACCGACTATATATATGATACAAATAGATGAACAATGGTTGCCGCTTCGTCATACCTTCACAAAATCGGATGACCAGCCTGCGATGAATAAAATGCCAGCCGAGGCCATGACTAAAACCTATGAAGGATTTGTCAAGGTACCCTCGACGGGCGTTCACACTTTCAAAATCGGTGTAGACGATAATGGTTGGCTGGAAATACACGGTCATAAAATCGAAGTCAAGGGAATGGGTCCGCAGAACGGAGGAGGATTCCGATACTCGGAACCGTTGAAACTTAAAATCCCGGGAGGGTATCATAAAATCAAAATCTATTTTGAAAATATAGATTACAAGCCAGCTGAAGGCAACCGAGCCAGACTCGAAGTCTTGATGGATGGAGCTCAAATCATACTGGGCAACATCACGGATAAACCCAATTTATGGTCCCAGGCCAATGCTCAAAAACTGTTGGGATGTTATACTCCCGTTGATTTTTCCCCCTCTCATACTCCTGAATACGTCTTTGACTATGTGGGAGGAGAACTAAAAAAACTGCACGACAGCGGAGACAAGGACTATGAAAATAGTTGCGCCCTTCGGGTGAGCATAGCCTTGTGGGCTTACGGAATAACCCTCCAAAAAGGAAGTTTTGGTGCTGAAAAATATGATAACGTCAGCCATTTGGGACCGAATGGGATCGCTATCCTTGAAGCCAATAATATGACCTCCTTCATGCAAAACCAACTCGGGCATGAAGCAGACTGCATCCAGCCAGAAAAACTCACCCCGGCAGAAAAAATGACAGCGTCATTCTGGAAAAAGTCGATTTCTCGAATGATTTGAGTTACCTGTTCATGGGAGGAGTCACCGAAATCTCGGGGCATGCCCATGTTGGTATCGCCACAGGAACTGGATATACGCTAGGCAACGGCATGACCAACAAGGTGTGGATACTCTACTGCGCCAAATGGCAATAACCTACGTTGATGGCACCAACAATGAAGATGAAGCAATATCTCCTGATTCCCCTCCTCGCCTGCGCTTCCATGGCGCTGGCTAGTTCGGGGATTGCTACAAACAAAGAAAAGGAGGAAGAAGTAAAAGCCAGCCTTGAACATGCCCAAATCATCCTCAAGGTAGCCGTCTTTGAAGCTCTGTTTCAGGATACTGGACAGAATGATCCGAACAGCAAGTCAAACTATGGTCGTATTTACAGACGTGCCATCGTCGTGGAATCCCTGCGTGGCCCCTTCAAGACGGGAGATTATGTCGTCATAGTCAACTCATTTGAAGATTATCCCAAAGAGATTGGGAATGCGCGGCAGGAATATCCCCAGCCAAAGTGTTCCTACTACCTTTTCAATGAAGCAGACGTTGGAGAGCCCAGGAAAGACTTCACGGGAATGTTCGCCATCCTGAACGATGCACCCTTGCTGGAATCTCCAACTCCCGTCAGGCAGAACAGGGAACGATTCCTTCCTCCCATCGAACCCGCCCGCTTCAAAACGGATACGCAATCGGATAAAAAATAGTAGAAAGGCATAACAACACTTGCCCTACCTCCTGACTTCGCCAATGGAATAGAGGGGAGCACTTATAAAACCCTTATAAACACTCATTTTTTCTGTTTTTACTCTTGCGCCTTGTTATTATCTCTCCATGTTCATCCGCATTAAAAAAACTCCCAACAGTCCTCGAAAAGCATTGCAAATTGTGGAGACCTTTCGCGATAACGGGAAGGTTAAGCAGAGAATCGTAGGCTCTGCGTCAGATTTACTGGTAATAGCTTTGCCGTAGTTTGAGGAAGAGGT
>JAVXPO010000015.1:28103-35948 GCA_036644695.1 Akkermansia sp. | reverse complement strand
GATTATAATGAAGCCCCATACTGTAGCTAGTATGGGGCTTCTTCTGTTTTATGGAATCAACACGATGATGATAATTAAATCTGTCATAATGACAGTGATTCGTTTTTTCTAGTTGATTTTCCAGATATATTGTGCTTTGTTTTGGTTCTAAATAACTTGAAAATTTAGTTAACATAATATTAGAAAAATTACTATGAATCGATCAGATCTTCCAAATATTCTTTATGATATAATTAAAAGTCTTAACGGAAAAGCAACAATGATGGATGTATTTAAATGTTTTTGGAATAAATATGGAAATCAATTGACGATTAATGATGATCTCTTTTATACGTGGAATTATGATATTCGATGGGCCGCAACAAAGCTTCGCAAAGAAGATCGTATGAAGCCAGCTTCTCGTAGAGAAAATAGTTATGGTAGCTTGACTAGCCCATGTGGAATATGGGAAATAAAATAACTTTATACCGCTTATGTTTTTAGGGGTGCGAATTTTTCCTTCTAACCTTTATTCTTTTTGTCAATGTTTACACGTTCTTCTCTTGCTTTTTAGGTTTAGTTCTGTTAAGTCCTCGTCAGCGGACTTCTGTCTGTTGGGGTGCTTAGCCCCTTATTCTTATAGCATCTAAAAAATTATGCAGTTTACTCACGAAATCGAACAAATGTGTTGCGTCAAGAAAGGATGCAATCATGGTCCGGCTCCTATTCCTCAGGAAGGGCAATGGATTCAATCTAAAGAGATTAAGGATATTTCCGGTCTTACCCACGGTATTGGTTGGTGCGCTCCTCAACAAGGGACATGCAAATTGACGTTGAATGTGAAGAATGGTATTATTGAAGAAGCTCTCGTTGAAACTTGTGGTTGCTCTGGTATGACCCATTCCGCAGCAATGGCTTCTGAAATCCTCCCAGGTAAAACGGTTCTTGAAGCGCTCAATACTGACCTTGTTTGCGATGCCATCAATACGGCAATGCGTGAATTATTCCTCCAATTAGCTTATGGTCGTACACAGAGTGCATTCTCTGAAGGTGGTTTACCTATTGGCGCAGGTCTTGAAGATTTGGGCAAAGGTCTCCGCTCTCAGGTCGGTACTCTTTATGGAACGCGCGCCAAAGGTGCCCGTTATCTCGAAATGGCGGAAGGTTATATTACCAAGCTCGCTTTGGATGAAGGTGGTGAAATTGTTGGATATCAATTCGTTCGCGTTGGTCCAATGATGGAAATGATCAAGAAGGGCATGGACGCCAATGAAGCTCTCAAGAAGAGTACAGGGCAATATGGTCGTTTTGATGAAGAAGGTGTAAAGCACATTGACCCTCGCCACGAATAAATAAATCAACCCAGTTTATTAGAGAAAGGATTTTTTATTATGCCTCTTTTTGAATCATACGATCGCCGTATCAAACAAATTAACGAAACACTTGCCAAGTATGGCATTGCTTCAATCGAAGAAGCTGAAAAGCTCAATTTATCCAAAGGTATCGACGCACGCAAGCTCGTGAATGATATTCAACCAATCGCATTTGATAATGCTGGTTGGGCTTATGTCGTAGGTGCCGCTATTGCCTTGAAGAAAGGTTGTAAGAAAGCTGCTGAAGCTGCCGAAGCCATTGGCGAAGGTCTCCAGTCTTTCTGTATCCCTGGTTCCGTAGCTGACGACCGCAAGGTTGGTATTGGGCATGGTAATTTGGGTGCAATGCTTCTCCGCGATGAGACGAAGTGCTTCTGCTTCTTGGCTGGTCACGAATCTTTTGCTGCGGCAGAAGGTGCCATCGGTATTGCCAAGAGTGCCAACAGAGTCCGCAAAGAAGATCTGCGCGTGTGCTTGAATGGTCTTGGTAAGGATGCTGCTTATATTATTTCACGTATCAACGGGTTCACTTATGTTGAAACCAAGTTTGATTATGCAACGAGCAAACTCAATATTGTTCGTGAAAAAGCGTTCTCTAAAGGACCTAAGTCTGCTGTACGTGTCTTTGGTTGCGACGATGTCCGCGAAGGTGTCGCTGTGATGTGGAATGAAGGTGTTGATGTCTCCATTACTGGTAACTCAACGAACCCAACTCGTTTCCAACACCCAGTTGCTGGTACCTACAAGAAGGAATGCAATGAGAAGGGTAAAAAATACTTCTCTGTTGCTTCTGGTGGTGGTACCGGTCGTACCTTACACCCTGATAACATGGCTGCTGGTCCTGCCTCTTATGGGATGACCGATACGATGGGTCGCATGCACTCTGATGCTCAGTTTGCTGGCTCCTCCTCTGTACCAGCTCACGTCGAAATGATGGGGCTTATTGGTATGGGCAATAACCCAATGGTGGGCGCAACGGTCGCTGTTGCTGTCGCCGTTGAAGAATCTGCTGGTAAGTAATTACCTTTTATTTCAGAATAATCTAAACCCCTCTCGTTTGAAAAAACGGAGGGGTTTTTTTGATGATCAAAAAAGCTAGTCAACAAGATGACTAATACGATTTTCATATTATGAGTACCTTAAAGTCATTGATCTATTCTCCATTTAAGGTAAAAAGGGGGCATGCGAACAGGAAGACCTAAAGTCAATATTTGCGTAACAGAACAAGAGGAAGTCCTACTATGTCAGGCATTACTCAATAAAGACGCAAAAAAGAGAGATAAAGCTCGTCTCATTTTAACCGCCCGAAACAGAGCCTTATCTATATCAGGGTTAGCTCAACTCTTGGGACGAAGCACGAAAACAATTCAAAGATGGTTTACTAAATGGAAACAAGGAAGTTACCAATCCCTTATGAAAGACGCAAGAGGTCCTGGGAAACAGCCTCAAGTGAATCCTGAACTTCAAAAAGAATTGAGATCGAAACTAGAAGAAGGAGTCATGAATGTAGCTGAAGTACAACAATGGCTTCATGAGAAAGGAATAAGCCTCTCATACAGAGGAACTCATTATTGGATGAAAAAATTGGGGAGGTCTTGAAGGGGGCAAGCCCCGTGCAACTCAAAAAAAATCAGCAAGAGTCAGAATGCTTCGAAGAGGAAATAACGCAAAAAAACTTCGACTGATTAGAAAATAGTTCATACCACTTTCAAGAGAAAAGCCCAATACTAAAAAGGCTCACGAGAATATTCTCGTGAGCCTTTTTAGTATTGGAAATAAATGAGTAATTCTTATTTACAGTCGCAATGTTCTTTATCGCAATTGCCATCTTCACAATTTTCACAATTTTCGCAATTGCCATCATTGCCACAAGAGCAGGTTGCACTAGCAGCTTGTTTGCTGGCTGCTTCTACCTCTTCAAGGGTAGGGGCACGACCTAAGTCGATAGACATGCCAAGGTGTTGGCTAATTGATCCGAGGATACAGTCAATTGATTGGCGAGCTTCTAAGTAGTTACGAGCGGTGTCATTGGCGACGACTGCCTCACGAAGGGTGTCAAATTTAGCAATTTCTTCTTCTGAAGGGGGCATGCCTGCAAGGTGTTTATTTCTCAATTCTTCGCCGTAAGCGTTGACTTCTTCAAAGAGTTTTGTTGCTTCTGGGTTTTGAAAGAAAAGTCTGATACTAGCTGTTGCTGAGATAACTTGAGGATCATTGGCAAGAGCTTCGCAAAGTGCCGTTGTTGTGGTCAGTAACTCATTTTCGAGTGTGTTGTTGTTCATACTTTGGCGAGTAAAGCAGAAATAGGCTCTTGTCGCAATGCGTAAAAGGTGCATGAACTTATTCTTGAATTATTGCTATTTGTAAATGATTATCAATGAATTATGTTTATTATGTTCATGTATGCATGACACGGGCAATGTGAGGTATCTTTGGCGTTTTGCAATTTCAGATTGTTGTCTTTATCCAGTTTTGATAAACACTCTCGACTTGATGTTTTGTCGGGAGCCTTTTGTGCTTTGACAAAAAGGATTACAGATTTTTATTTATGAAGCGTTTTATGAGCCTAGTATACAAAAGATTTTTTTGCCAGAGTGGGGTTTTATGGTCTCATGTAGGGCTCGTGCTTGTTTTGCTTTTGTCGTTGAGCTCATGCTCTATTGAAAAGCGTATTGAGAGGAAGACGAATGAGCTGGCTGCTCAATTGGCAAAAGAACCTCAGTGGGAACAACTCCCTCAAGAGACGATTACATGGGATCAGGCGTTGGAACGAGCCATGAAGGATAATCTCGATATTAAAAGAGGACTTTTGGCAGTTAAGGATTCAGAGAATAGGGTGATGGATCTTTATACCGACTTTATACCAGGGATCAATTTGGATGCATTATTGACAAAGGATATCAAGTCGCTCGGTCAAATTAAATCTACTGATGTGGAGCGACGGATGAATATTTTATTTAATATTCCCTCATTGACGCAGATCCCTTATAATTACTATTCGGCAAAAGCCTCTGTTTTTCAGGCAAAAATGTCGATGAAGCTGAAACGCCGAGAGTTGATCTCTCGTCTGTATAAAACTTGCCAAGAGTATAAATTTGCACACAATTCTTATGAGATTGAGCGCATGGCTATTCCTTATGATGATGATGGTACTCAAAAGACTCGAATTGAACAAGATTGGGAGGCGAAGAGTAAGACGATCTCGTCACAGTTATCAAGTCTGATTGGTAATATTAACAAGAGATGGTATATTCAGATGGATACGGTGCCCGTCCTTGATTGGGATAAGTATAAAAAAGCCTCTACTCGTTTAGATCAATATGTTTTGTCGTTGATGGCAATGGAGCTTGAGGGGGCACGGTTGGGAATTATCGGGATCAAGATGCAGTATTTCCCTGAGTTGAATGTCAACTTTTATAGCCCTTCTCTTTTTTCTAGTACAGGTGGGACTTATGGGGGGTTCTTTAGCGGGAGCGGAGATACAATGGTGAATATGTCGTTATCGATGAAGCTGGATACTCAATTGCGAGTGTGGCATCAATTAAAGTCGGCTCAGGCCTCGTATAAGTTGCTCCAGCAGGAGATCCGTATCCGCATGTTAGAGCGTCGAGAAAAGGTCAAGGCGTTGATTAAGAGCCGTGATGATTTTGAGTCGTGGAGTAAGGTGTCAAAAAAATATGCTACTTTTTTACAGGGGACATGTCCTAAGGATAGTGAAGAGTATAAAAAGAATCAGCAGGATGTGATCGCGAGGTTCAAGGATGTGAATAGTAATGAAACAAAGAATGCCGAAACTGAGGCAGCTCTCATCTTGGAGTATGGGCTCCTTTGAGCTTTGGAGGACGAGAGTGGTATTAGAGCTTTTTCCAATCTAGTTTTTTGAGGAGTTCGTCAAATCCAAGACCTGTTCCTTGAGGAATGTTGATAACGGGAGAGAGGTCTCCTAATTCCTCAATGAATGCATCTTTTTGAAAGAGGAGATGGGTGCATAATCCGCAGAGGGGCATGTCTTGCTTGTCATATCCTTCATAGTAACTAGCGGCACAATAGCATGCCCAGAGTTGCCCGATAGGGTGATCCATCATGGAGGTGAAGATATGCTTGCCCGTGTTTTTATGAGGGCTACGTTCTCTAGCTGGTTTGATGACTCGGGTCATGGGGATGTCTGTTGTAATTTTTGGCTGGTAGCAGATATGAGAGCCAAGATCGCAGGCAATGGGCATCCCCTGATTGGAGAGATGCATCCAGCTCTCATGGGTAAATGAGCAGGGATCCTCGATGAAGTCGATCATTTCTTTGAGGGGCTTGGTGAGCCCTTGCCAAAATTGCTCTGCGGCATTGAGCTCTAGGCTTGCATTAAAATCGAGTCGCCATCTCCACTCTGGTACCATGGATGCTAAGGTGATGAGGCGTTCTCTGGTGCTTGTGATATTGGGCATAGCCTTGAGTTTGCCCGCTTTGAATCCATGATGCGCCATGAGTCGTACGGTAGCTGGGCTGACGTAGGGGGGGATGGTTGCATGGCTATCGGGGATGATGAGTCCATCCATGAGTTTGACGCCCTTGGCTCGTGCCTCTGCATCGACTGTGGCGCATTCTAATGCACGTTTGCCAAGCGGGAGTGGTGAGCCTGCTCGTAGAGCGTCGAGTTCTTCTTGGAGGGTGGCATCTCCCAATTCTGGCCAAGGGTGGATGCACCCATAGCCCCCTGCATCAGTTAAGATGAGGATACCTGCACGGCGAAAATTTTCGGATCGGGCATTGAGTTGCCCTTTGGCGATTAAAGAATATTCATGGTAATACACGATGATCTAAGAATAGTGATATATGTCCTCAAAGTCACGATGAAAAGACGAGGATGATGATTTTATGGACCAAAGGCAGGAGCCTGTTTTTGACGTTTATTGATGAAATCGGAGAATAACGATAAAAAACAATCGCCAATCTTTAAAAATCCGTGTATGGGTTTTGTGGCGCAGCTCGCGGAAGCCCTCCGCCCGCCATTCACATAAGGCCCTATGGACACCATATACTGGATTATCATTATCGCTTTGTTGCTTTTAGCATCATTCGATTTAATTAACGGCGTAGCCAATGATGCCGTTAATTTCCTCAACTCGGCTATTGGCTCAAAGGCGGCACCCGTCCGCGTTATTTTAACTGTAGCATCCATAGGCGTTCTCGCTGGGTCTCTGTTATCAAGCGGGATGATGGAGGTAGCACGTAGTGGCATTTTTGTGCCTTCAATGTTTGATTTTCGTGAGGTGATGTTGCTCTTTTTAGGGGTGATGATTGCTGAGGTTATTTTGTTGGATACGTTTAATACATTTGGTTTGCCAACCTCAACGACGGTGTCATTGGTGTTTGGTTTGCTTGGTGCGGCGGTTGCTTCGGCTTTGTTTAAGATCAATAATGCGGTGGGGCATGAGGCTCACCGATTGCTTGACTATATCAATACGGATAAGTCGATTGAGATTGTTTCGGGTATTTTGTTGTCGGTGGCAATTGCGTTTACGATTGGTACGATTGTGATGTGGGTGTCGCGTCTTGTCTTTTCCTTTAAGTATCAAGATTTATTTAAGTGGCTTGGGTCCTTGTGGTGTGGGATTTCGATGACGGCGATTTGTTATTTTGCCGTTTTTAAGGGGTTGGCAGGGACTAATTTGATTTCGCCTGAGACCTTGGCGATGCTGGATAGCAATATATGGCTTAGTCTTTTTGGCTCTTTTGTCGTGTTGAGTGTGTTGATGGCGATTCTCCAGCATTTATTCATGGCGAATATTTTACGTATAACGGTATTGGCTGGTACATTTTCGCTTGCCCTTGCTTTTGCCGGGAACGATTTGGTTAACTTTATTGGTGTTTTTATGGGGGGCTTAGGTGCCTTTGAGATTGCGCAGAATTATATGGCTGGGGGTGGTACTGATGTGGCTCATTTGAATATGGGGGGGCTGGCTGGTGCCGCACATGTGAATCATTTTATCCTCGTAGGTGCGGGCATCATTATGATTTTTGCCTTGTGGTTCTCACGAAAAGCAAAGTCTGTGATTGCTACGGGTGTTGAGCTCTCGCGTCAGGGCGAGGGGGGGATTGAGCGATTTGGTTCGGTGCCTCCTGCTCGTGCGATTGTGCGTGCCGCGATTGCCATGGGAGGTGGGTTTAAGAAGTTGATTCCCGCAAGGATGCTTGTGAGGATGAATCATCGCTGGAATCCCATCCCGCAACCTCTTGAGAATAAAGATAAGGTTGCCTTTGACTTGATTCGTGCGACGGTGAATTTGACGGTTGCCTCATTGTTAATTACGAGTGCTACCTCATTAAAACTCCCATTATCAACGACATATGTTACCTTTATGGTGGCGATGGGGTCTTCTCTTGCGGATAAAGCTTGGGGGAGAGAGAGCGCCGTTTATCGAGTAACGGGCGTTTTGACGGTGATCTCAGGATGGTTTATGACAGGGCTGGCAGCGTTTACGTTGGCGGCAGTAATGGC
>JAVXPO010000015.1:0-28003 GCA_036644695.1 Akkermansia sp. | reverse complement strand
AAAGATTTAGCGACGGAGTCCTCCTCATTGGCTGCGAAGTGTCTGGAGCGTCATAAGTATGACATTCTTCCCATTTTGTATAAGATGCAGACTCGCTCGCTGGAGACGGGGTATCACTTTGTCCAAGCTCTCGATCACTTGACGGAGGCCTCTCAAAGTCTTGAGCAGTTTACGGGGTCAATTTTTTCGTATGTCGATAATAATCATACGCCGTTTACGATTGAGCAAGTGGATGATCTCAAGGAGATTTGCATAGAGATGAATAAGCTGTTGGAGGATATTTGCCTGATGTTAAAGACGGGGAATTACTCGAAATTTGATTATACGGTCGTCGAGCATGAGCAACTCCTCCAAATGATTGTCCGCGCGACGAAACGACAGATTAAACGCGCTCAAAGGAATCAGAGTAGGACTCGGTCATCGATTCTCTACCTGAATATGCTTAATGAAACGAGATTTATGGCAGTCCAATTGAGAGCCTTGGCGAATGATCAACGTAATTTCGTGACGGCGTAAGGATGTAGATTCTTTTTTACAAGGGAAAAGGCGGTCGGGGATATTTCCTCGACCGCCTTAACTGTTTTTAATTGTGTTTGTTACTGATGACTTATTTAGTCTTTATCAGTATCTTTATCACTGTCGTTATCTTTTGCTTTATTCAAAGCTTTAGCGGCTTGACGGGCGGCTGTTTTAGCTTCGAGTGCTTTTTGGGCATCTTCTTTCATCGCTTCTTTTTCAGCATCAGATAGCTTGCCATCTTGATCGGTGTCGTATTTTTGTTGTAAGAGGGCGAGACCTACAGCCATTCTTGGGACGGGTTGTTTGCGGTGACCTTTATCTTTGTCATGACCATGGCGATTGCCTCGCTTGGCTTGGCGTTGCGCCTTCTTTGCGTCTTTTTCTTCGTCAGAGAGGGTGCCATCGCCGTCTTTGTCGAATTTCTCCATCATCTTTGCTTTAGCCGCTTTCATTTTTTCAACGATTTCAGGATGTTCTTTTTTCCATTCATCGCGCATGGTTTGTTTTTCTTCTTTAGAGAGGGTGCCATCTCCGTCTTTATCAAATTTTTTCAACATTTCTGCACGTTTGGCTTGATGTTGTTTTTTTGCATCTTCGCGTAGGACGACGATTTCCTCTTCATTGAGGGTGCCATCTTTGTTGACATCGTATTTCTCCATGATGAGAGCTTCACCTAAGATTGCCATACCGCGTTTCTCAGGGTTCATTTTACGATGAGGTCGATTACCATGGTGATATCCGCCCTCGCGCTCGCCGTGGCACTTACAATCGCAAGGGTTGCATGAATTAGATGGCGGTGAGGGCGCATCGTTAGGAACTATATCTGGACCTTGGGCAAATGCAGGGACGGCAAGGAATGCTACAGCGATGCTGGTTAAAATACTTTTTTTCATACTATTTGATTTGATGATATATTTGTTAATATCCTCCAAGATAAGAGTCTAATGATGCTCTCAATGAAGTGATGGGAAGTGTTGTTTCCTGATGTATAAAACTCCTTGTGGTGAAAAAAGTTGTAAAAAATATAAAATTAGCGGAGTTTTTTGTTGGTCATCTGAATACCCGAATTGAGTTTTAATCGAGATGAGGATGTGTTATAAAAAGTCCAGTCACATGGGAAGCATCGCAGAAGAGAGTATTAAAAAGGTCTTGGCATCCACGGATATTGTGGATCTGATTAATTCCTATATCCCATTGAAAAAAGCAGGGGTTAGCTGGAAGGGCGTTTGTCCGTTTCATAATGACTCGCACCCATCAATGACGGTGAGCCCTGTGCGGCAAAGTTTCAAATGCTTTGCCTGTGGAGAGGGGGGAGATGCACTGTCATTTGTGATGAAATTTGAGAATTTGCCATTTGTTGATGCGATTCGACGTTTAGCCGACCGCGTGGGAATTCCCCTGATTGAGGAGCAATCAAGTTATGAGGAGGATGCTCATCGCAAGAGGAGATCGGGGCTGGTAGAGATTCATAAAATGGCGCAAGCTTATTTCCATTCTCTGCTTAAAAAGTCGCCTTTGGCAGATCATGCGCGAGCTTATTTGAATGGACGAGGATTTGGCTCAGAGATGGCGACGAGATGGCAAGTGGGTTGGGCTCCCGTGAAATCCGTAGACTTTATCAGATGGGCTCAGTCGCAAAAGATTCCAGCGGAGATGCTCATTGAGTCGGGGCTTGCTGATCGCAGTGATGATGGGAGTATTTTTGCCCGTTTTAGAGATAGGCTCATGTTTCCCATCTGCAATAGTTATGGTGAGTGTGTGGCTTTCTCTGGGAGAATTTTAGGTGAGGCGAAGAATACGGGGAAGTACGTTAATTCGCCAGAGACCCCACTTTTCCACAAGAGTGAGATCGTATTCGGATTAGACCGTGCGCGTAAATCAATAGCGAAGAATGGCTGTGTGCTCGTTTGTGAGGGGCAGATGGATGTCATTGCCTGTCATGAGGCTGGAATTGACTTTGCTGTCGCTCCCTTGGGGACGGCGTTTACTCAAGAGCATGCCAATTTACTTAAAAGGCAGACATCGAGAATTTTGCTATGCTTTGATGGAGATAAGGCAGGGATGAGTGCCTCTGATCGAGCATTTCGTATTTTAGCCTCGACGGGGTTAGATGTGTATCTAGTCGATTTACCCTTGGGTGAGGACCCTGACTCAATGATTGGTCGCGTGGGGAAGGATGCTTTCCTCGATTTAATTAAAAAGGCGAGACCTTTTTTTGAAATTCGTCTCGAACGAGCCACGACGCAGGGGTTTTTAGGGAATGCGACAGATAGTGCCACGCTTGCGAGAGATATGGTCGAGCTGCTCTCGCACATGAAAGATCCGATGGCGCGAGATTTGGCGACGACAGATGTCGCGACGCGTATGGGAATGGGGCTTCATGAAATGAGGCAAAGTGTCCATCATGCGACGAAAATAATGAGTCGTCAGCCTAATAGTAGGCGCGAGCCCACGCAAGAGGGGAATGCCTCTCGCAAGGAAGAGGATCAGTCTCCGACTATTGAGGTTGATCGCTCGGTTGTCGTCTTATGTGAGCTGTGTTTGCAGAATGCTCGTGCCCAAGAGTTGGTGCTGGAGCGCATTGAGGATTTAATCGACCCCATGAATCAGGTGGCAGGGGGCTTTTTACTCAAACGTATTTTAGAGAAAATGCCCAATCCAGATGATGCCGCCTCCATTCATGCTTTTTTGCATGTATTGCCCCCATCAGAGCGTCAAGCCTTTCAACAAATGCAATTAAATTCTGTCAAACTTGCTGATTTGGAATCGAATGTGAACCAAGCTTGTTCGGGGTTGTCCCGCGTTGCGTTAGAGAAACAACTCGATGAGACCCTCGCTCGCTTAAAGGCACCTCAACTAGAGGCTCAAGAGCAATTGATACTTTTACAAAAAAGTATTGACCTTAGACAGCTTTTGTGTAGTATCATTCCCCACCAGCATTAGTGTTGGTATAATGGTTGTATTGTGCCCAGAAGTTTTTCTTATGTCAACATCCGGTAATTCCTCTTCTTCTAAAAAAAAGCCTTCTAAAAGTTCGCCCGTAGCGACTTCCCCCTCTACGGAGGGTAAGGCAAAGTCCCAGGCTCCCAAGGCAACATCATCTAAAAAGGTGGTTGCACCTAAAGATGTTGCTGCTAAGTCAGCAAAACCAACAGCTAAACCTGTAACGAAACCTGCTCCAGTAGCTAAGGTATCTGATGAAACTCCTACGGCAAAGCCCGTTAAAGCCATTGCAAAAGTGGTAGCAAAGCCAGTAAGTAAACCTGCCCCAGCTAAGGCGACTAAAGCAAAAGTAGTTGCTCAACCTGCGAAAAAAGAAGCACCTGCCAAAGAAGCACCTAAAAAAGTTGCCTCACCTAAAGTAGTCGCTAAACCCAAGCCTGCGCCAAAAGCACTAGCAAAAGCAGAAGATAAACTAGTCAAGGTATCTAAAGTAGCAGCCCCGACTCCTAAAGTAGCAGCCAAGCCTGCACCTGCCTCCAAAGCAGAAAAATCTGAAACAAAGACTTCAGAAGCCTCTGCCAAAAAGCTGAGTGCTAAGGCAAAAGCCAAGGCTGAGGCGGATAGCAATCGCGTTAAAAAGATTAGTGAGCTCCTTGAAGAAGATCGTGCTCGCGCTGCAACTCGTAAAATCAATAGCCCGATTGATGCCCCTGAGATTCAGGAAAAAATTCGTGAGCTCATCAAACTTGCCAAAGAGCAGGGGTATTTGACCTTTGATGATATCAATGACGCTTTGCCAAATGATATCGTTGATCCACAAGACTTTGAAAGCATCATGGAACGTCTGCGTAGCATGGCGTTTGATATTATTGATGCCTCAGATGTAGATAGTTATACGGATCGCATTCGCATCCGTGATACTGAGGAAGAAGACGAGGAAGAAAAGCTCGAAGCCAAAATGGATATTTTGGACGATCCTGTTCGTATGTACTTAAAGCAAATGGGGCAAGTCCCCTTGCTGACACGCGAACAAGAAGTTGAAATCTCCAAACGCATCGAAACAGCAGAGCAAAATGTGCAACGATGTGCTCATCATTTTGGATTCATGGCAAACTCATACCTCGACGTTGCCTTGAGACTCAATGCTACCTCAGAGCGTTTTGATCGAGTAATCCTTGATAAAAAAATTGATTCGAGAGATCGCTACATGAAGGCATTGCCTCATCTCTGTAGTCAAATCTCTCAAGCACACCAAGATGCAGAGATTGCCTACAAAAAGCTCTATCAGACGCGCAAGGCAAAAAAACCGACCAAAACGAAAGAAGCCGAATTTGAGAAAATTCATGCCGCCCTCGTTAAATTGTTCAATCGTCTGTATTTCAAACACAAGATTGTTGAAGAATTTTGTACGGTTATTGACGAAGCCAAGGAACGTGTTGCCCGCCTCATCAAAAAACACGAAGAAGAACCTAATGTTAAAGAACATAAGGAAACCTTGCTCGAGTACGAACTGCGTGCCTGGATGACCCCTGATGAATTGCTCGTTGCTCAAAAAGAATTGCGTAAATATTTGCGTGATGCTCGCCGTGCGAAAGATGAAATGGTCGAAGCTAACTTGCGCCTCGTCATCTCCATTGCCAAAAAGTACACAAATCGAGGGCTTTCCTTCCTTGATTTGATTCAAGAAGGTAATATGGGCTTGATGAAAGCAGTTGAAAAATTTGAATACCGGAGAGGGTACAAATTCTCGACATATGCCACATGGTGGATTCGTCAAGCGATCACGAGATCCATTGCTGACCAAGCGAGAACGATTCGTATCCCTGTCCACATGATTGAGACGATCAACAAGTTGATGCGGGTACAGAAGCAACTCGTGCAGGAATACGGACGTGAGCCCTCACCTGAAGAAATTGCAGAAGAGATCAATCTGCCTGTCGAACGTGTACGCTCAGTCTTAAAGATGGCTCAACAGCCCATCTCTCTACAAGCCCCTGTTGGGGACTCAGATGACACCTCATTTGGTGACTTTATCGAAGATAAGGCAGCAGAGAATCCAATGGAAGAAGCTTCCTTTGCTTTCTTGAAAGAAAAGATTAGAGAAGTGCTTGATACCTTGACTGATCGTGAACGCGAAGTCATTGATCAACGCTTTGGTCTCCGTGATGGTAGCCCACGCACCTTGGAAGAAGTCGGTGGTCAATTCAACGTGACTCGTGAACGTATTCGCCAGATTGAAGCCAAAGCTTTGAGGAAGTTGCGTCACCCCACACGTATCGAAAAGATCAAAGGCTTCCTCGATGTGACAGAATCCTAATTAGGATGCAAAGAAGATGAGCCCTCTGATCAAATGGGTTTTAAGTGGGAGCATGTTGCTAATGTTATTGGCAGCTTGCTCTCCGTCACCAGTCAAGCCTGCTTTTAATCAACCTTGTGCCGAATATATGCCACAAGGTTTTACCTATGTCGATCAAGTCGCTCCAGAGATACGAACGAATCTCAAATATGCGGGGCAAGACAACTTCATTGGTCGTCCGCTTGAGGGCTATCGAGGGAATCGCGCTATTTTAAGAACCATAGCGGCAGAGCATTTGGCTCTCGTCTCTCGTGATTTACGTAAACGTGGCTACGGGTTGCTCTTATACGATGCTTATCGTCCTCATACAGCAATGATTGATATTGGGAACTGGGGGCAAGATATGAGTGATCAAAAGATGAAGGCTCGTTTTTATCCAGGGATTGATAAAAAGACAATCTTTGGCGACAATTACGTACGTGGATATTCCGAACATTCTCGTGGTGTCGCTGTTGATGCCACCTTGATTGATCTAAAAACGCGGCGTCCTTTAGATATGGGCGGACATCATGATTTACTAGACCCCATCTCGGCAACTGCGTCAAACCAGGTCACCACTGCACAAAAAAAGAGACGCCAAATCTTACTGACCTCCATGGCAAAATTTGGCTTTGTCAATTATGCCCCCGAATGGTGGCACTATCGATATGAACCAGAGCCCGATCAAGAGGCTCATTTTTATTTCCCTGTTTGGGACGGCATGAAACCTATCTGCGAAAAATCGATGAAGACTCAACGTTAGGCGTATTGTAATCCTCATCACATCCTCTCTCTCGTGAAAAGATGCTAATATAAATATGTGACGTAGATATGTTTTTCCTGCGTCTGATTAGAAAGCGTACTGGACTTATCTGAGGAAAAAGGATAATCATGTAGCATGAACGAAGATTCTTTTGTATGGGAAGCTCCCCCAGTTATTCTGACTGTTGCTGGATCTGATTGCTCGGCTGGCGCAGGTTTGCAGACTGATATTAAGACGGCACAGGCGATGGGGGTTTATGCACTTAGTGCGGTGACTTGTGTTGTCTCAGAGATGCCAGGTCAGGTGCGTAGCATCCAAGAGATGGAGCCAGGAATGGTTGCAGATCAGGTGCGCCTCTGCCTCGGAGGATTCCCTGTGAAGGCAATTAAGACTGGGATGTTGTATTCGCCTCCTATCGTAAGTGTGCTCGCTGCTGAATTGCATGGGAAACATATTCCTCTCATCGTTGATCCCGTAATGATTGCGACAGCGGGTAGTTCGTTGATGAAGCAAGAGGCAATTGCCGTGTATGAATCTGAGTTGATTCCTCTCGCAAGTTTATTGACTCCTAATTTGGATGAGGCTACTGCCTTGTTGGGTGCTTCACCGTTGATTGATCTTGAGCAAATGGAGGATGCCGCTGCCGATATGGTGAGACGCTACCATTGTGCCGTACTCTTGAAGGGAGGTCATTTGACTGATGATTGCCACGATGTACTCATGACGAGTGAAGGTATCTTGCATAAGTGGAGTCGCCCCAAGGTAAAAGATGTTGTCACTCATGGGACAGGATGTACCTTGTCTGCGGCGATTACATCAGGGCTTGCCTTAGGCAAACCTTTGGAGAAAGCTGTTGAAGACGCGCTTGATTATGTTGCTGGAGCCATTGCCAATCATTATCGATGGTTATCGCCTCGACAGGTTGACGCTCTCCATGTTTAATAAATAGCCAATGATTAGGTCTTGTTAAGGCTCATGGGCGAAGAGCGAGGTAACGATCTCATCGACCATGAGGATGCCTCTACCTGTCAGTGTGATACATTTTTCTCCATTCACTGTGGTGAGCCTTGCCATTTTTTCGTCGAGAATTCCTTGGATAATGGGTTGTCCTGAGGAGGGTAGTATGGAGAGGGGTGTGCCTTGGTCAGTGCGGAGGAGTAGGGCGACGCGTTCTAAATGGAGATTATCGGGGGAGAGATGCTCTATTGTTGAGGCGGGTAGTCCATTTTTAAGAGTGCTCTCGATATAGGCTTCTGTATCTGGCGTGTTTTGTATTCTCTGATTGTTGAGTGTGCTGACAGCGCCAGGTCCGATTCCTATATAATCATGCCCGAGCCAATACCCCATGTTGTGCCGTGATAATTTACCCTGTTGTGCGTAATTAGAGGTCTCGTAATGACGAAAGCCTTGTTGGGTAATCATCTCATGCGCAAGGGTAAAGTAGTTGGCATCATCATCGGGATTGGGTACGCGTCCCCCTTGCTGTAATTGTTTGAAAAAGGCGGTATCTTCTTCGTAGGTTAGATTGTAGGCAGAGATATGATCTGGATGCAAGGCGAGGGTGTGGCGAAGGGTTTGTTCCCAATCTGTGAGGCTTTGCCCAGGGATAGAGAACATGAGGTCAATGTTAATCTCTGGTATGCCTGCTTGTCGCAGGATGGCAATGTCATTCTCTGCTTGTTGTGGTGTATGTTCTCGTCCAAGTATTTGCAGAATATGGGGCTCCCATGATTGAATGCCTAGAGAAACTCTTGTGATGCCTAGAGATTTCCAGTGATTGACCTTTTTTGGGGTAAAGGTTGCAGGATTAGACTCAAAGGAGAATTCATCAAGAGAGGCGACGTTAATCAGCGTATCCAATCCCTCTACAAGTCGGGTTAGATGTGTTGTGGAGAGCATGGAGGGTGTGCCCCCCCCAAAAAAAAGAGTGCGTTCTTCTTTTGTTCCTTGTTGAGTTTTTAACAGAGTATTACGCGATTGAGCCTCAATGAGCAGAGCCTCAATGAAGCGTCGCATGTCTGTAGCCCCAGGTGTGTGTTTATAAAAAGCGCAATAGGGGCAGATGCGGTGACAAAATGGGATGTGAACGTAGAGGTGCATCAGATAGAGCTTGAATAGATGGTAGGATAATTTTCTCCTACCATCTATTAATTAATGAGTTATCGGCCTCTTTTCTTTTTCTTGTCTGCTTTTTCTTTTTCCGCTTCGATCTCTTCTTCAAATTCTTTTTTACCCTTTTCGAGGTCTTCTGCTAGTTTGCTTGATTCTTCGGATGAGCATATTTTTTTGTATTCATCCGTGATGCAAATGTAGAGATCCGTGAGTAAAATATTGTTATCTTTTTCCTTAAACTTGACTTTGGAAGGGCATGTCTCAACAAGCTTTTTAATCCAAGGCAATTTTTTCTTTTCCTGCATGACGGGCATGACGGCTTTAATTTGCAGGGCGAGAGCTATAAGATCGACTTTTAGCTCTTTTTTCCTGGAGCTTGTTCTTGAGTAGAATGAGACAAGTTTAGCAAAGTCAATATCAACTGCTTTGATGATTGAGTCGGGACCTTTACTTTTAGCAATGGCAATTTGTTTGGCTTCTTCGATGTCGGGATATGGATTATCCTTTGATTCTGATTGCATCCAATCAAATATTTTTTTCCATTGGAGTGTATTGATTTCGGGGAGGGGTTGTTTTAATGCCAAATCGACGAGAGCGGCACTTAAGGTCGTCGTATAGTCTTTCGTTTGATGCTCAAGCCCATCTTTATAATTTCTATCGGGACGTCCCATATTTTTATGAGCAGGTTTACGAGCCCATAGTTGGGTGCCTGTACCAATATATTTATGAATCGTGTCAATGGTCTGCATGGCAGTTTTGAGAGACGCGCCTAAGTCTTCGTAAAACATGTACCATGCTTCTGTGTAGAATGGATTTAGCTTGAGGATGTATTCTAAGGTGTTTTTCCTTGATTCATCGGTGATGATTTTTTCGTCATCGGCAAATTTGAGGATATTCATCGCGAGGCGACTACTTTGCTGACTTTTATCAGAGATGTTGTTTGCAAGGGCTATTCCTAATTGATATTCACCGTAGCCACAACGTTGTGTTTTTGCATCGCGGAGGTACCAATAAGTGGTCGTATCTTTGAGTGGGGCAACGGAGTGCCCTACCTCCATGCTGGCAATACCCCCTTTGTAGAAAAAGGCAATGAGGTTGCCGTGTCCTGGTTGACCAGCGGGTCCCCCTGGACTACCGAGAGCGATACGAGATTCACGTTCAATAAGGGACATTGTGCCACAAACGCCACCGACATGGAGATGTCGATCATACGATTGAGGGCTCCATTCTGGATCGGGATCCATGGAGAATAAGGCTGGGGGCTCAGGGTCTTTATCCATGCGATAGGGACCATAACGCCAGAGACGGGGCTCACCCTTTTTGCCTAGGTAGCGATCCCAGACGCTTTCTGCTTCGCGGATAGGGCGAGTTTCGCTGAGTGGGAGCATGATTTGCCATGGAGTGCAATCCAAAGGGACGCCATCCCATTCAACGCGTTTCCTATCAACGTCTTTCATCTTTCCAATATCTTCATATTTATCGACGAGATAGTTGATGAAGTCCTCAGCCGTGGGATAGGGATCGCGCTTGCGTTTTAATTGTTTTGTGCGATAGAGATGTTCTCTTAATAGACCAGTAATGTTGTCTTTTGTGACTCCTTGTGAGGAGAGTTTCGCAATGGCTTTGTCTTTTTGTAGCCAAGCTTGTTTGGTGGTGAGGTTATTTGCCTTTAAGTAGTCACGGACGGCTATATATTGAGAATCTAGGACTCGATCTGGCATGATGCCATAATAGTTGATGGGGGGCTTGCCTTGGATGAAAAGATCGCAGGGGTCTTCCCAAACGCCTTCAGCTTTCATCCCTTGCCAAATGCCCTCCATATCTCCGAATCGCCCTTGATGTAAGAGGTCAACAGACCCCATGCCTATGTGACGACGTCCAATAGCAAAGGCAAGAACCATTTGATCATAAGTGTAGGCACGCTCACCTAAAGCATTGACGAGGATGTCAATGTTGGTTGCGATACTTGGATCGGGAGGGTAAAAGGTGGCAAAAGCTTCGTAGTTGTGTTTGGTTTTTTTGAGCCATTCCTCAAAAGCGGGGGATAATTTGCCTTTTCTCAAGGTGATGTATTCTCTGACGTATTGTTCAGAATACTTGATATAGTTGGCGAGTTGAGATGAGGAGATATGCCCATTACTTGCCTTGAAGCCATCCGCAAGTAATTTTTTGAGAGCTAAAAGTTTGTCTGTAGGGCTATAGTCTGGTGCTTGGGGCTCGGGCTCGACGGCAACGATTTCGACGGGCTCGGGCTCGGGTTCTGGTTCTGGCTCGACGGTTACGACCTCAACGGGTTTGGGTTTAGGTTTGGGCTTGACGGGGGGAGGTGCGGTGATTTTGACTATATCCGGCAAAGGCGGAGGGGGCTTCATGATTTGATAGCCAAGGAAGGCAACTAAAAGGAGGAAGCCAATAATTAAAAATGGGGCAATACCAATGCTTGATGATGATTTTTTCTTGATGAGTAATGGCTTGCCTAAAATGGGGGAACCACCTAGAGGTCTGTTTAGTTTGCCCCCTATTGTGGCGACACCAGGCGTTAGTTTGCGCGCTGTATTTTGTCTTTTGCGAGTTGCGCCAGCAATGAGCGGTGTTGATGATTGTTCTCCCAATACGAGGAAAGCTGTCCCTAAGGCATGAAGCTCGGCGCGTGCATCTGATGAGAACATGTCATCGTATTGTGCTTTGAGCGCATTGATCGCATCGCTATCCGATGAGGTAAATTGAATTTGTTGCGTTTGCGAATCTCGAAGACAGAACGCATTTGGGCAAAACTCTCTAATCTGCACAGATTCACCGTCTTGTGAGATTGCTTGATAGAGGATGCTCCATTCGGTTATTTCGATGACGGATACGATACGGTATCCCTCAATGGAAAAATTGGAGGGTAAGGGGTCAACAGCAGCCATATTAAAAGCTTTATTATGGGCAATGTCATATCATGCCAAATGAAATCTGGCAATGTTAATGAATGATATGATGCCGTTTACTTTGTTAAATGCTACGGACGAGTGCGACGACGACGCCTTGGATTTGGAGCTCTCTAACGGGAATGAGATTTGGGAATAAAGGGTTCTCCGCATGGAGCCATGGTTGATTATCCCGAATCATGTAACGTTTGAGAGTGGTGCCCCCATCAATGAGAGCGGCAACAATATCGCCAGGCTTGGGGGCGCGAGGCTCCAGGATGACGATGTCCCCATCACAAATAGCCGCATCAATCATTGATTCTCCGCGTACTCGTAGGGCAAAGGTAGATTTGCTTTGTGGTTTGCCTAAGCGCGAGAGGTCTAGTGTGATACTGCCCTCTCTCTCTGGGGCGATATCTTGGCTCATACCAGCGGCGATACATCCGTAGATGGGGATGGGGATGAGTGCTGCGGTGTGTTGTTCTTGTTCTTTTTGTTGCTGATTATCAAAGAGCTCAAGCGAGGGCTCAAACATGTCTGTTAAGACAATGGCTCTTGCCTTATTGGTATGTCTGATGATGGCTCCTTTGCGTTCGAGAGCCTTGAGATAGCTCATAGCTGCCGTTTGACTGGCAAATCCAAAATGTTTTTGGATTTCGCGTGTGCTTGGCATTATTTTATGCTCGGATTGGTACGCGTGAAGGAAGGATAAAAGCTTGAATTGTCTCGTTGTAAGATCTTTTGACATGATGAAGCCATGTGTGAGGGGTGGATCAAAGCGTATTAGTGGCGAGGACTAGAGGTAAAATGTTGCCATCCTGTAAAGGTGTGGTCATTTTGCTGATTCTCCATCGTTCCAATGATGGTGATGGGGGTGTCTAGGGTTTGCTCTATTGCTTTGAGTTCATCTCTTCGGTCTGGGCTTAGGGTGAAGAGGAGTTCATAGTCTTCTCCGTCACCCAAGGACTGTTGGATTGAACACCCTTTTCTACATGGAATCCGACTAGTGTTCAAGTGAAAACCTAAATGAGATGCTTTTGCCAGGCGTGAGAGGTCTATGCCAAGCCCGTCAGAGAGATCCATCATAGAGGTGGGGAGTCCTTGTTGTCGCAGTAATTCAGCCTCTCTGATGCGGGGAGTAAAGGTGAGATGGTGCCCCGATGAGAAGCTCCCCCCTAATTGCCCCGTGACGGCGATGAGGTCGCCCTGACGAGCCGTGCTTCGCAAAATTGCTTGCCCGTGGGGGATGATGCCAGTGAGACACACATTGATGATGAACCCTGGCTGAGGGAGAGAGGATGTTTCGCCCCCAGCGATAGAGACACCCCATTCTTGAGCGAGTTGATTGATGCCTTCATAAGCACCTAGTAAAATATTTCCATCCATATCCCCATGGGCAAAAATGGTGATGAGGGCATGTATTGGTCGTCCGCCCATGGCAGCAATATCAGAGAGTGCGCGAGCTAGTGCCTTGCGTCCAATGAGATGAGGTAGAGTATCGGGGGTAAAGTGGATATCTTGGACGATGCAGTCTGTTTTTAGCAATTCATCCCAATGCTCATTTTTTTGGACGACGGCACAGTCGTCACCTGCCCCAATGAGGAGTGCCTTATTCGTTACTAGATTTGAGGTGAGTGCGTGAACAATTGCCTCCTCTCCCATGTCGTTGAGTGTCGTCATGATTGAGTGAGGGCAGGCAATAAGAAGATATTGATGATGGTTAGAGAATTAAAGATAACGTGTGCGGCAATGGGAACCCAGATCGTTTTTGTCTTTTCATAGATAAAGACAAGGATGATGCCAAAGAGGGTTAAGGGGATGAGCATGGCAAGATTCATGTGGACAATCCCAAAGAGAAGTGAGGTTGTGAGACAGGCAAAAAGAGGGCCTGTTATTTTTTTAATCATCGGGTAGAGGTAGGCTCTGAATCCAAATTCCTCAACAAACGGGGCAAAAAGAGCCGCCGTGATCGCAAGGGTGATTTTGACGGGGAGTGGACCATTTTGTAAGGCAATGATTGAGTCTTGATAGAGCGAGGATTGCGTTTGTCTGCTAATCCATTCCGCAAGGCCTGAATATTGCATCAATGAGACCATGAGGAGGACTGTAATGATGCTCAAGATGATATAGGGGAGGGCTGAGAGTGGGCGAAAATTGCCCCAACCAACCCCAGGGGCAATCTTGTGATTAAGTAATCGTGTAAGGATTGTGATGCCGATAATTCCCTGTAGAATGAGATTATTGACGAGCTGAGCTAAATTTAATGGAGGGGGTGTCTCATGAGATGAAAAGGCAACACTGAGGGGAGTAAGACTATAAAATAAAATTAAGAAAATCCCAATGGCGCCATCCCGAAAGGTGAATCCCGAGGTGGGGATACCTTTTTGATCAAGACTAAAATGATTGGTCTTGATTCTAATGATGCTCGTCACCGCCAGTACCAAGAGGAGAGTGGCGGTGATGATTGATATGTATTGAGAGGCAATGATGCTCATGTGTGCTCTTGTGTGCTCCTGTGTCCCTTATTTAGAGGAGGCACCCGTCGCATAATGAGGTAAGATCATGTAGGGCAATCCTGGCTTAAGCTGTTGTAATCCCAAACTACTCATTTCCAGTGAAATCTTTTTAGGTGCTGAGGCTTCGAGACCAATCATCGAGAGTAGCTCGGATATTGAGCTTTCGCAATTGAGTTGGATGATTTTTGCATTGGGGCAATGTCCGAGTTCTTTTGCTTTGGCGAGAGCGTCATCGAAGTATCCTAATTGATCGACGAGCCCAAGGTGTTGAGCATCACTACCCGAGAGGACACGACCGTCAATGGCGTGATCTTTCTCTAATTGCTGGCGAGTGAGCTTCCTGCCTTTTTCGACAATCCCAACAAAACGGTCGTAGGATTGATCCACCATTTCTTGGATATAGGTAGATTCAGATTCGCTCATGGTACGAGTCATTGAGAGCATGTCCTTAAAGGCGCCACTCTTGAATACTTGGTTTTTGATACCCAGCTTTTGCATTCCCTCTTCGACATTGATTCCCGAGATGATGACACCAATGCTCCCCGTAAGTGTAGTTGGGTTGGCAATGATGCAGTCGGCACCTGCTGAGATATAATAACCTCCAGAGGCAGCTAGGCTCCCCATCATCACGATGACGGGTTTGCCTGCTTGTTGTAATTTGCAGACGGCTTGATAGATAACGTCAGAGGCAGTGACCTCGCCCCCTGGGCTATCAACCGAGAGGATGACTGAGTGGATAGAGCGATCGTTAGCGGCATGGTTGAGCATCTCAACAATTGAGTGACAATCGCCATCACCTCCAGGATGACTCTCGGCAGAGATGACCCCGTGGACATTGATGATGGCGATAGAATCGGGAGCATTGATATCACCCCTGACTAAAGTAGAGCTAACGGTTTGTTTTTGTGGGAGGATGGTATTGGATCTCATTTCAACCTCGCTTATGATCGTCCCAATACTGGCAACGATGCCGAGAGTCAGAACGACCAGGATGGAGAAAAGGATAGCAAACGAGCTTAAACATCCTAAAAAGAAATATTTGGTGCTCCCAGTGCGGGGGGGGGTGTCTTGTGTCATCTCCCCTTTATCCATAGTGATTTTATCCTTATATTCCAGAATAAAGTAGTCCATTTTTGAGAATGAAGCATCTAATTGATAAATATCCTTCCCAAGAGGGGGGAAATTTGATACCCCTCTTGAAGATTACCATGAATATCCAACCCAAAATTACGCCAGTATTGGACCCGGGATTTATTCCTCCCGTCTTGTGGAATCGTGCTTATGAAGCCAAAGTCGCACAAACGACAGGCGCGCACGATCTCGATATAGCTTTGACTCGTGCCGATGGCACTTGTTTCCGCTGGAGTGGCAAAGTCCTCCCTCATACGGGAGAAAATGTTGCTCTCAACAGAATGTACGTAGAGCGTTCGATCAAGTTTTTGCTTTGGCAAAAAGGAGGCAACATCATCCTTGTTGCTGGTGACGACGCAATTGCCGCTATGTTAGGCGATCTCTATCGTGAAGGTGGCGAACGTGCATTTGACTGTGACTTCATCGGTACCAAAATTTATGGTGCTCCCATTACGGTCAAGGCAGTATCCCTTGCTGAATTGCCAGCAGAAACAACGGATTCGATGACCCTTGGTCGCAATCTTGACGGATATCGCATCGGATTTGACCTTGGTGGCTCAGACCGCAAGTGTGCGGCTGTCGTCGATGGTAAAGTTGTATACTCCGAGGAAGTTGTCTGGGATCCTTATTTCCAGAGCGATCCAAGCTATCATATCGAGGGGATCAATGATTCTTTGAAAAGAGCTGCTGCTCACCTCCCTCATGTTGATGCCATTGGCGGTTCCTCTGCTGGCGTTTATGTGAATAATGAAGTAAAAGCCGCTTCCCTCTTCCGTGGCGTTAGCCCCGAAGATTTTGATAAACACCTGCGCCGCGTCTTCTTTACCTTAAAAGAACGCTGGAACAACATCCCCTTTGAAGTTGTCAACGACGGTGAAGTCACTGCTCTTGCTGGTGCAATGGGAATGAACGACAATGCAGTCCTTGGCGTTGCAATGGGTACCTCTGAAGCCGCAGGTTATGTCGATCCTCATGGTCACATCATGCCTTGGCTCAACGAATTGGCTTTTGCGCCCGTTGACTATGCCCCCGATGGTGGCGTTGATGAATGGTCTCAGGATCGTGGCGTTGGTGCTTTGTACTTCTCACAACAAGCAGTTGCTCGCTTGGCTCCTCGTGCTGGATTTGAATTCGGCGATATGAAGTTCCCTGAACAATTGAAAAAGGTGCAAGCTGCCATGGCAGAGGGTGATGAACGTGCTCGTCGCATTTATGAAACAATTGGTGTCCACTTTGGATATTCCATCGCTCATTACGCTGATTTCTATGAACTGCGCAATTTGCTCTTCCTGGGGCGTGTCGCCTCTGGTGACGGTGGTCAAATCATTATTGATAAGGCAAATGAAGTTCTTCGTACTGAATTCCCTGAATTGAAGGTGAATCTCTGTGTGCCAGATGAGCAAACCAAACGCCATGGTCAAGCCGTTGCCGCAGCATCTCTGCCCAAACTTGGTTAATTGAGTCTCCTCAAATTTCAAAGACCGCTACGTTTTCGTACGTAGCGGTCTTTTTTATTGCAAAATGAGAGGGCAGGGGATGCTTATCCGATGCGGAATCTTCTTCTACTGGTGGGGAGGTCTTCTTTAGGGGAAGGATCTTCTTTGGGGGAGAGTTTGGGCTGTGGTGGTGTAGCTGGTGTAGCTGGTGTAGCTGGTGTAGCGATAGGGGGAGACTTGATTGGTTGGCTTGGTGTGTTTTCCTTGATAGGAGCTTTTTGGACAACGGCAATGGGCGATTGAGGGGCTGGGGTAGTAGCGACAGGAGGGGTAAGGGGAGCTTTGGCTGACGATGCGACTGAGGTAGAGGGGGGGCTTTGTTGAGCAACTGGCGTTGGCTGGCTCTGTTCTTGGCTCTGTTTTTGATCTTGCACATCATTGGCAGTTGCAACGATTTGAGGGGTCGTTTGCGATGTCGGGTCTAGCGTTTGTTGGAGTGCCAGGTCGGGGAGTGCTCCTGATTGGATGGCGAGATCGTAGGCTAATTTTGCCTCTTTAATTTTATTGGCACGAGCTAAGGTCGTTGCTTTATTAAAAAGAACGTCAGGTAGCTCTGGCTTAATTTTTAAGGCTTTATCGTAATACTTGACGGCTTGATCTGCATTGCCAGAGGAGCTCTCAATGTTCCCCATATAAATGTATGCCTGCATGTTATCTGGCTGTATTTTGACCGTTTCAGTGAAGTAAACAATGGCTTGTTTATCTTGTCCCGCTCGATAATAAGCGATGCCGAGTAAGAAGTTGGCAGGGGCTGATTCTGGGGTGATTTGAATGGCACGCGTCAGATGAGTGATCGCCTCATTGACGAGGTTTCTTTTGAGGAGGATGGTGCCCATGTTAACTCTTGCCGGGAAGTGGTCGGGTTGAGAATCGAGTAGGGTTTTGTATAATTGTTCTGCTGCTGCATAGCGCCCTTTTTCAAAAGAGGCAGAGGCGGCATTACCTAGTGCTTCGGATTCTAGTTTTGATCTGACTGCTTTCTCCGCTTGTTCTCTGACGGATTGCTCATTGATGGCGAGTTGTTGCGAGTGCTCTCGTTCGGCAGAGAAATCTTGCCCTTGTTGTTTGGCGAGAGCCGTCGCTATCTTTTGCTCTTCGGGGGTGAGCTGAATATTATTTTTATTGGAGAGGAGATGAATAGCCTCGACCATGGAAGGGTCTTTTAATTTGAGGCGTTCGTAGGCAGCCATCATCAATTCACGGCTTTTGACTTGTGTGGAGAGGAGACGTAATTGTTTGGTGACAGTGGAGCGCAATAGTTTATTCTCTTCAATGGCGATGGGGTCAGCCTTGGGTTCGTTTGCCTGCTTTGCCAATTCTGCTTCGGAATTAGTTAATTGGTTGTTGAGCTCGGTGATGCGTCTCCTGTAGCCGACGTTTTCATCCATGAGCGAGGAGAGAGATAGTTTAATGCTGGTTACCTCATTTCTGGTTCGTTCTAGCTCTTGTAGATTGACTGCTTTTTGGTCGTTATTTTCTTGGCAGAGCGTTTCGAGTTTGCCAATTTTTGTTTGCGCTTCTTTGAGTTGAGCCGCGAGAGTTAGATTGCGGTCGAGTAGATTTTTTGTTTTTTCCGGGCTATTTAATTCAAGGATGGTCGCGAGGTGATCACGTTCTGCTTTAAGCGTATTGCGTTCATCTTTGAGTTGATTGCGTTCGTTGCTGACCTCTGAGAGTTGTTGTTCGTTTTCCTTGAGTCGTTGACGTAGGATGGCTAGCTCGCTATCGACGCGTTGTTTTTCCTCTTCAGCTGTTTTGAGTGCATTCTCTGCTTTATTGAGTTGTCGCGTTAGGTTGACGAGTAGCTCATTGCTGGTGCCTCGTTCGCGCTCAATTTGAGCACGCAATTGATTCAATTGTTGCTTATAGGCAGATTCCCCTGACTCTGCACTGACGCGACGAACGAGAGCCTCCTCTAGCTCAACACGCGTTTGTTGAAGAGCTTTGACGAGGGCTTTATTTTCCATTTGACTCCGCATCAGATCACGGTTGAGACGATCATAGCTTGATTCTCCCTGTTCAGAAATGACCGTGGGCGCATAGACTGGTCTTGGTCTAGGAATGGAATCAATGGGAGCTGGGGGAGGGGGTAAAATATCCTGACGGGGATATTTCTTTTGCATTGAATCAAAGCTCGGGGGAGAGGGGATGTTTTTATGAGGATTGGGCGATGGCTCAGTGACTGATACAGGTGTTGATTTTGAGCCTGGTGTAGCTGGCGATGGCTTCTCGACAGAGGGGAGATTCGCAACGGGGCGAGATGTTGCTTGTTGTTGGGCTAAGGATTGCCATTTCCTCATGAGATCAGCGTTTTTTTGACGACGAAAGGAGACCATGCCTGGCTTCCAATCGGGGCGATCTTTGCTGATTGCCTGGAGGAGTTGTTCGGATTCTTGGACTTTTTTGATTGCTGTGATGTAATCTTTTTTCGTCGCGGCTTTTTCTCCCTGATCCAAAATATTCCATGACATGAGGTAGATGTCGGATGGATCTGCCCCAACTGGATTGATGACCTGTGTATTAGGCGATTGAGCCCATGCGCGTGGTGCACAGGGAATCAAGCTTAATAAACAAGCAATACCTAAAATGGGGAAATTCATAAAAAGAGGAAGAGGAAAGGGGCTTGAGTTGTAAAATTGATCATGTCTCACCGCAAGGTTTTTCCATGTCTTGCGGAGTTTTAACCTACTCTGAATCTGATGCTAGTAACCGTTTCTTGCCCAAATTGCTCTCGCAGCTTTTCGAGGAGGGCATTTTTCCATTGCAAGAGGTGGTATCTCATTGAGGGTTGTAAAACGTGGATAGTCGCGACCCCTTTGACAATCGAGATGAGCTCTGCCTGGCTACCGATAAAGTCCCCTGCTGCTGCTTTCCACCCTTGGCGCAGGATGTCTGGATCTACGCTTGGGGTGTCGAGGGGGAGTGTGGCGAGGACTTCGCTAATGATGGTCTCAATTGGGCGCATGCCACTTGTTTCGCTCTCGGCAGGGGTGGCTTCAAACCAATCGGCGAGGGCTTGCTCTCTGTCGAGTTGAACGGGGGTTTTCCAAACGCGACGCGTGTAGACTTTCTTCTTACCCTCTGGTGGCGGCGGGGGGGTGTCAGAGCTTGGAGTCATTGCGTTATTAAGGAAAGGGCTATTCGCTGATGAAAGCAATAAAGAAAGCAATAAACCCGGGAGATCGAGCTGATCAACCGGGTTTGATGAAAAGATTCTTATTCAAGACTTGCCCAAGAAATGGAGAATCATATTAAGGTCGTTATTCTCCGTCGTTGCCGATGGCATCAACAGGGCAAGACTCCATCGCTTCGTTGCAAGCGGTTAATTCTGCCTTGTCATCGGGTTGTTTGATGACGATAGAGTATCCTTCGTCGCTTCGGTCAAAATTAGCGGGAGCGGTTTCGCGACAGAGATCGCAATCAATGCAATTTGAATCTACATAAAATTTGCCAGAAACATTACCTTCGTTTTTATCGTCTTTGTCAGCCATGATGTTGAATTATTGATAGACCTAGGTATGAATCTCGAATTCGGACGCATTTGGCAATCTTTTTGTGCGTAGTGCTGATTTTTTTTATCAAAAATCGGTGTTTATTCTGATAGGAGGGTGATATTCAAGAGCAAAAAACCCAGGAGAGCATGTGGCTCAACTGGGTTTTACAGCAAGATTCTTTGTTCAAAAGAATCCTCATATTGAGTTATTCTCCGTCGTCGCCAATGGCTTCTACGGGGCAACCTTCCATTGCTTCATTGCAACATTCGAGTTCGTCGTCGTTTTTGGGTTGTTGGATGACAATGGAGTATCCTTCGTCGTCATTGCGTCCAAAATTATTGGGAGCAGTTTCGCGGCAGAGGTCGCAATCAATGCAACTTGAGTCTACATAGAATTTGCCTGCAACATTGCCTTCGTTTTTATCGTCTTTATCAGCCATAGTATTGAGTAATTGATATACTTAGGTATGAATCTCGAATTTGGACGTGTTTGGCAATCTTTTTGTACGTAAAAATGGTCTTTTCTCTCATTTTCATCATCAAACTACGAGTGATGACATGATAAGCGCGATGATTTGCGATGTACTAGGGAGGATTTAGGATGTACTATACTGACGCGACCTGCATTTATTTATGTCTTCCCCTAAGCCTTTAACGTCTCCTTTGCCTCATCCTTTCCCTTTAGGATGGAGTTTACTTTTATGTTTGCTCGGTGGGGGGATGATGGCGTCCGCCTTTCCTCCCCTTGATTTGGATATGTTTGTTTGGATTGGCTTGATTCCTCTCTTGACTGCGTTGTGGGCTGGTAGTCAACGACGAGGGAAGAAAGGATTCTTTACCTATGTCCTGATGGGGTGGGTATTTGGGTTTATTTATTATGGGTGCAGTTTTTGGTGGGTTAATGAGGTAATGGCTAGTTGCGGATGGATACCTCCAATACTCATGGCTGGGTATTTGGCTATTTATCCTGCCTTGTGGGCTGGGGTGATGGGGGTATGGTTGCGTCCAAAATTTGAGACAGCTCCTGCGTACCACAAGGAGCGCGATGTGCGGATGGTGCTCTGGCGCAAGTGGTGCTTTCGTGATATGAGGACGACACTCATGGCGATTATTTCTGGGGCTGGGCTATGGGTATGCATGGAATGGTTTAGAGGCTGGGGGCTTACTGGCTTTAGTTGGAACTCACTGGGCGTTGCGTTGTATAATGGGCTCTCATTGGCTCAATGGGCAGAGTTTATCGGGGTTGCGGGGCTCGCGTTTATCCCTGCGATGGTTAATATTAGCTTATGGTGTGTGGGTCGCCGTTTGGGGACGATGTTATTGATTGAGGGGCGACGAACGGTGCCGTGGGATTTTTTCTGCATGGTGTTTGTCTTGATGAGTTTATTTCTGGGTGGGGTTCTTTTATCAAGCTCTTATGCAAGTAATGAACGCACATTGTCAGTGCTTGCCCTTCAGCAAAATTATACGCAGGATTATAAGTGGAATCCTCAATATGCTGCTGATATTTATTTGGATACAGCTCAATCCACGTTGAAGGCTTGCCTTGAGCTCCAAGAGAAATCCATCAATCGAGCGAGCGAAACAGGCGTGTGTCAGCTTGATTTGCCCACATGGGTTATCTGGCCTGAGAGCTCTTTCCCTACCTCGACGATGTATTCTTTTGAATCGGGTGAGTTGTCTGTCCAAGATCAGAATAATACTGTATTTTTAGGTACTGGCGGATATATCAATGAGGTGAGAGAGGCTTGCTCTGGCGATTTTGTGCTACTGACGGGTTGTGATGAAATGTATTGGAAAAAGGATAAGACAGTGGGCAAAATGTACAACACCTTGAGCGTTTTCTCCGGAGACTTTTCCACAAAAATGAGCTATAATAAAATACATCTCGTCCCATTTGGCGAATATATCCCTTTACGTCGTGTGTTCCCATTTTTGGAAAAAGCATTTGCCTTTTTTGGTGGGATGTCAATGGGGAATGATTTTACGCCAGGGGATTCTTTTGAGCCCTTGGAGGTGCCATTTGCCCCGAGGAGTGAGGTCAAGGTCGGGGTAATCCCAGCTATTTGTTTTGAGGATACGGTTGGAGGGCAGTTGCGAAAATTTGTGCGTCCTACCAGTCAAGTGATTGTGAATGTCACCAATGACGGATGGTTTAATGAATCATGGGCAAATGAGCAACATTGCCGCAATGCGGCTTTTCGTTGCATTGAGTTACGCCGCTCAATGATTCGGGCTGCCAATACTGGTGTCACTGCTGCTATTGCACCTAATGGGGCAGTCATTCAATCTCTTCGCAATGAATGGGGGAGTCCTTTTGTGAAAGGCTATATTTTTGCCAGATTGCCTTTACCCTCGGGTAAGATGACTCTGTATGCACTAGCTGGCGATTGGTTCGTGGGGCTGTGCGCGGTGATGACTGGCTTAATCCTGTGGCGTCGTCGGCAAAGATAAGATTTCAGTTGCCTTTCCTCCTTTTTTACAATAAATAATATACATATTGAGAAATTGAATGCCTTGGCAAGGAATCATATTTCTCCGTCTTTCTAACAAAAAAAATAATGAAAAAGACCTTACTTTTAATGCTTGTCTCCTTTGCTGTAGCTCCGTTGATGGGGCAGGATGCTCAACAAATTGCAGATTCTCTCACTATCCCACAGATCAAAGAAGGAGCAAAACAACTGCCCATGCCCAGTGTCTCAGGAGCTCAGATTAAACTCTTAGGGGCAGATTATGAGCAACTTATTAACGGGAAGGGACAAATATCACCCGTCATTTCAGATACTCCAGTCAACATTAGTTTCAAAGTGACTAAAGGTGGTAAAGAAGCCATCAGTAAGGACTATGAGGTCACGCTCAAGGCAAATGCGCCTCAACAAGGTAACCCCAAGCCAAAGGTGATTCCAGAAATCCTGCAATGGAAGGGCGGAAAGGGAGATTATCAACTGAGCGATACCATTACGGTGTCTTGTTTGCAACATGATCTCGCGCAAACCTTTGCTGATGATATGGGAGACGTATTGGGACTCAAGGTAAAGCTCGTCTCTCCTGGTGATAAGGCAGATATTACCCTCTCTCTCGCTAAAAAAATCAATGTAGGCAAAGAAGGATATAAACTGTTGGTAGATGCGAAAGGCATTCGCATCCAAGCTGGCACGACGACGGGATTGTATTGGGGGACGCGCACGCTCTTGCAAATGCTACGCCAAAATCCCAAAGACGTTCCTTGTGGCTTGGCAGTAGACTTTCCTCGCTATCAGGTACGTGGTTTCATGCTTGATGTTGCACGCACGCCCTATCCTCTCAATTACATCAAGGATGTGATTCGCACCATGGCTTGGTATAAGATGAATGACCTCCACTTAGTCATCAACAACAACTACATCTTCCACGAGCAATATGTAGATAAAGGTAAAGATCCATTTAAGGAGAGCTATGCCGCTTTTCGTTTGGAATCCAATATGAAAGGGAAAGATGGGACACCACTCACTGCCAAAGACCTCTTCTATACGAAAAAAGAATTTACCGATTTGATTGATTACGCCAAACGTTATGGCGTCAGCATCGTTCCTGAGTTTGATACCCCAGGGCACGCCCTTTCTTTTACCAGAGTCCGTCCAGATCTCATTTACAAGGGACCTATGAATCATGAAAAACGTCGCTGTGAAATGCTGGATGCCGCCAATCCGGAAACGATCAAATTTGTAGGCAATGTCCTCGACGAATATTTACAAAAAGATCCCAAGTCAGGGAAGCCCGTATTTGCTGGCTGTGATGTTGTCCATGTAGGTGCAGATGAATTTTATGGTGACAAAGAGCACTACCGTCAATATGCAGATGCCATTCTCAAGCATGCACTCAAGCGAGGATATACCCCACGTATCTGGGGGAGTCTCAGCTCAAAGCCTGGTAAAACACCTGTCGTGAGCAAAAACGTTCAGATGAATCTCTGGAACGGTGGCTGGATGAAGGCATTGGAAGCCGTCAATCTCGGCTACGATGTTATCAATACCAATGACGGCGCTCTCTATGTCGTACCTTACGCTAATTATTACCGTATGGATAAGAACCACAAGGGACTCTACGAAAACTGGATACCTAATCGCATCGGTAATGAAACCTTGCCCTCTGGTCATCCCCAACTCATAGGTGCCGCCTTTGCTATCTGGAATGATGAAACAGATCTAAAGCACTCTGGTTATGCCCCATATGATATTTGGGGTATCATCTCTGATTCTATTGACATACTCGGTCAAAAAATGTGGGGCAAGGCTCAAGCACCAGATTCTTTTGAACAGCATCGCGAGCTCGTGTCAGCTATCGGCAATGCACCCAATACCAATCCACTCCATAAATGGAAGGATGCCAAACCTTTCACTGCAAGCTCAAGTCAACTTCAGCAACTCCCTCAGCAATTGGATAAGCCTGCGCTTGGACCCAATTATCACCTCACTATGGAACTTGAACTGTCCTCTGCGCCCGAAGGGACGGAGCAAGTCCTCCTTTCCTCTCCTGAGGGAGAATTGATTGCCGTCATGAAAGATGGAACCATTGGCTTCCGTCGTGATGACTCTCTGGAATTCTCGTTTGGAGCTAAATTGCCCGTTGGTAAAAAGGTCAAGCTTGAGCTCATCGGTGAGCCAGAAAAAACTCAATTGCTTATCGACGGACAACCAGCCGGCACCATGACGCTTAAAAACTTCCGCAATTTGGAGGAAAACTTTGCCCCCCGTACCCAAGGATTGCGCTCTACCTTTATCCTTCCCTTGCAGACCCTGGGTCGTTCCTTCCAAGGGAAGGTATATAGTCTCCAGGTACAACCATAAGCATCTCGCTTATTCCTCCAACAAATTCACCGCCCACCATCAAATACGGGCCTGGATGAGAACGTGTTGCGTTAGCCGAAGGCGATGCATCAGGTTCTCCCCCAGACCCCAGACCGCCATAAGAAAAATGTCACAGGTGTGAGTAGTATTATATCATGCTAAATGACTGTGTTGACTTTCAGATGAGTGCTGGATAAAATTGAGAAATGAGAAAGCTAATTTGCACGTTATTGGTTGGTGCTTTTTGTATTGTGGGTACTTCTTGCTCTGTGACTTATGGCAATAAAGATATTGCTGCACGAGATAAATTAAGTAAGTTGGCCTTCTATAAGTCATCAAAAACTGATGTATACCAATTGTATGGGCAACCATCGGATGCCTTCACAACCAAGAATGGAGACTCGCATTGGATTTATCGATATCGAAAGGCAAAAAATAATGCTTTAGCTTACTTGCCCATGGGGGTCGGTCTTGTCGCAGGAGGTAAAAAAGGAGACCTTCACATAGGAGATTTTTATTTTAATCAAAAGGGGAAATTGACGGGGGTTAATCTTAATTCACAAAAAATGTATACCTCAAACCTCATGTCAATGGGACGCTCCATTGGTGGGACTGTCTCTACAAATGATTCTCAATCAAGGGTTAAGAATGAGCTTAAACGCATCGGGCAACCCTATGATAAGAGCAAAGGGTATGAGAATCAGCTCTTAGAGGATGCCCTTGAAAAATAATTTGAACGTTTTTTGAAGACTGCTGTCTAAGCAATATCAGTTAGATTGTGAAGATTGGCAGAAGGAGAGAGCTGCCTCTTCAAATAGCAAGGTAACTGGTTTCATATAGTAGTAAGTAGGGTCCCGTAGGAAGTAATTCCTACGGGGCTTCTTATTGATAGGGGGCGTGAGGTCTGTTGCTAAGATAAAATAATCGTCGTCTTATTTCTTCAACAAACTCACCGTCCCCTTTTTCTCAAATTACCCTGTAATGAGCTCGCCTCTTGGGCTTAGGTGGGAACCTGGTGCCAACATTTCGCTTTGCTCCGTTAACGCAACACGTTCTCCCCCAGATACCAGCCCGCCATAAGGAAAATAATGGATTTTTGATAGCTCATCAGAGCTGAGTGGGTATTATATACAGCCCCACAGAGTATTTGACTTCTCTGACAATTCAGACCATCATCTCAAGCAAGTTATGAACCATCTTAATCGTGCAAAAGCCGTCTTTGACATGGAGATTGAAGAGCTTCAATCCATCTCAAATCGTTTGAACGACAACTTTGATAAAGCCGTTACGGCTCTCTCAAAGGCACTCGACAAAGGACATAAAATTATCGTCGTTGGCGTCGGTAAGTCTGGTAATATTGGACAAAAAATTGTTGCAACGCTCAATTCAACTGGCGCGCCAACCGTTCTGCTCGACTCACAGAATGCTCTTCATGGCGATCTTGGCGTCGTCTGTGATGGCGATGTGTGTATCGCCATGTCCTTCTCGGGGGAGACGGCAGAGCTCCTCTCCTTGCTCCCCTTCCTCAAACGTTTTGACTTACCCCTCATTGGCATGACAGGGCACATGGGCTCAACTCTCGCCAAATACTCAGATATCATCCTTGATACGGGCGTTTCTCGTGAGGCATGTCCCCTCAATCTCGCCCCAACCTCAAGTAGTACGGGTATGCTCGTTATGGGTGATGCTCTCGCTATGGCTCTCTTGGAGGATAGACACTTTACCGCAGAGGACTTTGCTAAACGTCATCCTGGGGGCTCACTCGGTAGGGCTCTCTTGACGAAAGTTGGGGACATCATGCGCAAGGAACCCGATATTGCCATCCTCTCAGAAAGCTCTACCATTAATGATTGTCTCAAGGCAATGAGCGACTCGCGTGCTGGTGCCTGCATCCTCATCACACCTCATGGTGAACTCGCAGGGGTCTTTACTCATGGTGACTTTGTCCGCGCCTATCGCAATGATCTCAATGCGGGGGCACTCTGCGTCTCTACGATGATGACCAAAGACCCTATTTTTGTCAGAGAGGACGACCTCGCCCAACAAGCCATTCGTGCGCTCAGCAGCAAACGCATCGACGACCTTGTCGTCCTCAATGCCAAAAATAAGCCCGTCGGTCTCATCGATACGCAGGATCTCGCTCGACTAAAATTAGTCTAAACTAAACTAAACTAAGCTTAAGCTTAGTGACTCCCCCATCCTCTCCTGCCAAGCTCATGAGCGTACACGTGCCAGATGCACACACTCACCTCTCCTGTCTATCTCACGAGGATAGACAGGATTTTTATTGCTCAAAAGATAGCCCCCCTATCTGTCTTTGCTCGGCAACCCCTGATGATTGGGACACTATTGCCGATTGGGCACGACGATATCCTCATTTCGTCGTCCCGTCTTTTGGTATCCATCCTTGGAGTATTAACGAAACAAGCCTAACGCATATGGACAAACTCCACGCGCTTCTTGATGAATTTCCTCAAGCTGGCATTGGAGAGATAGGGCTCGATCAAACACGACATACCAATGCATCTCTCCCCCTCCAACAGCAATTACTCCAAGCTCAATTAGAGCTAGCAGTAAAAGAGAAGCGCGTCGTCACTCTCCACGGGGTACACGCGTGGGGGCATCTCTTAGATCAACTCAATACACTGCCCCAACAGATACCTCAGATACTAAAATCCCCCTTAAATCTCTTGATTCACGGATGGCAAGGTTCCCAGGAAATGCTTCTCCCTTTCGTTAATAAAAATTGTTATTTCTCATTAGGGCTCAACAATTTGCGTCTTGAGAAGACCAAGCGCTCTCTCCCGTTGATTCCTGCCGATCGACTCCTCGTCGAGAGTGATAATCTGTCCAATAGCCTAGATGATGCCACAAGCCTTTTGCTCTCACTACGACCAGATATCAATAGACAAACGATCCAAGATAACTTTTATCGCTTCTGGGAAATTGCATTAAAATAA
>JAVXPO010000014.1:25208-36114 GCA_036644695.1 Akkermansia sp. | reverse complement strand
CGTAGAAAGTAAAATTTAGCGAGAGAATTGCGCTTCTGCCCTTTGCCTGACCTTGAGTAAGTCATCCAGCTCAAGGGCGCAGGGATCAGGGGCTACCCAATGACCAGGTTCAATCTCGCGAGGTGTCAGATTAAGCCCGATGCTCTCAGCATACGCAGGGTGATTGATGCGGTGACCAAAGGCCGATCCAGGGGGTGGGTCAATTGGTGAGGGTACATCACCCATGAGGGGGACGTGAGTCCCTCGGCAGGCTGGATCTGGCTCGGGGATAGCGGATAGCAATGCCTTGGTATAGGCGTGTTTCGGATTTTTGTAGATGGTCTCTGCATCGGCAGATTCAACTATTTTGCCGAGGTACATGACGGCGACATGGTCAGAGACATGTTTGACGACAGCGAGGTCGTGCGCGATGAAGAGATAAGCAAGTTTGCGCTCTTCTTGTAATTCGAGCAAGAGATTGAGCACCTGAGATTGTACCGAGACATCAAGTGCCGAGACGGGCTCGTCGAGAATGAGCAAACTAGGGTTGAGCGTAAGCGCACGAGCAATGCCAATACGCTGCCGTTGCCCCCCCGAGAACTCAAAGGGGAAGCGATTGATAGCACTGGCTGGCAAGCCCACTCGATCGAGGAGACCAATAACCCATTCGCGCCGTTGAGCCGCCGTCCCGACCCCATGAATGAGATAGGGCTCACTGACAATTTGTCCGATGGATTGGCGTTGATTGAGCGATTCTGCGGGGTCTTGAAAGACCATTTGGACATGTGAGCGTAACCCACGCATTTTTCGTTGCGAGATTTTGGTAATATCCCTCCCTTGGAAAGTAATATTGCCAGCTGTTGGATTGAGCAAGCGAACGATGCTCTTGCCGATAGTGGATTTGCCACAGCCCGATTCGCCAACGAGACCGAGGGTTTCTCCTGGATTGATAGAGAATGAGACATCATCCACAGCTTTCACCCACCCAGCTTGACGCAAAAGGATACCTTTGCGGACGGGGAAATACATGCGGAGCTTATTGACTTGCAGAATTGGGGCTGACATGGTTTTGAATGGTGAAAAGCGAGTTTTTAATGGTGCGCGTGACTGATACAGCACCGTGGGCATGCCTCTACGAGATGATCAGGGGATACTTTGATCATGGGCGGACGCTTCGTAAGCTCCTCAACGGGGACGCCCATGCGTTGGCAAAATCGGCACCCTTCGACGTATTCACTGATAGCTGCGACTTGTCCAGGAATCGTGGGCAAGCGTGTTTTCCGAATGGAGGTGAGTTTGGGAATCGAGTCGAGGAGACCACGCGTGTAGGCATGGCAAGGATTGGCAAAAAGCTCCGCAACGGGGGCACTCTCGACAACTCGCCCCGCATACATGACGACGACGGAATCACAACTCTGAGCAATGACACCCAGGTCATGCGTGATGAGGATAGACGAGGAGTTCATATCCTGCTGCAATTCGCGCAAAAGCTCAAGGATTTGAGCCTGTACGGTGACATCAAGCGCAGTTGTCGGCTCATCTGCAATAATTAAGTCAGGATGGCAAGCCAACGCAATGGCAATAACGACCCTTTGTCTCATCCCCCCTGAGAGCTGGTGTGGAAACTCATCAACGCGCATTTCTGGTGCAGGAATGCGCACTCTTTTAAGTAATTCAATGGCGGCATTGCGAGCTTCAATCGCATTATAATTCCTATGCAAAATGAGAGATTCACCAATTTGTCTGCCTATCGTATGGACAGGATTGAGTGCCGTCATGGGCTCTTGGAAGATGACGCCAATGTCTCGACCTCGGACTTTATACATTTCTTCCAAGGGGAGATCGACAAGATTTCGTCCCTTAAAAATAATTTCACCCCCAACGATTTGCCCCATGGGGCGAGGCAAGAGGCGCACAATGGACATAGCGGTCACACTTTTGCCACAGCCCGATTCACCAACGATGCCGACGCAGGCGCCACGAGGCACATGGAAGCTGACTCCGTCCACGGCGCGGAGGAGCCCAGCCTCGGAGTCAAAGGCAGTGCTGAGATTGCGAATTTCCAACAGATTGTCGTTCATGATTATCGAGTGGTTGGGGCTTGAGTTGGCGTAGAAGGGGTAGAAGGGGTGAGTGTGGGATGGGCGACATCCTCAGGTTGCACCATGACGGGGACGGTGGGGAGATCAGGGGCGGCAACGCCATCGCCATCCTTGCCCGTATCTTCCTTAAATTCTCTGAAGCGATATTGATCGTAAACGGCATCAATTTCCTGAAATGCAGTGCCATGACGCTTGCCAGCAAGCGTTTCTTTTTTCCGCGTTTCATCCACCCAATAGAGGTAACTCTCCGTGGGTTCAAAAACGAGGGGAAAACAAAATTGTGTCGTTTTACATTGAGGCCAGCACACCCAACGCCAATACCCAATACGAGCGAATTCAGTCGTCCACGCAGGCACCCAAATGGCATCTTCATGGATTTTTCGTTGAGCCTCGTGCGTGGCGTGCTCTAGGTCTTCTTCTGTCGCGGCATCACGCTCATCTTGGACAAATTGATCCATTTGAGGATCGGAATATGAACAAATATTATTGGTATAGGGGACGGTATTCCCTTTCGCGTCATAGGCGTACCCTGAGTATAACCCTTGATAAAGCGAGGGATGAGGGGGACTCATGGCCCATGCCCAAAAAGCGGATTGATGCCGTTTCTCCATCACTTTGCGAAAGCTGACTGTCGAGTCTAATGGGTCAAGCTGGATATCGATGCCACATTTACGGGCATCTTCTTTTAACTGACTCATGATATTGGCAATTGATGTCGTCGAGTTGGCAAAGGTGATCTCTGCTGTGAGTCGCGTGCCATCTGGTTTCCTGAGAATGCCATCAGGGCAAGCAATCGTAAATCCTGCTGAGGCAAAGTATTCACGGGCTTTTTCCGGTGAATATTCTCGCGCCTTGATATTGGCGTTTGTATAGCGTCCATATCCCGAAGAATAAGAGCCTAATCGTTGATAATCGCCACGGAAGTTGATGTCGATAATTCGTTGAATATTCAGCGCATGATGAAAGCCAATCCTCGTATTTTTATCATTAAAGGGTGCGCGCGCCGTGTTGAGGAAAATGCCAAAAGGCGGACGTGGGTAGATGGTAAAAAAGGTTGCTCGATTGATAAACCCATTATGAACCTCGGGGATTTCCATGCGTTCATGCCAGAGCTCAGGCTTATTCATGAGCATCATGTCGAGCTCACCAATGCGAAAAAGCTCAATCGCCTTGGACTCATCGGCAATAAAATTATACACGAGATTGTCAACATTGTTGGTATTGGCAAAGAATTTTTTATCCTTTGCCCACCAGTTTTGGACGCGTTGCATGGTGACTTGGCGTCCGCGTATCATATCCTCGGGATTGATGGTATAGGCACCTGTCGTTGGGGGCACGCGCCATTGATATTTCTCCACATAATTAGGTCCAAATTCCGAATAAAAATGAGGGGGGAAGGCAGGTATCAAACTGCAATACAAGGGGAGCAAGGGCTTCTGTGTCGGGAGGGTCACCGAGAGCGTCTGATCGTCATAAATGATTATATGTGAAATCATCTCACGATAGGCATTTTTATACGAGAGAGATTGAGAGTCTTCTGAGGCACAGATGTACAGAGTAACGACAAAGTCGATTGCTCTAACTTTCGTCCCATCAGAGTAAGTGGCATCCTCATCCAATTTAAAAAAGACGGTTCTCTTGTCTTTACCTATCGCCCATTGCTTGGCTAGCCCTGGGATGACTTGCCCATTCTCGGGGTGTTGGCGCACGAGTGAAATATCAATTTCATCGTACAATTTACTTCGGAACCCATTGTTACTATTAGGTCCCAAGGGACGAAAGGTATCGGGGAATGAGCCTGGAGCCAGCAGACGGACAGTCCCCCCTTTTTTTGCTTGAGGATCGCCAATCTCGGGATTATTGAGTCCATCTTGCCAGACGAGATCAGTTGGGACATCAGCAAGACTTAAGAGCTTAATGTAATCGCCCTCTTTATTGCGAGCATCAAAGACCTCTTTATCTTTGGTCGCAGCCACCAGCTTAGTCATGAGGGCGGGGTCATTCGTCCGTACATATTCTTGCCTGATTTTACCCAATTTCTCTATACGATCAGTGAGTTGCTCCTCGACCCACGTCTTGTTTGATTTATTCCATTGAGAGATAAATTGCTCAAATCCTGGTGGCATCGTACCCTCTTTTGCTGTCGAATGCCAGCCGACCCCCTGAGCATTGCTGGAGTCGTCACACCCCGTCAACAAGGTCAAAATACCCGTGGCTATCAAGAATAAGCTTATTTTTACAAATTTCATGCCTGCTTTATTGGTAGATGGTGAATTTTTTAGGGTCAAATGCTTCGCGTACCGCCTCACCAATAAAGGTGACGAGTAAAAGAACGCAAACCAATGCGGTAAAGGCAGCTGTGACGACCCAAGGAGAGGAGAGATACGACAGCCCGTCATTGAGCAACCTCCCCCAACTAGCGTAGGTATCTGGCAAACCAAAACCTAGATAATCAAGTGAGGCAAGGGCTAAAATCAAAGCAGAGACACTAAAGGGAATCAGCGTCACCAAGATGGCAATCAGATTAGGCAAGATATGCACAAAGAGAATGCGAGCCGTTGAGGCACCCAATACGCGTGCAGCAGAGACATAATCGCGCGCTTTTTCTTTCATTGTCGAGGTACGCAATTGGTAAGTCATCGACATCCACCCAAACATAATGAGCAATCCAATAATCAGGAACATCCCCTTCATCTCCAAAGGAACCATGTCCGAAATAATCATGATGATAAATAAGAAGGGGACTTGTGAGAGTATCTCAATGATGCGCTGCGTCGTCAAATCAAAGGCTCCCCCAAAGTACCCCATCAGCATGCCAACGCTAACCCCAATGAAATAGACAATGGGCAAGTAAAAAAGTGCCGCCTTGATATTAACCTGCAATCCACCATACAGATAGGCGAGAATGTCTGCCCCCTGTGAGTTAGTGCCCAACAAGTGCCCACTACGAAGCGGGGGCGCAGGATGATAATAAATGACGTAGACTTGCTGGGGGTCTGTCGCCTTGAGGAACTCCTCCTTATCGCCTACCCCTGTATATTGCTCTGCAATCAATTTATTCTGCTTATATGTTGCAGAATAAACCTCAGATCGATCGGGGAGCCACCCAATGGCACGCTCCTCTCTCTGACCATGTCGGAATTTAAACCGAATATGAGGGAGAGCCTCATCTGAATCATAGAGTTGCCCTGCCAACCCCGAAAAGGGCACATTGCTACCACTTTGATAAAAAAGTCCATTCGAACGATACTCCAAAAGCTCGGTTGCAGGCTTTGCTGAGTCCCCCGTCGGATCATAAGGCACCAATGGCATGATGACCAGACTCGGGCGTCCAGGCTTGCCTGACTCTCGTTTTAGTAAACGATAATTAGCCTCTGAGGCGGCATCGTTATCCTTCATCCCAAAAGTCGCCCCCGAATACGGCGCCCGTACGAGTGCGGGGAAGGATACATGCCCGTCGTAAAGGACAAAAAGTGCGCGTTTACCCACGAGGCATTGATCGCAACAAGCTAGCAAAATAAGCCCAATCATGATGATAAACGAGACATATCCGCGTTTAATCGTCTTAAATCGAGCGATGCGTCGTGCCATAATCGGCGTTAAATGAAAGCGCGTTTGCGCCCTCGTGAGTATCCAAATCGCCGTGAGCATCATCACCAGTACGCAAACCCACCCAAACCAGAGGAATTTACCCTGAGGTAAGAAAATCGTGGCACTATCAGAAGTCCCCCACGAAGCATTGAGCATATTCATCTCGCGAGAGACGGTAAAAGGCCAACTCAAAGTTGGTAACAATAACCCACACAACTCACCAATCGTGGCGAGTAATGAGAAAATAAGGAGAAGGTAAGCGATCTTGCGAGCCATAGGTGAATTATTCAAATTTAACGCGGGGGTCAACAGAGGCGACAATGATGTCTGAGAGCAAATTACCCAAAACCATCAAGAATGAAGTTAATAACAGAGTTCCCATAATCAGAGAATAATCCTTATCCATCAGAGCTTGGTAACTTAACATACCAAATCCTTGGATATCAAAAACTTTCTCAATCAACATCGAGCCTGCAACAATGACGCTGATGAGATTACCCAGAGTCGTGGCAATCGGGATAAAAGAATTGCGAAAGGCATGCTTAAATACCGCTCCCTTAAAACTCACACCCTTTGACATCGCCGTGCGTACATAATCGGCAGAGAGATTGTCCATCAAATTATTTTTCATCATCATTGTCGTCACAGCAAATGAACTCACGACATAACAAATCAGGGGGAGGACGGTATGGTGCGCAAGGTCACGAGCCTGCCCCAACCATGAGAGGTCATGAAAATCAGGCGAGGTCAACCCGCAGAGTGGGAACCACTCCATCCGCGCACCAAGATACACGACAAGCAAAGCACCCAAAGCAAATCCAGGCACCGAATACCCGAGGAAAATTAAGACAGAGGATAAATTATCCATCGCCGATTTGTGATGAGTCGCCTTAAAAATCCCCAACGGAATGCAAATCGAATAGGTGATAATTGCGCTCAATAAACCAAAATAAAGCGATATAGGCAGACGCTCTTCAATCATATTCCAGACAGGCTCATTGTATTTGAATGAGTTACCAAGAGTCCCCTGCAAAAGCCCCTGAAATCTCGTCTTGTACATGACCGCACGCCATGGATAGGTACCTGCCTTGTCGGCAATCACCGACGCATCCGTCGCCCTCATGCGCTTTGCCCAACGTTGTGCTCGATCAGCTGGCGATTCCAGGACAACATGCCAACCCTCATTCGATGCCTTATGTGAATGATTATCTGCATAAAAAGCATCTTTTATAAGGGAAGAATCAGGAGTTTGCCTCACAATAATGACCTCTTTACCCTCCCCTGAAATCATCACGCGCGTATGCAACGGCGTCGTGCCTGCATAACTGGATGGCGTTTTTACCGCAGCGGGATGCGCCCCAAACTCTTCTCGTGAAATCGCAATCTTGCGAGGCATCACCCCCAACCATTGCAGATAAGCGGTAACGAGAGGCTCTTGGAGCCCAAACTGCTCCTCCAGCTTCTCCATATCGCTCTCGCTCAACGTCGTATCCCCCTGTTGATTGCCACTCTTTTGTCCTGAGAGCGCGCTCATCGTTTGCTGTTGCATCATTTGCTCAACGGGGCCTCCAGGCACAAAACGCGTTATACAAAAGACGAGAAAGGTCACACCTAACAGGGTCAGGGGCATGAGCATTAGTCGTCGGATAATATAAGTCTTCATTCTGCGGAGCAAATCATACCCTGAACAAGACTATGATGGCAAGTCTCATCAGTCCGTATTGTTTTTATTCTAAATTTAGACAAGCATCATCACTTGCCCAAGAGTTACGACAGAGTAGCATACAATACGCAAAAGGGTATTGCCAAATGGTCGCATCTTGGGCACTCTAAGGGCGTCGTATGCTCAATCAAGTTGTAGAACTCAAGAGGGATGTCTCTGGCGTCCGCATCCCAGGAGGAGAAGAAATTTCTCTCACAGAAGGAACTCGGGTCTATGTCACTCAAATGTTGGGCTCTACCTATACCATTGCTGCTGATTCTGGACTCATTCGCATCTCTCGTGATAATCGAGATGCCTTGGGTATCTCGGAAGAGGATGCCCCCATCGAGGCAACAAGCACCCTTGAGGACAATGCTAGCCTCGAAGAGCGCATTTGGGAAACCCTTCACTGTATTTATGACCCCGAGATTCCCGTTGATATTGTCGATCTTGGACTCATTTATGACATTGTCATCACCAAATTGGAGAATGACCTGCATCACGTCGTCGTTAAAATGACATTGACTGCCCCAGGATGCGGAATGGGACCTCACATGATGGAAGAGGCAAAAATGCGCGTCGAATCTCTCGAAGGAGTCGAAGAGGCGGAGGTAGAGATGATTTGGGATCCGCCGTGGAATCAAAGCATGGTCAGCGAAGAGGGTAAAATGAAACTCGGGCTTATTTAACCATCACGTCACAACATCAATTCTTATTTATATGAATACCCCTATACTATTTTCTCGCGATGAGATAAAGATGCTCGCCGAAATGACGACGCTCGCGTTAGCGATCGCTGTCGATGGTCATGAAGATGATGCCAACATCACCAAGTCATTAACTGATTGGGAAAATCTGCAACAAAAAATTATGACTCAAGCTTATAAGGACCCTAGCTTGAAAAAAAGCATCGAGCAACTCTCTGACCCCATCGGCTACGCCTTTACTCAAAAATATGTCGATGATGCCTTTTATGCCGAGAATTTAGTCGAATTCCGCGAGAGTATGTTCTGGAGTGAACTCGTCTCGCGAATGGCGGATAAGGCAATTATTGATCACTTGGGGCAAGAGCAATTCGAGGCCATGTCAGAGGAAGAGTGTCGACACATGTCTGAGCCTGTCGAGCAGGCACTATGGGAAGAGTGCACTCATCACGGACTGGATCGCTTCGGCTTCGTCTTACCTCCCTTGGAAACATAAAATTCAAAGAGCTACTCAAAAATCTTTTTTTTTGCAAAAGCTCTTGAAAGATTTTTATTCTTGAAACGTAAGTTTAATTGGAAGTATTATTTATTCTATCCCTTCCACCTTTTTTATGACTATTTTTCATCAGAAATCGTTCTCAAGATTCACCATCTTAGCCACCAGCGCTTGTTGCATCCTCGCCTTCTCTAGTACCTCCTCCGCACAGCAAGGAACCAACGAACAGACAAAAAAAGCTGAGGAGTATTGGAATAAACTCGCGGAAAAGACATCAGATACACCAGTGACGCAAGACATCTCTGAAGCTGACTTTACGAGTCCGGATGCCGATGTCTTCTCCAATAAAATGTTTATCGGACTCAAAAAAAACGTAACGCCTGCTGACATCAAAAAAATGAAAAATCCTTTTTTGAGAAATCTCGCGATTTCGATGAAAAAGGGAACATACGATGCTAAAAAACGCGCTGGAGCCTACGAAGCCTTTGAACCCATAGAAATCCTCTCGAAACGATTAAAAACAAATACCTACAATCGCTTTGAGAACCCAACTGGCATCTATTTCGACTCAGGCGAAAAAATCGCCGTCATCATGCAATGCTCTGACAAAGAAAAAGTAGAACTAAAAGTGCATGATTTTGGATCGATGCCCGTAGGCAACGAGCAATCCTACCCTCTAAAAAATGGAGTCAATGTCATTGAAATCAAAAACAGTGGATTAGGCTACATCAACTATTATACAGAGGACTTTGCCAAAGCCCCCAAAGCCTTCGCCAACATCCTGGGGGGCAAAGTCAACGGCGTTTTTGACTCCACCAAATCCACCAATGAAGATTGGAAAAAGCTACTCGATTCAGCCGTTTGCGAAGTCATCGACATCAAAGGCAAACACGTCCAGTTAGTTTATCCCATCAAAGAACTAAAAGAGGCATGCCCCGACAAAGGCTTGGAACTCATCAATCTCTACGACCAACTCATCAACTCACAACATGAAATCATGGGCTTGGTCAAATATAAAAGACAGCCCAAAAATAGAATGTTTGGGCGCGTCATCTGGAAGGGCTTCATGCACGCTGACGGCATTGGGGCAGCCTTCCATAACGGCACCATGCACGAAATTGCCAACCCCGACAAAATTCCAACGATGGCATGGGGGCTCTCGCATGAATTTGGGCACGTCAATCAAACTCGCCCCGGCATCATGTGGGTATCAACCACAGAGGTAACCAACAACCTCTACTCCGCTTGGGCAAACTTTAAACTCAACCCAACACACATGCGCTTGGAGCATGAGGTCATCGACGGGGGCGACGGCAACATGGTCGGGGGACGCTTCAACGCCTTCCTCAACTCGGCAATCGTCAACGGCGAGCAATGGCTCTGCCAACGGGGCCCCGATAAAATGCAGGGCTACGAACAAGGCGGTGACCACTTCGTCAAACTAACCCCTCTTTGGCAGCTCCAGTTATACTTCATGGAAGCGAAAAAAGGGAACCCTGACTTCCTCGCCGACATCTTTGAAAAAATGCGTAAAGAAAGCCAAGAGGGCAAAACCAATGGCGAATTACAGCTTGAATTCATGAAAAACGTCTGCGACGCCACCAAGCAAGACTTGAGCGACTTCTTTGTCAAAACGGGCATGCTCAAACCCATCGACAAAGACATGGACGACTACAAACGCGCCCAATTAACCATCACCGAGAAACAATGCAAAGACCTGATCTCATACGCCAAGCGATACAAAAAACCGCTAAGCCCTGTCATCTACTACCTCAGCGTCAATTCTCTCAATGCCTATAAAAAGCAACTCCCCGTCACTGGCACCCTCAATCAAGGCATCAGTGGAGAAGGCAATAAACGCAAAATCTCTCATAGCGTCTGGAAAAATGTAGCCGTCTTTGAAACCTATCAAGGCGACAAACTTGTCAAAGTAACCATGGTAGGCACAGATTCCCCCGACAACACCTCTACCACAGTCATCTACCCCGAGGGCTCCACCTCCATCAAAGCAGTAAGCTGGGATGGCAAACGCACCCCAGTCTACTCCTCTCCAAAGTAATAAAATCACTAGACATCAGTTGAATAAGGGCGCTACCCCCTTATTCAACGAAATCAAAAATCTGCGGAAATTTGCATAATCTTCAGATAAAAATTCTCTACACATAACCCCATGATCTCCTACTGCACCAACATTCATCCAGCAGAATCATGGGACGAAACATTTCAGGCAATCTCCACCCATGCAAGTGCCATCACCCAAAACCTCTGCCAACTCTCCTCACCTGCGCAACAGAGTGCCCTTGGCTCACCTCTCAGCTTAGGCTTAGGCTTA
>JAVXPO010000014.1:0-25108 GCA_036644695.1 Akkermansia sp. | reverse complement strand
GCTTAGGCTTAGGCTTACGCCTATCTGCCAAAGCAGCACGAGAGCTCCTCTCCGACTCTAAGCGTCCCCTACAAACCTTTCAACGCTGGCTCCAGCAAAACAACGCCACAGTCGAGACCTTAAACGGCTTCCCCTACGGAGAATTTCATCGCGCCATTGTCAAAGAAAACGTCTTTCGCCCCGACTGGACCACCTACGAACGCTTTGAGTACACCTGCCATCTTGCCACCATCCTATCAGAGCTCGCCCCTGACACCTGCCCCTATGCAAGCATCAGCACCCTGCCCGCCTCTCACCAATGGTTCCATGCCGATGAGCAACGCATCTTTGCCCAGCTAGATGCCATATGCGCTTACTTACACCACCTTGAGACAACAAGTGGCAAACGCATCATCTTGGCGATGGAGCCAGAACCCATGGGACACTTTGACAACACATGGGGGGTCATCGACTTTTTCAACAAACTCAAGAACCAATCTCGCCGAGCTAACCTCATCGACCGTCACCTCGGCATCACCTACGACACCTGTCATTTTGCCATCATGGGGGAATCCCCTGACTACACCCTCCCTCTATGGGAAGAATACGGAATCAATGTGGCAAAAATCCAGTTCTCTAACGCAATAGAACTACACCCAACCACCCTGACCGACCTCGAAATCCTCTCTGATTTCAACGAACCCGTTTACCTTCATCAAACGAGCATCACCTCGACACAACAATCACACAGCCACCCACACCACCACCTATTCGCCGACTTGGACGAGGCACTCACTTGGGCAACAAACAACCCTCAGCACATCCCAGGGACACAATGGAGGATTCACTACCACATCCCCCTCTTCACAACGCCAAAAGCCCCCCTCCAAAACACCGCATCAATCAACACAGCAACCATCACTTGGCTCAACAGTCACCCCAAGTTCTCCCCTCAACTAGAGGTTGAGACCTACACCTGGTCAGTCCTCCCACCAAGTATGAAATCAAACCTGGCAGTGCAAATAGCCCAAGAAATCAACGCCATCGCCCAGCAATTAACACCACAAGCGAACAAGTAATACTACCTTCTCCTTCAGACACGTATTTGATGCTGGACGGTAATTTTTTCTGAGAAATAATATAAATAATTGATAATAAATCTGAGATTTTCTCATGATGATTATTTAAGACAGGTGTGGATTAATTCTACTCAACATCAAATTATCTCGCTTCATTTTACCCCATTCAATAAGAATCATCCTTGAATTTATACTAATCTTTGCCATACTCATTTGAAGCCTTTAGCGTTCTTATTATGTCCAGCCCTACGAAACAACCTACATTAAAAAATCGTAAGGAAAGACTCCTTTTTATCGCTTTTGGTACGAGCCATCCTCATCAAATGGACTCTTACAAGCAAATGGAAAAAGATATGCTTGTTCACTATCCTTCTGAAAATGTAGCATGGAGTTATACATCAGACACAATTCGGGAAAAACTTGCAGGTCAAGGCACAATCATCCCAACGATTGAAGAAAATCTTCATCGATTATCAGAGCTATCCTTAAAAAATAAGAGCATTCATTCTCTTCGAGTACAATCCCTTCACATCACCGCTGGAGAAGAATTTTCTCAAATGGAACGTATCCTTGTACGCTATATAGACAAGCATCCGCAACGATTTAGTCACCTTTTCTTAGGGCGACCTCTCTTGGAAAGCGAACGAGACAGAAATGAAACAATTACCGCTATCCTTGAAGATTTTCCTAAAGAAAGGAAGCCAGATGAAGCCATTCTCCTCATGGGGCATGGGCAAAAACAAGGGCGAGGAGATCTTATCCTCGCGGATTTTGCTCACACCTTAGCTCAACATGACCCTTTCGCCTTTTTTGCAACCCTTGAAGGCTCAAAAAAAATAGACAACATCTTAACTCAGCTCAAAGAGAATCAAATTAAAACCGTCTGGCTAGCCCCTTTTCTCTTCATGATTGGGAATCATGTTGCCAAAGACCTCTTAGGCGACGCTCTCCATCCTGATTCATGGTTTAATCGTCTAAAAGATGAGGGATTTATTGTTAAATTCCATCTTAAAGGACTAGGCGACAATGCAACGATCCGATCCATCTTTATCCGTCATGCGCTCGAATCAACCGATGACCTTGTCCCCCTATCAACTAAAACTCTCAATTTATAAAAAATAGATAATATGCACCTATCATCTCATCGTACATTACAATCCTCACTATCCTTTCTTATACTAGCCCTCTCCTTCCTAATTGCATCCTGTGACCAAAAGTCCGACACTCATCAAAAATCGGTTAAAAACAAACAGTCCCCGTCACTCCTAGATGAAGTCACACAAAATGCTACCCAAAAAATAGGAGATATAACACACAGAGAAATAAACAAAAGCCTCGCTACTGGTACAAACATCCTCAAAAAGGTCACATCAAAAAAAACAGCCGATGCCGCAGCAACAAGCCTTACCCCAATTGTCTCAACCCTTCAAGGAATCAATATACAATCCATCCTCCAATACCTCCCAGACTTTATCAGACAAGAACTAAAAAAAGTCGCCATCTCCCTTGAACAAGAAATAATCCGACTTGAACACCAACACATGTACAATTCTGATAGCCTCCGCGCAATCTGTAAAGAATTGCGCCCAATCATTAAGCAGTTGAAATAAATTTCATCAAAAAAATCATCTCTCATTATTCTGACTTGATTTTATTCATCTTCTCGTCTACATTCGCCTCGCAACACAATGCCCTTGTGGCGGAATGGTAGACGCTGCAGACTTAAAATCTGTTGACCGCAAAGTCGTACCGGTTCGAGTCCGGTCAGGGGTACTTATCTAAAAGTAAGCACGTTGTGAAGCAAATGAACCCGCGAAAGCGGGTTTTTTTGTGCCCTTTTCCTTTGCACTATACCCCATTTTTATCATTTTTCAGAGTAATGCCATCTGCATCTCTTATGTGCTATAAATAAGCCGTTATTTTTCTCCCTCAGCCCCGATTTGATATTTGGACGGTAATTTTTGGGGACGTCATAAGACTATAGAGCCCCCGCTCTTGGGCATCTCTTGACTTTTATTTGCTCATCTCTATGTTCATTTCATGATAACGCAAGACAGGAGACTATTAGCACGAATTTCAGAAATTGTTGGCATTGCTCTGATTTTTTTGTTGCTTAGCTCTCTATCTCATGCTGCAACGACCTCCTCGACCTTACCGTCATACGGGATGAATAGCTATGTGATGCGTGCTGTCAAGTCGATGCCACAAGGGGGCGGATACTCGACGGGAAGTCTTGCTTTTGAGCGTTTGAGCAAGGAAGCGGTCATTTGGGATACTACCACATCTAAACTCATCATTCGTCCAGATCGAGCACGCCCCTCTTTTTGCTCTGCTGCCTGTTATCTCGTTTTATTACAAGCAATCAAGTTGTGGGAAAACGCTTCTCCTCAACAGGTGTTACCCTCTTCATGTTGGCAGCAATTCGCCATTTCTACACCACAAGCGGATGGGGTCGGGGCTTGGGGGCGAGTCAATTCTAATGGTCCTGGGTTATCCAAATGGATTCACGATCTGGGCGCAGGCGTGAATTTTTCTAATCCTCTTTTAGCTCGTCAAGGAGACTTTCTTAAAATTTTCTGGACAGATGAAATTGGAGCAAAAGAATTTGGTCATTTGGTCGTTTTCATTGCTTACGGGAGGTCGCCAAAGGATGGAACGCTTTGCGTTCGTTTTTGGTCAGCAAATCAAAACATGGGGTATGGGATTAAAACGGTGCCTGTTGAATCGATCAAACGTATGATTTTCACCCGCATTACTCGTCCATCCGCTTTTCGTAAGATGGGGCAATTACCACTCAATGATGAATGGCTAGGGTCGCTTTTACGAGAACGAGTCAGTGATGATGAGGTTCGTCGCCGTTGTGGTATTTTATGATTGAAGGCTCCAGGCAATCGTTTGCCCGGCATCCATAGGCACAACTGTTTTCCCATATCCCTGATAGGAGATTGGGATTATCATCGGGTCTGAGCTAAGTATCACTTTTTTACTAGGTGGGGTGAGCCCATACAGTGAGCAGGCATGTCCAGATACAAAGCCCTGTAATTGATCCAAGGCTCCGTGTTTTGCAAAAAGCTCGGCAAGTTTTGGTAAAGCAATCGGCGCAGTAAAGACCCCTGCGGCACAACCACAAGACTCTTTAGCATGAATGGGGTGAGGAGCGGAGTCACTACCAAACATCAAGCGAGGATGTCCCGATAAGGCAGCAGTGAGCAATGCCTCACGGTCTTTTGGACGTTTGGCAATGGGTTTGCAAAAAAGGTGTGGTTGCAACATGCCCCCAGCCACATCGTCGAGCGTAATCAATAGATGTTGCAACGTGACGGTTGCATGGAGATTTTCGTATTCATCAAGCAATTTGACTGCGGATGCGGTCGTTATATGTTCCATGCTAATGGTAAGCTTGGGGAAGCGTTCTGCCAATTTTCTATAGACAGAGAGAAATTCCTCCTCACGATCCATGACAAAACCATGACTCTCTCCATGTACGAGGAGAGGGATGCCCATTTCTTCCATTAAGGCAAGGGTTGGGGTGGCTTCATCCATTGCGCGCACACCCCCGTCACTATTCGTCGTTGCACCAGCAGGATACAGTTTGATGCCAAAAATAGAGTCTCTCACAGCAAGCAATTCGCGCTCGGTATAATTCCTAAAGAATAAAGTCATATAGGGCATAAAATTCTCAGGATTTAATCCATCATCAATGTTACAGGCAGATAAAATACGTGTGCGATACTGCTCTAGCCCTTCCTTTGTAATCACGGGGGGCACGAGATTCGGCATAATCACCGCCCCAGCAAATGAGGTAGCACTCAAGGGGGTTACGAGACGCAACATATCACCATCACGCAAATGCAAATGCATATCAAGAGGGGAGTTTAGCTCAATATTCATGCATTTGTTTGTATCTAATCTCATGTTCCAAAGCGAGCAAAACTCAACTCAACAGAGCAAACTAGGGAAAAAACATTGAGATGCTAGACAAGTTAATCTAAGCTCTCGGTAACGATTCCAACCTCATGAACGAAGCCACTGACTCACTCCCTAAAATACCCAAAAACACATTATTGCAACGCTTGGGGATGACTGGTTTCTTTTTATTTGAACATTTGCTCACCATTTTCTCCATTGAGACAATTTGCAGGATTGGTCGTATCCTTGGTTGGGCATCTTGCGTCCTTATGCCTCATCGGAGACGAATCGTTGCTCGTAATCTCCGCATCGTCATTGATCCAACACTCCAAGGGAAAAAGCTTGATACACTAGTCATGGAAAACTGCAAACGCATGGGAATGAACATGCTCGCAGCAGCCAAAACCTCAACGATGAATAATGCTCAAATCCTTGAGCATGTCGATATTATTGGTCATGATAAATTTGAGGCACCTCTCCTTGCAGGTCAAAGTACAATCTGTGCCATCAATCACTCTGGCAATTGGGAAATACTGGCTCGCATTCGCGCTTTTTTTCCGAAAATCGCCAATTACGGTTCTATGTACCGCCAGATGGATAATCCGTTGATGGAGGAGTATTTGTATACCAAAAGAACAAGTCAAGGCACCGAAATGTTTTCTAAAGAGGGGGGAATCCAGGCACCCTTACTTTTTCTCAAAAAAAAGGCAACTTTGGGTGTTTTATGTGATCAATTCGTTCAAGAGGGCGTATTTGTTCCTTATTTTGGGAAGGTCACAGGCACCACTTATTTACCTGCCCTCCTCCACAAAAGGACAAAAGCCTCAATCATCGCCGTTTGCGTTCGTAGTACAGGCATTGGTCATTGGGAATCGGATATGAAAGATACAGTTTCTCTTGAGTCAGGCGACCAATCCTTCGCTGGTATGACCATCACCATCAATCAAAGTATTGAAAAGCGTATAAGCATCTCGCCCTTAGATGGCTTTTGGATGCATCATCGGTGGAAAGTACCCTCCCATTTTGCCCCTCAGGATGAGAAGACGAATCGCCTATTGGCAACAATGCCCCTCAAACCATTTCGCATCCTTCTGGCAACCCCACTCGCCTTTGATGAGGCTCTACTCGTCGTCCCTATGGTGCGTGCTCTCCGTGCTTGCAGATCTGATATGCAGATCAATATCATCTGCCCCGAGGAACAGGCTGGATTTTGGCAAACAATCCCCGAGGTCTCTCATACCATCATCCACAAAGAGGAGCACCAATTGCGCAAAGCACTCTTTGCACCAAGTATTTACAACGATGGTCCCTTTGATTTAGGTATCATGCTCGATAAGCAAAAGTCAACCATACGCGCCCTTAATCCCTTCAGCCCCCTCTTTTTCACGGGCTTTACCTCACACCCCATGGCAAAAAAAGGAATTTTTAAGGGAATCCTCCCCAACTTCAAAGCAGGTGCGCTCTACCATCGCATCGACGATTACCTACGCATTCTGCAATTCCACGACATCCCTTATAAAAATCCAGCGTTTTTCCCATCAGCTCAAACGATAAAAACTAATACGCCCTCTTCCTTTTTACTAGCTCCTTATTCCACATTAGGCTCGGCTAATGAATGGGATGAGTCTCATTGGTCAACATTACTCCCCTCTCTCCCAGGCTCATCAAAAATCATCGCGTTACCAGCCGATCAAAAACGAGCTAATGATTTAGCAACACGACTTGGCCTTGATTGCATCATTCAGACACCAGAGAATATGCTAACGAGCTTATATCAAGCCTCAATAGTAATCGCTGTCGATGGACTCATCCCAGCCCTAGCCTCTCATGTTGGCACGCCCTGCCTTGTCTTATTTGGCTCAAGATTACCAGAAAGAAACAGACCACTTGGCACCATGCATCGGTGTTTACACCATCATACCCCTTGTGCAGGGTGTGGTCACTCTACTTGTCAATACAGTGATAAATGCATCAACCATATTCAGCCAGAACAAATATTGAGAGCTATTGACGACATCTTTGATATTTGAGTGATATATCACAAGCTCTGTCTATCGTAGAGCTCTTTATATAAGGGGCAGGTGACGTATAAATCTTCGTGCGATCCATCTGCAATAATGCGCCCAGCCTCAAAGACGAGGATGCGATTGGCAATGCGAATCGAGCTAAATCTGTGCGCAATGATAAAAGTAGTTCTCCCTTTAACTAAACGATCTAGTTCTATTTGGATTTTTGATTCGCTCTCTGAATCTAGGGAGGCTGTTGCCTCATCCAAAATGAGGATTGGGGCATCCTTCAAAAAGGCTCGGGCTATCGCAACGCGTTGACGTTGACCACCAGATAAACCACTACCGCCATCACCCAATTGTGTTTTGAACCCATTGGGTAAGGTATCCACAAACTCGGTTACAGAGGCTTCTTCTGCAGCACGTCTCACTTCTTCATCCGTGGCATTGGGGCGTCCCATTCGGATATTATCCATAATGGAGCCATGGAATAATACGGAGCTTTGAGAGACTAGCGCAATATTTTTTCTAATATTGGACTTGCTCGTCTTTTTAATATCAATTCCATCTATGCAAACCTGACCCGATTTCACATCATAAAATCGAGGAATTAAACTAGCAAAAGTCGTTTTTCCAGCACCACTAGGACCGACAAGAGCAACGACTTGTCCAGGTAAAATATCTACGTTGATTTCCGATAAGGTATCTCGGTCGTCCGTATAGGCAAAATCAACATGATCAAATCTCACATGCCCGACGGATTTACCCAATGTCAGAGGATTTTTGGGCTCTGGCATGTTATCTGGCTCGTTTAAAATCTCATTTAATCGATTAAGAGATGCTTGTGCATTCTTCAATCGTCCGATGGACGCCCCTAAACGTTTGATGGGGTCATAACACATGAAAAGGGCGAGAGCAATGGATAAAAACTCTTCTTCAGCCAGCCCCATACTAGCCCCCTTCACCAATAAATAACATAAGCCAATCGCACTAATCCCCTCAAGAGCTGGCATCATAAAATATCCATACTTGAGAGACTTGAGTTGCAAGCGAATAAAACGGGCAATCAAAGACCTAAAAATCCCGACTTGTTGTTCCTGCATCCCATACGAACGAACTTCTCTCTGCGACGACAAATTCTCTTGAGCTACAGAGGTGATATCTCCCAATTGCTCTTGTACTTGACGCGATTTTTTCATCACTCGATTACCCAAAAAGCGAATTGGGATAATCGATAGAGAAATAAAGAATAAATTGACTAATAAAATTGACGCATGTTCATTATGAGAAGAGAGATAAAGCAAATATCCCAACGCGCTTATCAACGTTAGCGGTTGCTTAATTAAATCATTGGCAACCTGAGTAATGCCAGTCTGGACATTAGAGGTATCTGATAACAAACGCATCATTAACTGACCACGCTTCTTTTTCTCATGATAAGCAAGAGGTAAATATTGCAAGCGAGAGAAGGCCTCAGTTCGCAAAATCTCCAACAATTTCATCCCTACATAAGAGGTCAAATAGCCATTAAAAAACATAGCTCCGCCACGAATAGCGAATAAGAGAGGTATACATAAACATGCCGTCATCAACACCGTTGATTGCAAATTCTCTGGTGCCACCATGCTTGCTACATAATTTTGAAGAAAAAGAGGCAAGGGCTTATCACCAAAAATAACGGGGAAAACACCAGCGATCATGCCTGGGATGGCAAATCCACTCGTAATAGACACCAAGACCCCAGATAAAACCGCACCAATGAGAAGCTTTTTTAAGGTCTTTAAATACTTAAAATAACGACAAAACTCAGCGTAAATCATGCCAGCCCTCCCTCCTCAACGGATGATACATCACCCATCTGTTTATCATATAAATCACGATATAAATCTGACGAGGCATACAATTCAGCATGAGTCCCATCTCCCACAATACGCCCATGATTAAATACAAGAATGCGAGTTGCCATACGAATGGTGCTGAAACGATGAGCGACAATCAAAGTTGTACGCCCCATTGCCAAACGGTCAATTTCATCCTGAATCATCGCTTCGCTCTTCATATCCAAAGAGGCAGTCGCCTCATCAAGAATCAACATAGGCGAATTTTTCAAAAAGGCTCGTGCAATGGATATTCTCTGCTTTTGCCCCCCAGATAGACCTTCTCCGCATTCTCCAATCAAATGCTGATATCCATCAGGGAACTCGTTAACAAAACTATCGACCGATGCCTCATGCGCCGCTTTCTCCATCTCAGCGCGACTTGATGCTCGATTGCCAATCATGATATTCTCCTCAATTGTCCCTCGGAATAATACGGGGAATTGAGACACGAGGGCAATATCTTTCATTAAATCCTTTTTCGTCAAAGCACGTACATCAATGCCATCTACACTTACCGCGCCTTGAGTCACATCATAAAATCGGCAAATTAAATTGACAAAACTCGTCTTCCCCGCCCCACTCGGACCTACGAGCCCTACCACCTGACCTGCTGGAATATGAACATTCAAATTATGTAATACATTTTGCCCTAATTTATAACCAAACGAAACATTCTGAAAATCAATATCTCCTCGGCAATGATCCAAGATGACGGGATGCTCAGGATCTGGCATCTCATCCTTGCGTAAAAGAATCGCATGCAGACGATCAACCCCTGCCGAAACCGACTTTAAGCTATTATGAATTGCCCCCAATTTTTTAATTGGCTCATAGCACATATACATTGCCAGTGCTAACGAGGTAAAATCGGTTAAACTCATTCCATTTTGACAACTAACATAGAGAGAGGCAGCTAAAGCAAATGCACTGGCAAATTCGACAATAGGAGTCACCAAATTTTGCCACTTAATCGTACTCATGGACACCTTGATCAAATCCACGATTTTATTCCTCAATAACCGAATTTGTTGAGGTTCCATCTCATACGCTCTAATCTCCCTCTGTGAGGCTAAATTCTCTTGTAAAATAGATGTAATATCACCCGTTGCCTCTTGAGCCTTTCTTGCTCGACTCCTCATCTTTTTGCTAATCATCTGGATGGGGACGACACATGCGCCAACTGCCACCATATTGGCAAATAACATGAAAAACTGATCATTCTTGCTGGCTTGATAACAGATGTATCCTAGTGCCCCTAAAATAGTCACAGGTTGGATAATTAAATCACAAGCCACACTCAAAATACCATTTTGGACGAATTGTGTATCATTCATCAATCGGCTCAATAAATCGCCACGTCTCTTACCCTCATGATATGCCAAGGGTAATTCTTGCAATTTACAATATACCTTTGACCGCAAACGCTCCAACACATGCAACCCTGTATATGTTAAATAATAAGAACTAGCAAATCCTGACATCCCTTTAATCAACACGACCACAGGCAAAAAAAGCGCGGCGCACCACAGGGTTGCTATCTTCAAATGGTCTATGCCAAACCAGTCAACCAGATAATTTTGAACGATAGGGTAGAGTTCCTTTTTACCAAAAATAATAGGAAATACTTCCTTCACCATGGTCGGATAACCAAACCCACCTGTCAATGCCGTGATAATCCCAGCGATCACCGCAATTGATAAGGTCAGTTTATAGTATTTCAAATATCCATTCCAAAAATAAGCCAACTGCGACCACCAAGGACTCGCCGAGAATTTTTTCCCCGAACGTTTATCTTGTGGATTATCTTGTGGATTCGTCATAGTCAGGGCTAAAAAGTGCCAGAGCACACATGCACAAGTGTAAAACCGTTCTACTCTCAAATCAATGCAAATTTAGGATTGTGTGTTCCTTGGTTCCCCTGATTTCTCGTTCCAAGCTGTAGAAGGGCTTCATCGTACAGGGGGTTCATCGACATGGAGGACATCCTACTTGATGAGGGAGGCATGGATAATGTTGTAGCGTGGCTCCAAGGGGTGGAAAACATCTCCTTCAGTCATCCTCCTCATCTGAGGATTCAAATCTGAGGTAAACTCCTCTTTTTTTCCACGCTTCAACGATGGCTTTCTCTAGTTCCTTCCAAGAGCGTCCGTCTTTCAAGATTTCAACGGGATTTTCTTTTCCCATTTGGACTTGATATGCATACTTTTTCATTTTCGTCGCCTCTCCATTACCATCCATTTTAAAAAAATAAGTAGAGACGAGTAATGCGGCGGACTTCATGCGGACATTCATCCTCGCTCCTTGGTGTTGGATGGCATCTCTGCGACAAGTCATCACTTGTTCCAAGGGAGGCAATGAAATACGGCTACGACGAATTGTCCTCGGAGTTGCCCCAATAATGCGCTCTATATCTTGCGAAAAAAGATACCCATTTTTGCGAAAAGGGATCAACGCCATATATTGGACAAAGCCCCCATTGAGCCAATACCAGTCACCCCATTCTTGCGCAACCCACTGACTAAGCGCACGTAGGGGCTTAATATCATCTAACTCACGAGGATTCCCCTTGGTAGAACGCTTTAAGCGCATCAATAAATGAGTGGGAGTCACTGAAACGCGAGTCCCTTTTTCACCACCTGCTGCCAAATAATGCTCATCATCAAAAGAAATGCGTACAATATAATGAGTTGAGGTATCTGCTAAGCTCAAATTCAAAGGAATTGCCTTGAGAACTATCAAGGCATTTTCATATTTTGAGGCAATCACTCGTTGCTCTTTGATTGTCAGTCGTCGAGGGGATTCAAAACGAAAATGCGAAGATTCATAAGCACAAAGTCCATCAGACTCTTGTACGGATTTTATTAAATGCACCTCTGGGCATGAGGTACGTTCGGGCCACGGTCTCATCCATTTTTTCTGAGCGAGAGCATCGCCGATCAACACACCTGCCTGCTCTTGGTCTGGATGAATATCCTCTTGAGGCGACGGCGACATCATCCTCTCGCTCTTGCCTTTCTCTTCACTCTCCCACTGCCGTATATATTCAACATCGCCACCACTCAACACATGACGAGGGATGCGTACCTGTCGCCCATCTTGAAGTCGTAAAATAATCTCTTTTTCTTGCGTGGCAACAAGCTCACCATCAATCACGGCACCGCTATCATTTGTCCATGTCCGCGCCATCAGGGGAGGGCACCCTATCAAATAGATACCCCCCAGCATAATCATGGATGTCAGCGTGAGTCTTGTCATTATCAATAAAATACACCAACAGAGATTAGGCTTTTAGTTGACAGGCAAAATATTCCGATTTCCTGCAACAACTACATAATCAACGACATAATCATGTTCAGCGTGTGGAATATCATCATAGATTTGACAGGGCAAACAGATACCAACCTTCACGGCTTGGGGCGTTTTATCAAATAATTTATCGTAAAATCCACCGCCAAATCCGAGACGTTTGCCATCGAGACTAAAGCCCGCCCCAGGAGTAATAATCACATCCAATTCCGTAGGATCAATGATGGGTAAGGTATCCAGAGGCTCCCTAATTCCCTTATAACCCACTTGCAAGTCTTCGCTGGGTGTTTTCACCTGACGAAAGACCATTTCCAAGGGATCGACACATTGGGGGAAATACCAATCAATCTCTGGCATCAACTTCACGAGAGGGATGATGTCAATTTCATAGGGACGCGCGGCAAAGATTGCCACCTTCAGAGGCTGCTTAGAGTCCTCTTTTTCAAATTGGAGTAAATAAGGAATCAGCCTTCTTCGGATTGCCAGAGAATCAATCTTCATCTGTTCCTTGGACTGATGTTTAAGATCTCGCAGAATCCGTCTCCGTAAATTCGATTTTAATTCAAGAATAGTAATCATGACTTTATCTCATTCACCTTGATACCTTTTTTATTTTTCGCAAGAAAAACACGCCAAGATCAAAAAATCATGACGATTTTTCATGAATTTTAGAGAAATATGAGCCTTAAAGGCTTATTTCTGGTGCCAATACAAGGCGCCTTTACCCAAAGCATACAAATAAGCAATCAAAAGAACGCCTAAGAAAATGCACATTGAGACAAATGACTCAGGATGAGCCATCACCATATCTTTGAAATTAAGTGCCCAAGGATAAAGGAAAACAACTTCAATATCAAAAATAACGAATAGCATGGCGACCATATAAAATTTCACCGAAAACAGGGGTGCGCCATCTCCAACGGGAACAACCCCACATTCATACGGGACATCAGCTGGCGCACGGTGCTTGGCACGCTTACCAAATAAAACACTCAATAGTAAAACGATCCCGGCAAAACCGACCGCAGCGATTACTTGGAATAGAACGGATAAAAATTCTTGATTCATAACTTGGCTCGCTTGCTTTTACCATAGCTCACCACTCGGGGAAAGCCCAAATTGAGAAAAAATAATTCTAAAAATTTTTACCCTTGCTTTTATTGATTGGCAAGTGATTACTTATCACGAATTCATCAACTTGTGACATGAAAAACTATCCTCTCCTCTTAGCCATTCTATTCGTTCTCGTCTTTATCCTCTCTGGTATAGCTCCTGCATCGCAGTCTGTTTGGGTAGCTGAGATTATTCCTGTTGCTATTACCTTTGCTCTCCTCGTCTGGAGATATAAATATTTCCGATTTAGCAATTGGGCTTATTCTCTCATGTTCTTTTGGCTTTTATGTCACTCTATCGGAGCTCATTATACATTTGCAAATGTTCCTTTTGAATGGTTTCGAGAATTGGTTGGCGCGCAACGAAATCCCTTTGATCGTATCGCTCACTTCACCATTGGTTTTTACGCCTTCCCCGCAGCTGAATGGCTCACGAGGAAACACTATGCGCGCCCAATCATTGCCGGGATTTTTGCTATCTTTTTCCTCATGGCAGTTGCGGCAAGTTATGAGATGATTGAGTGGCAATATGCCGTCATCGTCGGGGGAGAGGATGCCAATGACTTCCTTGGCTCTCAAGGGGATATCTGGGATGCACAGAAAGACATGTTTTGTGACACCTGCGGTGCATTATCCAGCATAATCCTCTTTTTTATTGTTCGCCCTTGGAGAAGCATCAAAAAACTAAACTAAAGCAACAAAAAGGCATCTTTATCCTCTGGTTCAGACCAAACGCCCTGATCGATCATAAAGCGTATCCATGAGGATAGGGTTGATTCAAAACTTGAGGCATTTACGTTAAAATGCAGGTAGGCATGGTCTGCTTTATCCAGTAAGAGGAGACGTGCCTGGTTTTTATTTTTGCACCAAATTTTATAAAAATCAGCAGATTGTTGAGCGGATAATAATTTATCACTCTCTCCATGAGAAATAAATAAGAGCGGTAATCCACGTTGTACGCGCGACATGGGATTAAACGATTTAAGCTCTTCTGGCGAAAAAAATCGGCGGATTTTCGAGACCTCTCTCGTCTCTAAATTCGTTACTCCTCGGAATAAGGCAACGGCAACGGGTCCCCTTGGCAAGGGGGTGCTCTTGTGGAAAAATCGTCGTTTTTTCACCACATCAGGCAATGCCACATGCAATGCCATCAATCCCCCCATATCGCTACCAGCCACGGTAATACGCTCCGCATCAATCCCTAGCTCATATTCATTATCCTTGAGCCATGCCATCATTTCGCAAGCATCTCTCAAGACATCACGCCCCAAGACATCATAATCAGAGTTCATGCGAAACTCGGGAATAATCGAGACAACCCCCAGTGACTCTAACTGAAGTGCCCATGGGACAAATTCCGTCTCATTGGGCAATGACCACATCCCCCCATGGAAAAAAATGACCGCTGGTGCGCCCTTCCCTGGCTGATGCCCGTCAGGGAAAAAAATACGGCATTTCATCGTCACGCCATCATTAAACACAAGCCATGGGAACTCTGCCTGCTCTTGCAGAATACTCTGATATCGAACTTCTGCTAAATGTTCTGGCTGTTGAATATTCTCCATACGACGCCCCCCATGTTGCATTTGTATTGCCTTTAGGGCAAGATTCATGTCATCATTCTCGACAGGATGACACATCGTTCTTTTTTGCTCGCGCTGGGATGCATCGTTACATTTGCATCATCGTCAGAAGCTCAATCGCTTAATCAAGATGCTATGAAAAGCGATCTTGAAACGGTCTATAATACATGGAGACAATCCATGCTCCGTAATAACTATGAGGGCTGGCAGGCTCAAACCTCGACTTATCGCAAAGTCAGAGTGCGCAACCTCGCCGTCTCAGAGAAAAAACCCTTCCCTCAATCCCTCTTTCGCAAAGATATTGCGCCCCCGTCTCTCATGCCCTTAAAATATATCGGGGCAGTCGTCAAAGGCTCAACCGCAGCCGCCACCTATTTTGGCAAAATTGACTGGGGTATCGGCGGTCAACCTACCGAGAATGCCTATGTCTTACTCTTCACCAAAGAAAAAGGCGTATGGAAATACGATCAAGCGCGATTTTTCAACTTATCTCACCTCCCCAAAGTACGCGCTAGGCTCAGGAATGCAGACGCATCTGTCTTACATCAGCAAGATGGCTTCCAGCCCTCAGGCACCATTCCACCCGTCCCCCCTCTCTGCCCTGCCCCTCAATATATCGCCAAAATCTTTATTGATTGCCAAGGTCGTAGCGTCGATGCAACTGTCAACAACGTCTCTAGTCACCACTTTGAGGATATGCGCGATGCAGAAATCATCTCTGGGGGCGTCCACAACGGACTCAATACCGTATCGCTCCGATTCGCTGATATCCAAGGTAAAAAACAAGGCTCCGTTGCCGTCATGATCTACATCATGCCTGAGACCCCGGGAAATTACCCTGGTAAAACCTTTGAATACATCATCACTGGAGATAAAAAGCCCACCAATGGACAATTCTCCTTTACGGTAACCCCTGAGATTATCCGCAAAATGTCGGAGAAAAGACTCAGCAAAAAGCCACCAGTCAAAGTAAGCGCAAAAGAGAAAAGCAATTAATCCCACTATTTAATCGAACAAAGACAAGGGACTTGTTGTCACACTATCAACCACTCATCCAATGACAGAATCAACTCAACAACAACAACAAGCCCCTTATACCCATAAACATTTGTGGATTTTGGGTATCCTCGCCGTCTTGCAATTACTCTTTGGCGTTATTGCCCTGAGTATGCCTCTCATGACAGGTGCCGTCTCGATGCTCGTCTTAGGGATCATCTTTATCGCTGGGGCTCTCGTGAGCATCTATCAGTGCTTTGCTGTGAAAGGCTTTCGCATATGGAATTTTGTTGCCACGATTCTTTACGCAATTGTCGGCATCTACATCCTACAAAACATGCAAATGGCACTCCTCTCGGTAACTCTCTTAATAGGTTGGATTTTCATTGCTGGGGGCATCCTTCGCCTCGTGACTAGTTACAAAATGAGAGGTACCCCAGGGAACGGATGGCGTCTCTTTAATAGCATCATCACCCTTTTGTTAGGCAGTATGGTCATCTTCCAATGGCCAGAATCTTCTGTATGGCTCATCGGCACCCTCATCGCCGTCGAGCTCATCTTCTCTGGCTGGGCAACACTCTTCTTTTCGCTCTCTGCTAAAAAAGCAATCTCCTAATCGAGTAAGCCAGAGCAAAAAATAGATCATCACAACAAAAGCCTCTCATGTCATCCATGAGAGGCTTTTGTTATCAAAACGATGAGGCTTTTATCTAAAGCTCAACCCATTGATTCGTTTTGCCAAATGATCGATGACCGACTTGTGTGCTGCATCTACCTCTGCCGCTGTCAACGTCTTATCATTGGCACGATACATGAAACTATAGGCGAGGGATTTGCGATCAGCTGGCATTTTGACGCCAGTCGGGTCGGCAAATAAGTCAAAACATGCGTAATCAACGAGCAATTTTTGTCCAGCGGAGGCAATTGCCTTCTCAATATCCGCATTGGGCGTCGTCACTGGGATTTCCATCGCTGCGTCACGGGAGGAACCAGGGAATTGAGGCAACTCCACGGCTTTGATGGGTGCCGTCCCAATCTCTTGCATTTTGCGCAAATCAAGCTCGACAACATAAACAGGCTTTACTAAACCCAGCTCACGGCATCTCGCCAACGAAAGACGAGCAAAATACCCACAGGGCTTACCTTCCACTTGGATGTCCGCACCATAGGCAGCGGCTGACCTCGTTTTGGCTGGATTGAGTTTAATTGCTTTGCCTGGCAAGAGATTTTGCACCACTGCCACGAGATCTTCATCAGCAGCCGTTTCGGGATGAGTATTTTTCCATGAGCGAGGACTCAGATCACCACTAATGAGGATACCCAAGGTATCTTGCTCAATATCCTTGCCCTTGCCACCGCCCGTATTGCGAAAAACGCGACCCAATTCAAAAAAGCGCAAACTCGTTGCCCCCTGATTGACATTGCGCACAGCAGCGGCAATCAATCCTGGGGTATGTGCTGGACGCATCACCGAGTGATCCTCGCTCAAAGGTAAGGAGACACGGATCAAATCACCGTCAAGCAAAGGCTTTAAGGGCATGGCATCCTTGACCTGAGCAATCGTACCATCCCCTGACTCTGAGGCTATCAGCTTGATCGTCTGCGTTTCATAAAAACCCAAACTCACCAATTGGCGACGAAGAGACATTTGATAATCATACGCAACATCACACGTCGATGCCTCGGCAAAAGGTCCCGAATAACGCGAGGGCAAATTATCAAGTCCATACACGCGGACGATTTCCTCAAGCAAATCACATTCGCGCCCCAGATCGAGCCTCCATGGGGGGATGACCCACGTCCCGTCATTATCAGGAGATTCCAGACCTAAGCCCGTCAAAATGGCTGCACCTTGATCGTGAGGAATAGCCGAGCTGGTCATCTGATCGAGAGCCCTCCAATTGAGAGCAACGGTGTGGAGGAGGTGAGTCACTTCGCAATCCGTCCCTTGTGAGGAAAAGACCGTCCCAGCACCATTCACAACATCCTCTGCATACATCGTAGGCGCCTTGCCTGCAACTAATGCAGGGCTCAGCTTACCACCCGTGAGCTCCTCAATGAGAGCCGCCGCACGCCCTGCACTACGCAACACATTCCATGGCGAGCACCCACGCTCAAATCGATATGACGAGTCTGATGAAATTGCCAGTTGACGAGAGGTCGCACGCACCGCAGATGGCTTAAACCAGGCAGATTCGAGGATAACATCAGTCGTTGACTCTGTGACACCACTATCGGCACCACCCATCACGCCACCAAGAGCTAACGCCTTGCCTGACTGATCAGCTATGACCAAATCACAAGGGCGTAACCTATAATCACCACCCACCAAAGCACTAAAGGTCTCACCCTCGTGCGCAGCTCGGACAACGAGACCACCCTCGACGCGAGCAGCATCAAAAGCATGCAAAGGCTGCCCCAGCTCCATCATGACAAAATTAGTAACATCTACCACATTGTTAATCGGGCGCAAGCCAACGGCAACAAGGCATTTTTTCAGCCATTCAGGACTCTCTTTTACAGTTACTCCTGCAATCTTCATTGCCGTATAGAACGGGCAAACCTCTGGATGCTCAAGACGAACAAAATCGCCTGCTTCGCTCGTTGGAGGTTTAATTGAGGGGTCTTGCTTGAGAGAACGCTCTGTTATCGCAGATAGCTCACGTGCCATCCCCCAGTGACATAACAAATCAGGACGATTCGGAGTCACCTCAACCTCAATGATTGTATCCGTATCGACAACTTGAGCAATTGGAGTACCAAGCACCAACTCTTGTGGGAGAATCCACAATCCGTGTTCTTTATCGGGGAATCCTAACTCAGAGGCAGAGCAAAGCATCCCTAAAGACTCAACCCCACGTAGCTTGCCAACCTTGATCTCAACATGCCCCGGGAGCACCGCGCCAGGCAAAGCACAAGGCACCTTATCGCCAACTTTATAATTTTGAGCACCGCAAACAATCTGACGCAGACGACCATCGCCAACATCAACTTGGCAAACCTTTAGACGATCAGCCTCAGGGTGCTTCTCTGCGGCAACGACCTGCGCCACAACGACAAAAGGAGAATCAACTCCTTGCTGTTGAATATCCTCAACCTCAATACCTGCAAAGGTCAACATGTCGGACATCTCATCAATGCACAATCCATCAATATCCAGGTAACGCGAAAGCCAATTTAGTGAAATCTTCATAAAATGATCAATGTAAAAATTAAAATATTATTGGAAACGAGAGAGGAAACGCACATCGTTCTCTATCAACGGACGAATATCCTTAATCCCCCAGCGAATCATCGCCAAACGATCCAGACCCATCCCAAAGGCAAAGCCCGTCATCCCCTTATAATCAGAACGACCACGAGACTTATCCACTGCCTCAAAAACAGCAGGATCAACCATCCCACACCCTGCAATCTCAATCCAACGTGGCGCCTGACCCGTCACACAAAGCTTGACGTCAATCTCAAAGCTAGGCTCCGTAAATGGGAAAAAGTGCGGGCGGAAACGCACCTCTGTGCCCTGACCAAACAAAGCCTTGAGCAGGTACTCTAACGTCCCCTTCAAGTCTCCTACCGTCACATCTTTATCCACATACAAGCCCTCCATCTGATTAAAGACAGATAAATGCGTCGCATCAATCTCATCACGACGATACGCCGAGCCGGGAGAGATAATCCTCACGGGGGGCTTTTGGCTCTCCATCGTACGAATCTGCACTGTTGAGGTGTGAGAACGCAACAACTTGCCCGAATCAAAATAAAACGTATCCTTTTCATTACGCGCGGGGTGATCCTCGGGCGTATTTAAGGCATTGAAGCAATGAAACTCATCCTCAATCTCTGGTCCCTCGGACAAAGCAAAGCCCATCCGACGCAAAATACAAATGGCCTCATCGCGAATCATACTCAACGGATGCATCCCCCCTTGTGGGAGACTACGCCCAGGCAAACTCACATCGACACCAACCACAGCCAAGGCATCGGCAACAAGCTGCATCTCAGATTGCTTGCGCTCAAGTGCCTCAGTTATCTTTTTGCGCGCCTCATTAAGCAACTGACCAATCAGGGGCTTATCCTCTTTCGAGACATCCCTCATCCCCGACTGAACCAATGTCAAAATTCCCTTTTTCCCTAAAATAGTCACGCGAGCATCCTCTAGCCCACGCATATCGGCAACCTCAGCAATGCGAGCCAATGCCTCACGTTCAATACCTACAATCTGATCTTTCATAAAATTTTCGTTGCGAAGCATTATAAACGAGCATCTCTAAACTCGCAAGGCATTGTTTCCTCACATTTTTGATAAATTCGTAAATTCCGCCAACAAACTCACTGCCCCCCTATCAAATACAGGCCTAGAGGAAAAAAAAAGAGCAAGTGGGGACCTTCCGCGTCTTTCTAAACCCTACCCCTGAGATCTAGCTCGCTCTTGTAAAATTGATTGTTTAGGAGATTCCTTACCTAGTAGGCTAAAAGGCAATAATTCGCCTGTTTTTTTATAATGCCGATAGGTCATCCCAGTACCGACCGCCATGACGAAAATCAAAATTGCGTAGATCACCATTCCCCAATAATTCTTTTTAGCTGCTTCCATGCGAATAGAGGGCGCCATCGTATCTTGCCCCTCTGCCGGGGTATCGACATAATGCAGTTGTCCATAATTAGGAGGAGTTACAGAGGGGGCTACTGTATCCACAGGTAAAGAGACTTGAGGAGATTCCGAGCCAAATAAAGCATGCTCTTCCGGGGTCTCTGCATAATAAAGCGTTACCGCCCCCAATTTCACAGGATGCTCCGCAGACAACATTGCCGACTCGACACGGAGCCCATCAATCTCCAACCCATTCGTCGAGCCCAAATCTCGAATTCTCATCCCTCCAGGGACACGCTCAATAATCGCATGTACCAATGAAACAGAGGGGATTGGAATACAAATTGCACAAGCATCAGATCGTCCAATTTGAACAGAAAATCCATCTTCAGTGGGTAGAGCAAAAGGACGAGCCAGCTCATCAGATACAATCAATTCAAGGCGAGGCATAACTTATTTTTTTTCATCATGTCCATGTTTCTCTCAAAGGCAACCTCAAAACGCGAATTGACCCAAAAGCTAAAATTTATTTCCTTTTGTCTTTCTTTCGTCAATAGAGAATAAGCGAAACAGTCGAAAACCTTGCTTTTCTCTAAAAAAACAATACACTTCCTCTCATGTTTGTAGATCATATTCGCATCTTCGCCAGAGCAGGCAAGGGAGGCAACGGCTCCGCTAGCTTTCGACGAGAAAAATTTATACCCCGTGGTGGTCCCGATGGTGGCGACGGCGGAGACGGTGGCGACGTAATTTTAGAAGTTGATCCTCATACAAACGATTTACGCACGTTCTTTTACGACCCGAAATTGATTGCCACAGATGGAGCTGCCGGTAAGGGCGTTAAAAAGCACGGCAAAGATGGCAAAGATGTCATTGGCAGAGTCCCTCCAGGCACGATTGTTTATCGGAGCAATGCAAGCTCAATGACCGAGGCAACCTTCCTCGAACGTGAGGGTGAGGGCATTCAATTAGAGCTCATGGCAGACCTCACCCACATTGGCGATCGCTTCGTCCTCTGCAAAGGGGGCTTGGGCGGTCAAGGCAACTGGCATTTCCGCACAGCAACCAATCAAGCCCCAACAGAGGCAGAATTAGGTACCCCTGCCGAAGAAGGTGTCTACTTTTTTGAACTCCGACGCATTGCCGATGCAGGGCTCGTGGGATTCCCCAACGCAGGCAAAAGCACGCTTTTAGGGGATCTTTCCTCAGCCAAACCAAAAGTAGCGAGCTACCCCTTTACCACTCTGCAACCTATCGTTGGCGTGGTCGAGTTTGGCGACTTGCGTCGTTGCGTCATTGCCGACATCCCTGGTCTCATTGAGGGAGCCAGTCAAAACAAAGGCTTAGGGCATGAATTCCTGCGTCACATCACCCGTTGCAAAATCCTTTTGTTTGTCATCGACATGGCTGGTAGCGAGGGACGAGACCCCATTGAGGACCTCCAACAATTACGCACAGAAATCAAGCTCTACAACGAAGAACTAGCGAAGCAACCTTGGTTAATCATCGCCAACAAAATGGATCTCGACGGTGCTGATGACAATTTGACTGCCTTTAAGGCTCGATTCCCCAAGCAAGCCATCTTCCCCATCTCTGCACTGGAAAGACATGGACTCGAAGAGCTCAAGGACAAATTAAACGAACTTGTCGGTAAACACAACGAACGTTAAGATCACACCTCCCCCACACACACCTCAATATCCCGCTCTGCAACTCAATAAGAAACAAAACTGTTGCAGATCGGGCATCATCAATCCCTTATTTCGACTGCCACTATCATGTCTCCATCAAAAAAAACTCCCTCAACCTTCATCACCAATCAAATCCTCACTCGCATCGCTAAAATTGGAGATGAATTTGCCATCGAGGGGGAATTCATCGATGGTGAAGAGATCCAGAGCGGACACATCAATACAACGTACCGCGCTACCTACATGAAGGCGGACGGGACTCAGGATCAATACATCCTACAGCGCATCAACAATCAGGTATTTAAGGATCCTCGCGCCGTCATGCGCAATGTTGAGAGAGTCACCCGCCACATCAACTGGAAGGTACTAAGAATCCGCAAAGACTCCGCAGGGCAAACCCTCAATCTCTATCCCGCACGCGGTGGACGTAGCTACACCGAGCTACCCGATCACGGACTCTGGCGTTGCTATAACTTTATCGAGGGGACTCATACCTACGATATCGTCGAGAACACGCGCCAAGCTTACCAAGCAGGCTTTGCCTTTGGCTCCTTCCAAGACTTAATTAGCGACATGAATCCCGAGGATCTAGCCGAAACGATTCCCAACTTTCACCACACACGCAATCGATACAATCGACTCATGAGCGTTGCCGAGCTCGACCCCAAGAATCGCCTTGCCACCTGTCGAGAAGAACTCGAGTTTATCAAAAAAAGAGAGCAAGACGTCGACACCTTGCTCAATCTCCAACAAGACGGCACCCTCCCCACGCGCATCACGCACAATGACACCAAAATCAATAACGTGATGATGGATGAAAAAACCGATCAAGCCGTCTGCGTCATCGACCTTGATACCGTCATGCCTGGGCTCGTCCTCTACGACTTTGGCGACATGGTACGCACCGTCACCTCCCCTGCCGACGAAGACGAAGAAGATCTGAGCAAAGTACAAATGAGAATGCACATGTTTGAGGCAATCGTGAATGGATACCTCGACTCTGCACACAGCTTCCTCACCGAACCAGAAATCCGTTATTTGGCGTTCTCGGGTAAATTGATCACCCTGGAGATTGGCATCCGCTTCCTCACCGACTACCTAGAGGGAGACATCTACTTCAAAACCAGCAAACCCGCTCACAACTTAATCCGTGCCAAAACACAGTTAAAACTTGTGGAATGCATCGAGACTCAACTCCCTGACATGGAGGTCTACGTCCGCAATATCGCCCAGTCTTATAAAAGATAAGATTGAGCCCCCGCCTTTTTTAAGATTTTTATTTAGGTTAGGTGTGAGCGATTTCTAACGATCTCTATTGAACGATTTGCAATATTTTAGTATCTTTATCTCAATGAAGAAGTTAATGCCCTGCTCCCTCGCGTTGATGACATGTATCTTGTTGTCGTCTTGTGACAATGAGCGTAAGGGAGAAGAAGTAGGCATGAACGACACGGAGCAACCAAACCCACAACAAACACAATCTGTCAGTAAAGAACGAATCGAGGTCGATCGAGAAATCCAAGCAGCTCTTGTCGATGCTCAACGTGGATTTGCTGATGCGCAGTACGCCTTGGCAAAAATTTATGCAAAGAGAGTCAAAAATAGCCAGGCTAAAATCGACAAAGTCATCGAATGGTGCGAAAAAGCCGCTGCTCAAGGGCATCAAGAAGCCGAAATGACCTTGGCTGGCCTGTATTTTTATGGAGCTGATGTTACGAAGGATATAGATAAAGCTCGCAAATGGTTTGAAGCTGCCGCAACCAGTGGAAACATCGAGGCTCATTATTATCTCGGATTGATCGCCTTATCGGGCGAAAAGATGACTCATGATCTCAAAAAAGGTTGGGATGAAATCAAAATTGCCTCAGACAAAGGGCTCCCCCTCGCCATGGGGGTCTTGGGAAGAGCCTATGTCGAAGGCAGCGAAGGAATTGAAAAAAATAAAGCCAAAGGCATAGCGCTCTTAAAAAAAGCGGCTCAGGCAGCTGACATTCAATCTGCGGTCTTATTGGGGAAAATCTATTATCAAGGTCTCGGCGTTGATAAAAATACAAAGGATGCTTTTTATTGGTATGAAAAAGCAGCTCAGTTAGGTGATCCTCATGCTCAATACATCATCGCCCTCATGTATCTCGAAGGAGAAAATGGAGAAAAAAACCCTGCAAAAGCCATTGATTGGCTCAAATTATCAGCAGGGCAGGATCATCTCGACGCCATGGGTATCCTCTCCATCTGTTACGCTTCAGGTATTGGGGTCAAAGCAGACAACGAACTCTCCCGCGTCTGGAAAGAACGCGCGCTCGAATTACAGAAAAAACGCGAAACTGAATACGCTAAACGTCTCAAATAATTCTTTAACCCAAAGATTGAAATATCAAATCGAAGGTATGAAGATCGTTAAGACAACACTACGGCTGAAAAAAGTTCACCCACAGTAATACCCTTATGGGAATCCGACGGTGCATTGCAACGCTGGCGGGTGGTCGAAGCAAACAAATCCGACAGACCTTTTGGGGTAATTCCCCGACAATTCGAATGGATTAGCGGAAGATACCGTTATGGAGCGTCTCGCAGGGAATTACCCCAAAGGAAAAAGCTCCGGATGTCCGAATGCATTACTTCCTCCTATTGCAGTGAACCCAACCACCCGCCGTAGTGTTGTCCTACTAAAAAACGATCAATAAAACAACCCAAATGATACCTCACCCCACTGAGCCAGCGAAACGCTACATTGGGATAGACGCCCACCCAGACGTGCTAACAATAGCCATCATGGAAGGAGACTCACCCAAGGAGCTAAAGTTAATCAAACTCAAGCACAGACTTGCACTTGAAGACTTAATAGACTGGAGCAAAAAATATGCAACGCCTCAAGACATCTTTCTCATGGAAGCATCAGGCAACAGCTTTGGAATTGCCGAAAAACTATCTAACAACGGCTATCAAGCCCTCGTCCTAGAAAGCCGCAGTGTCTCC
>JAVXPO010000013.1:7718-36854 GCA_036644695.1 Akkermansia sp. | reverse complement strand
CTTGTCTTTTCCCCAATACTGATTCCATCCTCAGGCTCGTCTCAGCGATCCTACAAGAGATATACAATGAGTGGGCATTGGGACGTTCCTACCTCTTCCTTTAATCGCTAACCCTAACCCATTCACTAACTTGATTTTATCAATTTACAGAAAACTCTTGCTCTACTAGGACAGGTGTGAGAATCATGAGGAACGCACTTCTTTCTTGAATCGTTTTTTTGGCAATCTACACTTTGGGCATGTCCACGATTAGCCCTCCTAGAGCCTGGGCTCAAATTGATACAGGCGCGTTAAAGCATAACTTTAATATTGTCCGCAAGGTCATGCCAGAGCATGCTCTGATGGCAATTGTCAAGGCTGAGGCATACGGACATGGGATTGAGGGGGTTGTTAAAGCTCTCGACGATCAAAATGTCGCTTTTTTTGGGATAGCGACGATTGCAGAGGCTCGCCGAGTGCGTGATACAGGATGCCAGACTCGTATTTTTGTATTGGGACCATGTTTCCCCGAAGAACGAGAGGAGATTGTCCAAAATGGGTGGCGTGTTGCTGTATCGAGTCTTGAGGAGGCAGCTCATTACAATGCGATAGGTGCTCTTTATGGGAAAAAAGCACATGTTCACATTTGCATTGATACGGGGATGGGGCGTAGTGGTTTTTTACCTGATGAGTTACCAGAATTAACGGCAACCTTGTTGAGTTTTGAGAATTTGCATCTGGAGGGTGTTTTTTCTCATCTCTCGGCAGCCGCAGAGGATATCTCGTTTACTCATCAACAAATTAACGGCTTTGAGGCGGCAATGACATTATTATCAAAGAATCATCACTATGAGTACCGCCATTTGTGTAGTAGTGCTGCGGTCTTTAATTATAAGGTGCCTTCGTCGAATATGGTGCGTCTCGGGCGTATTCTGTATGGTTATTCCCCCATGCCTTCTCCCTATAACAGTGAGTTGCGTACGACGCTGACTCTGTATAGTCGTATTACCTTGATTCGGACCTTACCTATCAATCATGGCGTATCTTATAACCATTGCTATATCACGACAGGACCTACCAAAGTTGCTACCATCGGCATTGGGTATGCTGATGGATATTTGCAATGTTTGTCCAATCAAGGGGCGCGTGTTTTTATTAAGGGGCAATATTGCCCAGTCTTGGGGCGTATCACGATGGATCAGATTATGGTCGATGTGACTCATATCGAGGATTTATCTCCTGGTGATCTTGTCGAGATCATGGGGCCTAATGTTTGTTGGCAAGAGTTGACGAATTTAGCTAATACAATCCCTAGTAATGTGCTGACTAGCATCAGCTCACGAGTCCCTCGCATTTACGTTTAGTGCTTATTCTTACCAAGGAATCATGGAATGAGGTTTTGTGATATTGACTCTCTGCAATAAATGAGAGACAAATAACAGAGATATCCTATGAATACTCCAGAGAATATTCCTTCATTGGAAACAATTTTACTGCATGGCGGTTTTGAGGGCGACCCAGAGACAGGTTCGCGCAATTTGCCCATCTATCAGACAACTGCCTATAATTTTGAATCATCGGCTCATGCTGCCGCCTTATTCAGTGTTGAGCAATTTGGCAATATTTATACGCGCTTGATGAATCCAACAACAGATGTTTTGGAGCGTCGCCTTGCCCTCATGCACGGGGGTACCGCTGCGTTGGCGGTGTCGTCTGGTCAGTCTGCCATTTTATTGGCGGTGATGAACCTTACCTCTGCCGGGCAAAATATTGTTGCCTCCTCATCAATTTATGGAGGGACCTATAATCTTTTCAATACGACATTGCGTCGTTTTGGTGTTGAGGTTCGATTTGTCGATTCGTCTTCTCCCGCTCATTTTGATGCGGCAGTGGATGCCAATACTCGATTGATTTATGCGGAATCTTTAGGAAATCCAAAAAATAATGTGGATGATTTTGAGGGGATTGCCAAGATTGCGCACAAGCACAACATCCCGTATATTCTTGATAATACAGTCTCTCCGCCACCGATGTTTAACCCATTTGAGCATGGGGCGGATATCGTCGTTTATTCTCTGACCAAATTTATTGATGGGCACGGTAATAGTATGGGGGGCGCGATTGTCGAGAATGGGAAATTTAATTGGAACAATGGCAAGTATCCCGAATTAGTTGATCCTGATGAGTCCTATCATGGCGTTCAATATTGGCAAACTTTTGGCAATCACGATCAAGCTGCATTTCCTGGGATGGCGTATTGCTTAAAGGCTCGCCTCCAGCTTTTGCGTGATTTGGGGTGTACGATTTCACCCTTTAACTCGTACCTTATTGCGCAAGGGTTAGAGACCTTGCCCTTGCGCATGGCGAGACATTGTGAAAATGCGATGGAGCTTGCGCAATGGCTAGAGAAGCATCCCCTCGTCTCGTGGGTGAATTATCCAGGTTTACCTCAGCATCCTGATCACGATAAAGCCGTGAAATACCTTAAAAATGGATTTGGTGGCATGGTTGGATTTGGGATTAAAGGTGGGCTTGACGCAGGGCGTCGCTTTATCGACAATGTCAAATTGCTGTCTCATGTTGCTAATTTGGGGGACACTCATACGCTGGTGACTCATCCTGCCTCGACGACGCATCAACAGTTGAGCGTAGAGCAACTGGCTAGCACTGGGGTTACTCCAGATTTTATTCGGTTGTCGGTTGGATTGGAAAATATCAAGGATATTAAGGCTGATATCGATCAGGCTCTACAAAAGAGTCAATCTTAGGAAAATAACTCATCGCCTTTGAGGGATGCCCCCTCAAAGGCTATTGTTGACGTTTCTATCGTGAAATCCACCAATAATATTTACAATGAAGATTGGGCAGAGGCTCAATGGGATGTGTCTGGATTATTTGCCAATGACCGAGAATTAGTTTATTTCCATGATTATTTTTTTAAAAATTATCATTATAAACCCTTTTCTCTGGTTCATGGTGCTCCATTGATTACTTGGAATAGCGGACGAGTCCTTCCTCATCTACTCCGTACTCGGGATGAAATCGAGATGTGTATCAAATCATGGGTAGAGCGTCAGGTCGCCATGGATTTGACGTTTTCTAATCCTTATTTATTGGAGAAGCATTTGGAGGATGAACAGGGGAATTCTCTATTAGAGGTAGCTCAACGCATCAATCCCACGAGGCGCAATGGCGTGATTATGTCCTCCAATTTATTGTATGATTATGTGAAAAAAAAGTATCCTTCGCTCAAAACAATATCTTCTATTTTGAAGGTGACCATGGAGAGAGGTAATGGGAAGGTAGATTATTATAAACGCCTGGCAGAGTCTTATGATAAGGTTATGATTCATCCCAATGATAATGTTAATTTTGACTTGCTGGCACAATTAGAGGATAAGAGTAAATACGAAATCCTTATCAATGAGAATTGTTCTCGACAATGTGTACTGCGACGTACCCATTATGACTCACTCTCAAAAACCGCATTAGACTTTTTGGGATATTCAGATAATTTCGAGGAATTGAGATCTAAAAATACTTGTGCAGATGTGAATATTTTGTTGGGTAATTCAGCTCAATGTACGACTCAGTTGTCGAGAGATGAGCTCAAAACTCTGTATGATATGGGGTTTAGGAAGTTTAAGGTGCAAGGACGCGGACTTGATAATTCAGGAGGTCAAATTTTAGACCTCTTGCGCTTTACATTACGTAGAGATGATGGCTCGCCTGTATCTACTAATGTCATTGTCGTGAAGTTTTTAGAATCAATGAGAAATATTTTGAGATGAAACAGAAAAATACTTCAAATGAAGACTCGTTGAGTTCTTTTTTTAGATCAGATATGCCCCTTGCCAGTTGGGATATTGGTGGAGTCTTTCGCTGGGATAAATTGTGTATGGGGATTTTAGGAACAATCCTTTTGAAAAAGAATCTTGAGTGCAAGTTGCCCGATTTTAGCGGATGTCCCCCCTGTCTCTGGTCTCTTGATTGGTTCAGCTTGGAATCTCTCATGGATGTCTCGATATACGAAATCTACTTAAAGGCTTATATGAAGGAAAAAGTCGGGATTTTTCTCTATTTTGACAATCCCTTTTTAACGGAAGGTGACCTAGAGGACTCACTAGGGTATCAATTAGTGTCTATTCTTTCAGACAATGATCTCAATTGTAAAAATGGAGTTTACGTGGCGAGTCCGATTCTAGCGAAGCACTTGCGGTCACTTTTCCCTCGTTTGAGAATCAGATTGGCTACCAATTTCCATATTCAAGAGGAGGATAGGACTGCCATGTATTATAATAATCTGGCAATGACTTATGATCGTGTCGCGATTGACCCAAGAGATGGGGTGTCCCCAGAATTGCTAGCTAGCTTGCGAGATAAAAAGAAATTTGAGGTGACGGTAAATGATCTTTGCTTAAATACATGGAGTGAACGCCAGAAATATGTAGAGCTCTTGGAGAAAATGAGAAGAGAGCCCTTGAATATGGCATTGTCTGTCGAACGGCAACAATTATTAAAGTCTGGGGGAGACGATTCTCCCTTTGTTCCCTCTGGCTCTCGTCCCTTAACCTTGACTTTATCGGAGGTTTCATCTCTTTATTCCATGGGATTTCGTCATTTCCGCATCCAAACGGAGAGCATGAGCAATGAACTAAGCTTCGTGCATTTCGCAACTAAACATTTTTTGACATCGTCCCCAAGTATGGACAATAAAAAAGCAGTGATTGAGACCGTATTACTCATTAATCGTACCTCAGATATCAAATCGTTGCCCTCAGGGATGCAAAAGTATCGCATTCGCAATTATGATTAATATCGCCGTAATTGCGGATGTCTTACCATGAGGTAAAGTAATTGGAATACGAGAAAAGCAGGCACCTGTAGTGAGAGGAAATACCATGGAGGACTCCCAAAATAATCAAGAATACTATAAGGTGGGGCTTCATTGGTGAAGCCAAAGTTGGTGTGGAGGAGGATGTTCATCGGGATGATGAAAAGAAGGTAGAGGTCGCAGAGCAACAGGCACCTTAACGCATCCCACGGACGGGCGCGCCATTTTAAAAGGCAAGGGATGGCGAGAGCTGAAATAAAAAGAAGACCGTGGTTCATGAAAAAGGAGAAATATCCTCGTGAGGGGAAGTCCTCAAAGAGCATGGGGGTAATCAATGCCTGAATGCTGGCGGTAAGTACGGCAAAGTAGCTAAGTGCGCAAGCCCATGCTTGGCGAGTCCATAGCGCGATGAAACAAATAATGCTCATGACTCCGCAAAAATGCAGGGGGAGTCTCTCTTGCCATGTCTCAGTATGATCAAGTGTGAGATGGGCGAGGGCAGAGAGGAGGAAGGTGAGCAGGACAGCACTCCCGAGTATTTTAGCAATGAGCCAACGACGGTGTTCGTCTAATTTTTTTATCCCCAATAAAAGCCCTGCTATTATCAAAACGATGGCAATCAATGCCCACCAGTGGGACGGAGACCAGCGGATAAAAGTCTCCACTTGAGCAATGGTCATAGCAGAGATGAGCATGGGTAGGATGGACTAGCGCGTATATTCCCACAGATCAAACTCGGGGAACGATTCTTTTAAAACCTTGTGCGGGAATTGTGATTCAAACTCAGGGAAGGATGTATCCCCTGCACAATCCTGATGGAGGATGGATACCCATAAAATGTCGAGGGAAGGCATGAATAATTGAAAAATTTGCGCGCCCCCAATGATGCGAATATCCTTATTGAGGAGAGAGATATTCACTAAATCTTTGGGGCTTGTGATGGTCTCGGTACCTTCAGCATGCCATTGTTTGTCGCGCGTCATGACGATATTTTGGCGACGAGGTAAGGGCTTGGATTGGGGGAAGGATTCAAAGGTCTTTCTCCCCATGACGATGGGGTGATCAAGCGTCAAACGACGAAAGAGCTTCATATCTTCTGGAATATGCCAAGGGATACCCCCGTCTTTACCAATAATATGTGAGGACGTCATGGCGACGACTGCTGTCAAGGTCAGACCATGAGCTTTTTTTAAGCGGATAAATTCTTCCATAATCATGAGGATTAAACAGAGATGGGGGCTTTAATGGTAGGATAGGGGTTGTAACCCTGGAGATTAAAATCCTCAAAGCAAAAAGCGTTAATACTCATCACGTCAGGGTTGATCTGCATGATGGGTAAATGGCGAGGGGTACGCTCAAGCTGAGCGCGTGCTTGGATAAGATGATTTTTATACAGGTGTAAATCACCAAAAGTGTGGATAAATTCACGAGGTTCATAGCCACAAACTTGAGCGACCATCATCAAGAGCAAAGAATAAGAGGCAATGTTAAAGGGAACGCCTAAAAAGAGATCAGCACTCCGTTGATAAAGCTGGAGTGAGAGACCATGGCGCGTCTCTCCCTTATCAACCTGAGCAGGAATGACACAAAACTGAAAGAGTGAGTGGCAGGGGGGGATTGCCATCTGATCGACGAGCGCAACATTCCATGCGCTGACGAGATGGCGACGAGACCAAGGGTTCTCCTTGAGATTTTTGATGAGTTCGTCAATTTGGTCAATGGGTTTGCCATCATTACCTGGCCAGCAACGCCATTGCGCTCCGTAAACAGGACCGAGATTGCCCTCTGTATCTGCCCATTCATCCCAAATGCTTACCCCATTGTCGCGGAGGTATTTAATATTGGTCTCTCCCTTGAGAAACCAAAGTAACTCGTGGATGATGGAGCGAAGATGAAGTTTTTTCGTGGTTAAACAGGGGAAGCCGTCTCGCAAATCATAGCGAGATTGACGTCCAAAAACGCCGATTGTCCCTGTGCCAGTACGATCTTCTCGCCCGACTCCATGATCCAGAACGTCCTGGAGAAGATTTAGATATTGCCTCATCGTTCAAAAGTGACTTTTCTTTGTCAAAAGTATCGTGTAACATAGCTGTCACATACCGATTGGATAGGTTACGCTTTACCTCAACTGCGATAGCATACCAGCTTATCCTTGGACTGGAAATAAATTCCTTTCTTCTCTTTCATGTTTTTTTTAAATCATAGCATTCTTATTCTCTCCTTGGTGTTTTACGCCTTTGGTATCGTGTTGGCTTTTTTGGCATTATTACATACACGGACGCCACAGGGGACATTTGCCTGGGTTATTTCTCTGATTGTTTTTCCTTATGTTGCCGTCCCCTTGTATCTCATTTTTGGACCACGACGATTTGAAGGATATATTGAGGCGCGAAGGAATCGGATGGAAAAGAACTCAAAGTTGAGTCAATTGACGGAAACTCTTTTGAGTAAAACCAACGAAATGCGCGTCTCTGCCACGGACAAGCATACTCATTTGTTTGGTTCTCTGAGCAAATTAGTGGATTTAAGCCCCTCAATGGGCAATGATTGTCAATTGCTTATTGACGGCGAGCAGGCTTACCCGGCAATGTATGAGGCAATCCTTAACGCTAAGGAATATATCCTCGTTGAATTTTACATTATCAAAAGCGATTCTGTGGGAAATTGGTTGCGTGATTTACTCGTCAAAAAAGCACAAAAAGGTGTGCGTGTGTATGTTGTTTATGATGAAATTGGCTCACATAAATTGCCAGTTGGGTATATTTCGACCTTGAGAGAAGCGGGGGTGCAGATGCAACCTTTTAACGGGAAACGGTTTTTCTTAAGAAACATTGTTCGTGTCAATTTTCGCAATCACAGAAAGGTGGTAGTGGTGGATGGCAAGGTGTGTTTTGTCGGAGGGATGAATGTAGGGAAAGATTATATTGGAGCTGGTGCGATGGGATATTGGCGCGATACGGTTCTAAAAATCGAGGGTCCGGCCGTTTTACAGACGCAACTCTCCTTCCTTGAGGATTGGCATTGGGCGACGAAAGGGGGGATACTGACCTTAATTTGGGACATTGATGTACAGGAGGCAAATCGTCAAATGATGATTCTCCCCTCGGGACCTGCGGATCCTACTGCGACATGGAGGGCTGCATTTATTGCTCTTGCCAATGCCGCAGAAAAGAAGATGTGGATTGCCTCTCCTTATTTCGTGCCAGATGAGGCAGTCCTCGCCTCGTTGCAGGCAGCGGCTCTGCGTGGGGTCGATGTCCGGATATTAACGCCCGATAAAGCCGATCATATCATGGTTAAGCTCTCGTCTTTTACCTTTATCCCCGATACCTTGCCTTATGGGATCAAGCTCATGAGGTATACCAAGGGCTTTCTTCATCAAAAAGTAATTCTTGTCGATGATGATATTGTCTCTGTGGGTACTGCTAATCTCGACAATAGATCACTAACCTTAAATTTTGAAATTACAGCCATCATTCACGATCGTGAGATAGCTGGGCAAGCCTGTAAGATGCTGGAGGAAGATCTCACTCATTCTATACCTATGCAACTATCGGATTATAAAGGGAAATCTCTTTTATTTCGCATCGCCTGTAGCGTTGCTCGCCTCATGGCTCCTATTCAATAATAGGGGGGCGTATTGAACCTTTTAGTTCGTTTGTTGCTAATCTCCTGCTAATTTGTTGCTAATTAGCAGGAGATTGGTTGACGTTTAGAAAAAAGGAATTATGATTGAGGTAACAAGATGAGAGAATTACGTCCAACTCCCGATTGGTTATCCATTTTCCAAAAGCATCCAGAACGATTGATGGAAATATTGGAACTCTCCTTACCAGAGGTTAATCGAACTGATCGATATTTGCATTGGGAAAAATTGAGGTATGAGCCTAATCCCCAATCATTATCTTCAGAAGAATGGTGGGCTGGTATTAAATTTCATCGTCTGTCAGCAAGACAAGCGATTCCCTTGCTCGATAAAAGAAAGAAAGCATTTACCTTTGCAACTAATTCTTTTTTAATCTCTAAATTGCATGATATTGACCTTTTATGTGGGGGCAATTTACAAAGTGAACAACCACTCATACCTAAAGAAAATAAAGAAAGATATTACTATTCTTCCTTAGTTGAGGAATCTATTACTTCCAGTCAATTAGAGGGTGCTGCTGTTACTCGGGCTGACGCCAAGGAGATGATTCGTTGCGGACGTAAGCCTATTGATACGCATGAACGGATGATTTTTAATAATTTCAAAACGATGCAGGAAATTAGCAAGTGGAAGGATGAGCCTTTGTCCATTTCTCTTATCCTTCGAATGCATAAACTCATTAGTGCAGGGACTTTAGAAGATTCCTCACAAGAGGGGAGACTAAGGCGAGATGAAGATAAGGTTCGCATAGAAGATACAAGTACAGGAGAGGTTATTCATGTGCCACCATCGGCAGCAGAGCTTCCAGATAGACTCCAAAAACTTTGTGATTGGGCTAATGAAACAAAAAATGAAATGGGTTATGTACATCCAGTAGTGCGTTCAATTCTTCTCCATTTTTGGATTGCGTACGAACACCCATTTGTCGATGGGAACGGGAGGACGGCAAGGGCTCTTTTCTATTGGAGTATGTTGAGACATCATTTTTGGTTGTTTGAATTTATCTCTATTTCTTCTGAAATATTAGCGCATCCTAAAAATTATTATCGAGCCTTCCTTTATAGTGAATCGGATGATAACGATCTAAATTATTTCATCGTTAATCAAATTTTGCTTATTGAACAATCTATAAAGTCGTTAAATACTTACATTGAAAGAAAAACGAAAGAACAAAAGAAAATAGAAAATTATATTAAGCAACGAGTAGACATGAATCATCGGCAAATACAACTTATCGTTGATTCTTTAAAGAATTTAGAGAGAGAATATACTGTCGCTCAGCATAAAAAGGAACAGGGGATTTCGACTCAAACATCAAGAACAGATTTGGCTAAATTAGTAAAAATGGGAGTTTTTACATGTTCCCATCAGGGGAAAGCAGTTTTTTATAAACTTCACCCTGATGGAGTGTCTCTGTTAACGGGCAAGCAAAAAACTAAGTGATTTTTCGTTTATTGCTAATCTCCTGCTAATTTGTTGCTAATTAGCAGGAGATTGAGTGGAGCTAGAGCTGAATGATTCCGTAGTAGCCGAGGATGATAGCGACGATGCCAGCGGCAATACGATACCAACCAAAGACGGCAAAACTGTGTTTTTGCAGGTAGTTCACCATCCATTTGATGGCGATGACAGCAGATATCCACGAAACGACTGTGCCGATGATGAGAGGTGCCCAGCCAAATTCTTGGAGCATGCTTGAGCCGTGCTTCATGGCATCATAACACGTGGCTGCGCCGAGCGTGACTAAGCCAAGGATGAAGCTGAATTCTACGGCGGCAGCGAGGCTTAATCCAACAAACATCCCCCCGAGCATGGTCATGAGACTGCGACTCGTACCAGGCCACATTGCCACGCATTGGAGGATGCCAATGATAAAGGATTTTGTGGGGGTAAGGTCTTCAAGGGCAAGTCCTGAGGCACCTTGTCCGATTTTTTCTCGATGTTTGACATAGATGAGGATGCCAATACCACCGATGACCCATGCGACAATGACTGGCCAAGTGCCAAAGAGGTGTTCCTTAATTAAATCACCAAAAATCAAACCGATGACGACAGCGGGGATGAAGGCAATCATCAGGTTGATGAGCATACGAAGACCAGCTGGATTTTTGCCGAGTAAGCCCATGATGATTCCCTTAACTCGTTGAAAGTAGAGACCCAGAACGGCAAGGATAGCCCCACCTTGGATGCAGACGGCAAAGGCTTTTTCAGCAGATCCATTTTTGAGTCCCAGCAAGGCTTCGGTGATGAGGAGGTGACCAGTGGAGCTGACGGGAAGATACTCTGTCAAGCCCTCAACGATACCGAGAATAATGGAATCAGTGATTGTCATGTTGCGATAGTTCCTACGCAAAGATGGGGAAAGGGTCAATCTTTAACGTAGAAGTTTGATAAAACTGTCTCATTGCTTGACTCTATCGTTCGCTTGAATCATCTTTTGCTCATGGCTCATTTTGACCTGAAAGATGATATTTTGCGATTGAAACGCGAGCGTCATGCCGTGATTCTCGCTCATAGTTATCAACGTCCAGAAATTCAGGATTTGGCGGATTATGTGGGCGATTCTCTCGGGCTTGCCTATAAGGCGCAGGAAACTGACTGCGACGTGATTGTTTTTTGTGGGGTACATTTTATGGCAGAGACGGCTAAAATCCTCAATCCGAGTAAAACAGTCATTATTCCCGATTTTGAGGCTGGATGTTCGCTAGAGCAATCTTGTCCAGCAGAGGAATTGGAGGCGTATTTGAATGCCCATCGTGAGAAGAATTATTATGTTGTCGCGTATGTCAATTGCTCAATGGGGGTTAAGGCTCTCGCGGATGTGATTGTGACTTCAGGCAATGCGGCGAAAATTGTCGCTCAGATTCCAGAGAATCGTACAATTCTCTTTGTCCCTGATAAAAATTTAGGGTCATGGGTGAGTTCGCAATTAAATCGTCCGATGGAGTTATGGAATGGCTCATGCCATGTCCACCAAGAATTTGTTGCCACCAATTTGCAAGAATTGATGGCGAAGCATCCTGATGCGTCGCTTGTGTGTCACCCAGAATGCTCAGAATCCGTCCGATTGTTGGCAGATTATGTGTGTTCGACAGAAAAGATGATTCCCTATTGTCGTGAGGATGCCCATCAGCAATTTATCATTGTCACTGAATCTGGTATCTTGCATCGGCTTCGTTTGCTTGTCCCTGAGAAAGAATTTATCCCGGCAACGACGCCGTCTTGTTCATGTAGCGAATGTGGTTTTATGAAGCTTAATACCCTGGAGAAATTGCATAAGGCATTGGAAACTCTCGCCCCAATCATTGAGTTGCCCGAAGATTTGAGATTGAGAGCTGAGGCGCCCTTGTTGAAAATGTTGGAGCTCTCACGCTAAATATTTGATGGCATGATTCGTTTATCAGACCATATAGCCTCAGCAGGGGGATGGCTCTCTCTTGAGCGATTCATGGAGATTGCACTCTATGATCCCGAGGAGGGATATTATAGTGCCTCCATTCAAAACGTAGGGATCAGAGGGGATTTCTCGACGACGGCGACGTTATCGCCTCTGCTGGCACGGGCTATTGTTGGCGAATGGCGCAAGGCATGCAAAGAGTTTCATAAAAAATTGCCGTTCATCGAGATCGGAGCAGGGAATGCGGCTCTAGGTGTGGCAATTCAGGAAGAATTAGGCTTTTTCGGACGATTGGGGACTAGCTATCATGTGGTTGAAACATCCTCTCAATTGCGAAGTTTACAATTTTTAGCTTTGGGTAATCGTTGCGAGGTGCATGGAACGATGGTAAAGGCGTTAAAATCTTGCCGAGGACAGGCATTTATTTTTTCTAACGAATTGGTAGATGCGTTCCCTGCTCGTATTTTTGAACAAACCGAGACAGGTTGGCAGGAGGTCGGAGTTGTGGTCAAAGATGGTCAAATCGTCGAAGAATGCCGACCTATAGAACATCAACCACATTCATATGTGTTTGAGTATACGGCACCTATCGGACAGAGAATCGAGATTCATGAGAGCTACGAAAAATGGTTTTTCTCTTGGCTCCCATGCTGGAAGTCAGGCATCATGACGACCATTGATTACGGTGATTTATTTGAGAATCTCTATATTCGTCGTCCTAAGGGAAGCTTACGAGGATATTGTCACCATACCCTTTTGATGGGGATGGAGCTTTATCATAACGTGGGCAAATGTGATTTGACCTGTGATGTCAACTTTTCTGACTTGCAGCATTTGGTCGCTCAATGTCCAGGAGATGACTGCCAGTTAATGACTCAAAGAGACTACCTCATGCCGTATGCTCAACAAAGCCAAAAGGAACCACGAGTCGATCAATATTTAACCTCAAAAAATGGTCCAGGAGACTCTTTTAAGGTAATGATTCAAACGCGCCAACCCATGGCTCATTGAATACGCAGAGCCGATATTTCAATGATCATTTTACTAATATTGACAAAGAGTGGGACTTTTGTATGCTCACATCTTCATGCAAGAAGAGGATATAAAAGAGGTTATTGCCAAGACTGGTGTAATTAGTAAGGAAGACTCAAGCATATTAAAGGGGGTCGCTATTCTATTGATGATAATGGTGCATACTTTTTGTTTTCCTGATAGAATTCCAGAAGGAATGCCGATCTTACAAACTTTAGTAGATTCTCCCCATTTTGTTTCTTTATGTGCATTTGGGTTTTCATGTGTGTCTATCTTTTTATTTATTACTGGCTTAGGTCTTGGATGCTCTGATGTTCGTGGCTCAACCACATGTTTTTCAACTATTAAAAAGCATATTAAGAATTTTTATAAGATTTATTTATTTAGTCTAATTATAGGATTTTTGTTGAGATATTTTGTTCCGCAGGATTTTTACAATGCGACGTTGACGCCATTTACCTTTTTAAAGGCATTAACAGGCATCTCTTTGAGTGGTGTGGGTTCTATATGTCTTGAATGGTGGTATGTTTCTCTTTTTGTTGGATCCGTCTTGTTTATTTATCCATTCTTTCATTGCATATCAAAAATAGGTCATAAATTTAGTGCTATCTTGATATTAGTATTATCTTTAGGGGTGTATTTTATTTGTACACCAAAGCAATTTTATCCTTATGTTGTGTATACTCCAGTTTTTGCTGTTGGATATATTATTGGGTTGAATAATTATAAAACTAATTGGCTTGTAAGGATATGGATGGGAATTCAAAACATTAATTATGTCTGGCGGTTTTTATTAGGAATTTTTATTATCTCCGTAAGTGGTTTTTTGATTTTCGAATTTTATAAATGTAATGATCAAAGTATATATTTACCTAATGCTTTAGTGCCGTTTCCTTTTCTTGTAATTGCGTCTTTACTAATGTTTAAAAAATTAAGAATTGTGGCTCCTATGCTTTCCTATTTTGGTAAATATAGTGGGCTTATGTGGTTGAATCATTCATTCTTTCTCTATTATTATATGAGATATGAAATTTATTCGTTAAATAATATAGTTCTTATATTATTAGCTATCCTAGGGCTGTCATTGATAACGGCAATTATATCTAACTTTTTGATTGTAAAAATAATATATCTTTTTACCTCTATTGCCAATAGGGTAAAAAGATTTTCATGAAAATAAAAGACTTAGAGATAAACCTCAATAGCAGTGATTACCACTGGTTATTGAGGTTTTCTGTTTTGATGGTGCCTTTTTCTTTATTTCGCTCAATCATGCCTCTGATGGGTTGAGGTTGCGTCTCGTGTAGGTCGAGGATGTCGATGATGTTTTTACCTGTTCTGAGGAATGGGGCTGGGACGTAGAGTCTCAATTGTGGTCCAATATTCCAATACCGACCAATGTTGCGTCCATTGACCCATACATATCCCTTGGTATATTTTGATAGGTCAAGGAAGGTATCTTTTGGTGTATCAATGTTGAGGATGGCGCGGAAGTGTGCCCCCTCTCTATTTTTGGAGGGCGCAGTTTTGCTTTTAGGCATTTTGAAAATATCTTTGGGCGTGAGGGAGGCGAGTGGGAGTGCTCGGACTTTCCAGTCTTTTATCTCTTTATCTCCTAATTTCACTGCGCCAAAAAGCCCTTTGCGATCACTCTCCATGCTGATGTGGAAGTTGATGTGCCCCATACCTTCGACGAGGATTTCGAGGGTGGCTTGTTTGTTTCGTTGAGGGATATCAATGTCTTTGTCGCCTTTGATGCGGTCGATGACTCCGAGTAGTTTGCCGTCGAGATAAACTTGAGCATAGTCATGGATGTTTTCTGGTATGAGCTTTTCTGCATTGCCCGCAGGGATGGTCGTTGAGTAAATTGCCAGCCCTTGATTTTGATTCCACATTTCAAAGTAGGGGGGAGTTTCAAATTTAGTAGGGAACGCTTTGGTAAATTTTTCCCAGAGTCCCGAATGATAGGTTGGGGTGAATTCGGGGATTTCCATGACGTCAATATCCTTGGGTGGGGTTGGAATTTTGGCGTCTTTTGGTAGTTTGTCCAAGATGATATCTCTCATTTGAGTGTAATACTCGTTGGCTCGTCCCTGTTCATCAATAGGAGATCCGTAGTCATAGCTCGTGACATCAGGTTGATAGCTACCTTTGCCCCCATTGTTGGCTCCAGCGGTGAATCCAAAGTTTGTGCCGCCGTGGAAGACGAAGAGGCTAAATGATTTGCCTGTATTCATGAACCAACGGACATTGTCGACGATGCCAGGAGTTGGTTCCCAATTCCCCTCACCCCAATGGCGTAGCCAGCCAGGATAGGTCTCTGAGGAGAAGACGGGGACATTGGGGTTGCATTTATTGGCGACTGCCCAATGGCTGTCATTGGTGCCTGGGTCAAGTCCAACGGCGACGCCAGGAAGGACGACTCCGTTAAGGTAGTTCTCACCAGCTCCATCAGAGGTGTAGAAGGGACCAAAATCTTTTTTTGACCAGAAATTATGGAGCCATTCCATATATTTTTTGTCTTTGCGCTGATAGCTACCATATTCATTTTCCAATTGAGTCATCAGGATGGGACCGCCGTTTTTAGCAAGAAACGGCTCAGCCTCTTTGGCGATGGCTTCTAAATAACGGGTTTGAGCCTTCATGAAGGTGGCGTCTTCCGTCGTGCGTAGTTTTGCCTTAGGGTCTTTGAGGAGGTAGTGAGGTATCCCCCCTAAATCCCATTCCCCACAAATGTAGGGACCTGGGCGAAAGAGTACCCACATCCCTTCCTCTTGGCAGAGTTTTAGAAATTCGCGGATGTTGCGATTCCCTGTTTTGAAGTCAAATGTGCCATTTGGTTGTTCGAAATCGTTCCAAAAGGTGTAAAACGCGATGGTATTTAGTCCCATGGCTCTTGCCGTTTGGATGCGATGTCTCCAATATTCGCGAGGAATGCGCTGGGGGTGTATTTCTGCTCCACGGATTTGAAATGGTTTGCCGTTGAGTATGAAATTTTGATTGTTTTCTCCTCCAAATCCAAATTTTGCGGGTGTTCCTTTCTTTAGCGAGGGAGTTTGCATGTTATTGATGGCGTCTGGGCTGGCCCATGAGGAAAGAACCATCATGAGTGACAATCCTGTCGACAATAAGGTCGTGCTAAAATAATGAGGCTTATTGGTCATTTTGTTGGATAAGGAGGAATGGATAAAAAGATTGGCTCGTTGAGAGTCATTAAATTACTTATTTTTGCCTCGTATAAGTTTCTTCACCTCCATCCATGGCAAGGATGAGTGTATCGGTCGTCAGTTTTTTGATGACTGCTTTATTGGAGAAGGTCAGAGTTCGTTGATTGCCAAGACTCTTGCCATTGAGTGTGACGGTGTTGCCATCTTGTGTCCATGACGTGTAACAGAGCGTGTGCATATTGACAGAGCTGGCTTGTCCGTTGTCTTTGAGTTGAATGCCTTGAACTTTACCTGATTGCCCGGGGATGGGCTGTACCCATGTGCCCGTGATAGGGTGTTGGAGTGAGGGTGTACTGCAACATGCGGCAAGTAGGGCGATGCTTGCAAGGGGGAGTAATTTGATGATCATAATTTGTTGGCTGATTGGTTGGTTGTTGGGTATGAGTTATTCTTCGGAGAAGGTCTGATTCTCTTTAATTTCGTCTTCGAGCAAGGCGAGAGCATCTGATCTGGTAAGGGTGATTTGTCCCTCTTCATCGGGGATGACGAGCATGCCTGGGTGGAGAGTTAAGAGAGCATGCATCATGGCAAATGCCGGCTCAAGAGCATAATCTTCATCAATGAGGAAACGTAGCATGATCGGATACCCCTCAAGGCTTTGGAGTGCCTTGCGGTCTCTCCGAAAGGCTTGTTGCGTTTTATCCATTTGGATTTCCCAACAAACATCGACATCTGCGCTACCTTCCTCATCGCATAATTCTGCTTTGATGAGTCCGTCTGGGGTATTCAGAAGGGAGCCTGTACTTTTAAGTCTAACGCAAGGGGCTATTTTTTGCATCAGGGGAGCTAATGTCTCCAAATCAGAGAGCTGAGAAGTCCCCGTAAAAAGCCAGAATTCGTATTCGTCGTCGTCGTTATTATCACTCATAAAAGCATTTTAACATATTCAACGCAAAATGCTCTTAAAAAATAAGCTGTGCCTCGTAGTATTTCAAAAATGATGTGAAAATAATAAAAGTGTTAGCATACGTGTTTCAATAGACAGATGTAGTATTTTATGGCAAATTATCACCGTACTTTAACCGCTGTGAGTCATGATACCCTGCCTCAAAAAATTAACATCAGCACAACAAGCTCAGGCAGGCGATTTATTGAAGAGTATCAAAAAGCGCAAGAGCTTAATGCTGTCTCAGTCTACCTTGAGCTCTGAGGAGAGTTTGACCAACTTCAAGATATCGATGATGGTCAGAGAAGCATTGATGAATGGGGAATCTTCAAGAATTGGGCTGACTGCCGAAGAAAATGCTAAGATAAGAGCTTTGGTGACTTCACAGGTGAAGGCGGACATGAGCATGAAGTGTCGCTTGTAGAAGGTGCTTATTTGAAGCGAACCAAGTGGGAAAACGCAGGGCTGATTTACGATACGGAAACAGAACAGATATTGCCAGCAACAGTATCTGAGTATCTTTTTCGTTTAGCGTGGCAGGATGTTTTCTTTGGGACAATGACGCTCATTCTTGGTATTGTCGAAGAGAGGCAATATCGTTATGCCATTTTGACGTGGCAAAAAGAAGTTGTGGGGCGGACTCCAACGGAGGAGGAAATCGAAAAAGCCATGATTGAGGCAGGGTTTACTTTTGTCATTTCTCCTGTAGATGACGAATCTAAGCAATTTTGACGATGGTAACTTTGTCAAATTTGCCTTTGTAGAGTTCATCGAGTCACGTATTGAGCTCCTTTCTCTAACCATCCGCAGAGATGTTGGTTGGTGATGTCGGGGACGCCCATGCGAGCAAGTTCGTTTAATGTCATCTCAAAAGACGGGCTTGCAGGATGGGCTTAATACCTGTAAGATTTTGACATGTCTTTGCCACCTTCGGAACGCCGTGATTTTATTCGGGAGATGATTGCCGATGACCTTGCCTCGGGCAAGCATACCGCGCCTGTGACTCGTTTCCCACCAGAGCCCAACGGATATCTCCATATTGGGCATGCAAAATCCATTTGTCTCAATTTTGGGATAGCGAGAGATTATGCCTCGATTGGTGGGCGTTGTCATTTGCGTTTTGATGATACAAATCCGAGTAAAGAGGATCAGGAATATGTGGATAGTATTGAGTCTGATATTCGTTGGTTGGGGTTTGATTGGGGTGAGAATCTTTATTTTGCGAGCAATATTTTTGATTTTTTCCATGAGTGTGCCACGTCGTTGATTCAGCAAGGGCTTGCGTATGTGGATGAGCAGAATGTAGAGGCGATTCGAGCCCAACGTGGCAATTTGACGACACCAGGGCAGGCATCCCCTTTTCGCGATCGCTCGGTGGCAGAGAATCTTGAAGCGTTTGATCGTATGAAGGCTGGCAAGTTTGAGGAAGGGAAGGCAGTTTTAAGGGCTAAGATTGATATGGCATCGCCTAATATGAATATGCGCGATCCTGTGATTTACCGTATTATGTTTGCCGATCACCATAATACGGGGAGCAAGTGGTGTATTTACCCAATGTATGATTTTGCTCATCCTCTGGAGGATGCTTTTGAGCATATTACGCATTCGTTGTGTACGCTTGAGTTTGAGAATCATCGCCCTCTCTATGAATGGGTGATTGATCATTGTCCCGTGCCTAGTCATCCTCGACAGACTGAGTTTGCACGTCTGAATCTGACCTATACGGTGATGAGTAAGCGCAAGTTATTGCAGTTGGTGCAAGAGAAGCGTGTGACTGGGTGGGATGACCCTCGGATGCCTACGGTCTCAGGGATGCGTCGCCGAGGGTATACCCCGGAGGCAATTCGCAATTTTTGCCAAACGATTGGGATTACCAAATTTAATGGATTTACTGATGTCGCGCTGTTGGAATATAGCGTGAGGGAAGATTTGAATGCGAAGGCACCTCGTCGTATGGCGGTGCTGAATCCGTTGAAGGTGACGATCCGCTCATTCTCAGAGGATTTTGCAGAATCTATTGAGGTTCAGAATAATCCTGAACGTGCCGAAGATGGGACGCGTCTCGTACCTCTGACGAGAGAGGTCTGGATTGAGCGTGATGACTTTATGGACGATCCCCCCAAGAAGTATTTTCGTCTGGGGCCAGGACGTACGGTTCGTTTGCGTGGTGGATATTGTATCACGTGCGTGGATGTCGTGCGCGATGCTCAGGGGGATGTGACCGAGTTGATTTGTGAGCATATTCCTGGTACCATTGGCTCAAATCCTCCCGAGGGGGTTCAATGCCGTGCGGCGATTCAATGGGTGAGCGTGCAGCATGCCGTCGATGGTGAGATTCGCCTGTATGATCGTTTGTTTACCGTTGAGAATCCAGATGCCGTTGAGGAAGGCTTTTTGTCGGTGATGAATGAGAACTCGATGAGTGTGATTGCCAATGCCAAGTTAGAACCCTCATTAGCGAATGTCCCTGCTGAATATCATTGCCAGTTTGAACGTATTGGATATTTCGTTTCTGATCGGAAAGATCATATTCCAGGGCAACGAGTGGTCTTTAATAGAGCTGTTGCATTGAAGGACTCGTGGGCAAAGAAACAAAAATAAGATCATGAGTGACGATATATTACAGTTTAGTCCCATTGAGGAAATTGTTGAAGAGATTCGCAAGGGGCAGATGGTCATTGTTACGGATGATCCTAGTCGAGAAAATGAAGGCGATCTCATTTGTGCCGCCCAATTTACAACGCCAGAGATGATCAATTTCATGGTGACGCATGCGCGTGGTTTAGTCTGTGCGCCTCTTTCTCCTGAGCGCGTTGCCGAATTAAAGTTGCCCTTGATGACCTCGGTCAATCGTGAAAATATGTCAACAGCCTTTACCGTAACGGTCGATGCAGCGGCTAAGCATGGTATCACGACAGGGATTAGCGCGGCGGAGCGTGCAACGACGATTCGCTTGCTGGGTGATGCCAAAGCGACGAATGATGATTTTATCCAACCTGGGCATGTGTTCCCCTTGAGAGCAGTCGAGGGTGGCGTTTTGCGTCGTGCAGGGCATACGGAGACGACGATTGATTTATTGCGCCTAGCTGGCTTACAGCCTGCTGGGGTTTGTTGCGAGATCATGAATGAAGATGGCTCGATGGCTCGAATTGGTAATTTAGGTTCGTTTCAACGTAAGCATCAATTAAAGGCATGTACCACGGCTCAATTGATTGAATATCGTCGCAAGACAGAAAAATTTATTGAATGTGTCGAGAAGGTGCAATTGCCGACGGATTATGGTGATTTTACCTGTTATTTGTATAAATCACTCTTGGATGGTGCCGTCCATTTGGCTCTTGTGCATGGAGATATTGCTGATGATCAGCCGACGCTTGTTCGTGTGCATAGCGAGTGCCTGACGGGTGATGTTTTTGGGTCTCGTCGATGTGATTGTGGCAGTCAATTGCACGTTGCCATGAAGCAAATTGCTGAAGAAGGTGGCGTTTTGCTTTATCTGCGTCAGGAAGGTCGTGGAATTGGGCTTGAGGCAAAGCTCCATGCGTATAAATTGCAGGAGCAAGGGCTTGATACCGTCGAGGCTAATATCAAATTGGGGTTTGCCCCAGATTTGCGCGATTATGGTATTGGTGCTCAAATTTTGAACGATCTCGGTGTCAATCAATTGAGGCTCTTGACGAATAATCCTAAAAAAATTATTGGGTTACAAGGGTTTGGTTTGGAAGTGGTCGAGCAATTGCCCATTCGTATTGTCCCCAATGAGACGAATCGTCATTATTTAGAGACGAAACGTTGTAAAATGGGGCACACTCTTTAATTGAACGATACTCTCTTATGTCTGACGAAATACCTGGGCGTTGCGCCCCTTTCTTAACTTGTAAGAATGTAACTATTGTTGCCTCGTGCTACAATGAGCAATTTACAAATGCATTGGTGGAGAACTGTCGAGCTGAGCTGGTAGAGGTGTTGCCTTGTGCTGAGGTGCAGGTGCTGCGCGTGCCTGGTGCCTTTGAGATTCCTGTGACGGTGAAGGCTGTTGCAACTCAAAATGACCCGACTCCAGCTGTTATTATTGCTCTGGGGGTTATCATTCAGGGGAGTACAGAGCATGCCTCGCTTGTCGGTAAGTCGGTGACTCAGGCATTGCTCAATATTGCCGTAGAGACAGGCGTCCCCGTCGTCCATGAAGTCCTCCTCCTTGAGGATGAAGATCAAGCTCGTGTGCGCTGCATTGAAGATAAACTTAACCGGGGGCGAGAAGCCGCCCGTTGCGCCGCCAATATGGCGGAATTATTCATTACCCGATTTTCTAATCCCCAAAGCTGACATATACTATGATTTCACGCCACGATATCCGTCGCACCGCCATTCAGTTCCTTTATGGAGTCGATCTCGACTCTCCTGCGGACAGAACTTCTGAACAATTTGATGATTTTTGGACTGTTATTTTAGAGTCATATCGTGTTGATTTGCGGAAGGTGAAGGTAAAAGCTATTGAGCATTTAACTCGCGATTACCAAGATAAGTTAAGGATTTTTGAGGTTCGAGCCCATAAAGTGTTGACTGATTTAATCGCAGATTCCAATACCTCTGATTTGCGAGAATCGCTAGAGGATATTGTCAAGAGAGAGCTATCTTTGGATAACTCAATCAAAGCGGTTCGTACGGCTCGGAAAAATGATCCTGATGCGGAATCTTCTTCGCTGGAGGAATGCTTTTTATCTCTCTCCATCGTCAATGCGACTTTATTGCAATTGAGAGAACGATTTTTGACAATGATTGCCGATTATCCGACTAATGCAGGTGCCTTGGCACCTTTAGTTGCCTCGATGCGTAGAATGCAGGAAATTAGCTGTCGGCTCGATTCTTTGGATCATTCAGAGAAATACGAAAATAAATCGGAGATTCATCATGTGCTTGAGATTCAACAAGATATGGTGACGTTGAGGGATGAGACAGAACAGCTCATTAAGGCGATTCTCCCCATGGTGCCAGCTTTTGATGAAACAATTGTCCAAGTGACAGATAACTTTGCGCCAGAACGCATTAGCCCCGTTGATCGTGCTATTTTGCGTGTTGCCGCGTATGAATTGCAATGCAAAGAGGACTTGCCCGTGGCTGTTGTCATTAAAGAAGCCATCCGTCTCTCTGAACGCTTCTCCGTCAAGGAAGCCCCTAAATTTATCAATGGGGTACTTGCTGGCATTGCTCGTATTTATCGTGTAGCTGAAATGGAAGAATCGATCAAATCAAAGACATCGCCCGAAGCGATCACTCCGACTGAGGCATAATTGACAAAAAATGGCAGGTTTCTTTACTAAGCTCATCAGCAAATTCTCAGGCACTCCCAAAATTGATTGGGATGAATTGGAGGCTGATCTCGTCACGGCAGATATAGGTATTAAACGTACGATGTTGCTCGTGGATAAATTGCGTGAACGCAAGGGTATCACGGCAGATGGTATCGTCGAGACGACTCGTGAAATGATTCGCGAGGGCTTCCCCGATCATGTGTTGAGCATCAATCCAAGGGCGGATGGTCAACCGACGGTTATCCTCGTTGTGGGGGTGAATGGTGCAGGGAAAACGACATCAGTTGCCAAATTAGGGCATTTGTTGCAGAAGCAAGGGCATCAGGTTCTTTTGGCTGCCGCAGATACATTTCGTGCCGCAGCTGTTGAGCAACTGGAGAGCTGGACGACTCGTTTGCATCTCCCTCTCTATAAAGGGAGCCCAAATCAAGACCCGGCATCGGTCTGTTATGAGGCACATGAACGTGCCATCCGTGAAGGCGCTCAATTTTTAATCTGTGATACGGCAGGGCGTTTGCATACGCGCCATAATTTGATGGAGGAATTATCTAAAATCCGCCGTACGATAGCCAAGCAGGATGAGTCTGCCCCGCATGTGACCTTGCTCGTCGTCGATGCGACGACAGGAGCCAATGCGTTATCACAAGCAAAAGAATTTCACAAAGCGACGCCACTCGACGGAGTGGTGATTACCAAACTCGATGGATCGGGGAAGGGGGGGGTCGCGCTGGCTCTGATGGATGAGTTAAAAATTGCCCCTGTTTACCTAGGTACGGGGGAGGGATCTGACGACTTTGAGATATTTGACAAGAATCGCTTTGTCGATGCCTTGCTGTAATTCTGACTATTTTCCCATGAGTAAAAAAGAGGCATTTCGTTGTATTCCCATGATGTTTGAACGCATTTGGGGGGGGCGCCAACTTCAAAACTTATTTGGTAGATCCGTTGATGCTCCGCATGGTGCTGAGACAGTTTATGGAGAATCATGGGAAATAAGCGATAGGGATGAAGCTCAAAGTATGATTGCAGAAGGGGCATTTGAGGGGATGACTCTGCATGAATTATGGGAGACTCGTCGCGAAGAAATCTTTGGTGCAGGATATGAGCAGTGGAGTAGATTCCCCGTATTGTGCAAGATATTAGATGCTTGCGACGATTTATCTCTACAGGTACATCCTACTCATGGAGTGGCAATTCGTAGAAAAGCGGATGAAAAAAGCGAAATCTGGTATGTCGTCTCGAAGTGCCCTGATGCGACGATGTATGTTGGAATGAAGCAAAAAGAAGCTAAAGAATCAGTTCGCGATGCCATTGCTCATCAGACCTTAAAGGATATGCTCAACTCGTATCAATTAGAGCGAGGCGAGAGTATCTTTTTGCCCTCAGGTATGGCGCATGGCTTGGGGGCTGGATACGTCATTTTTGAGATTCAACAGAATAGTGATACGACCTACCGACTCTATGATTGGGGGAGGAAGGATAAGGAGGGTAAGAGCCGTCAGCTCCATATCGAAGAGGCATTGGAGTGTCTTGATGAATTTGAGGGAACGACCATGCCTCGTTCTGCTGGGGAGGGAGTAGTTCTTGATACTAAATCCTTTGTGATTGAAGAGTTTGCTCTTGATGCTAGCAATTTTGTACCTCATCGTGACTCTGAACATTTTATTATTTGTACTATCGTTGATGGCACACTTCTGTTAACATCAGGAATTGCTAAGCAAGGCGATTTCATCATTGTCCCTGCGCATGCGTCGGGAATTCAAGCGGGAGATGGAGGTGCCCGTGTCCTCGTTACCTCCGTCCCCTTTTCATAAATATATGTCTCAATTACCCTTAATTACAGGTCTGACCGAAGAAGAACTCGCTTCGTTTATCGCGAATCATGGCTTCCCCAAATTTAGAACCGCCCAAATACTGGATTGGCTCTGGAATAAAAAGGTCGAATCCTTTGTTGCCATGAAGAATTTGCCCGCTGACCTCAAAGATATTTTAACGGCTGAATTTGAAATCAAGGCATTGGATGTCATTGAAGTACAAGGACAGGCAGGGGGGACGCGCAAGTTTCTCTCAAAAATGAGAGATGGGCAATGTGTCGAATCCGTTTTGATCCCAGCAACGAGAGGCGATTGGGGAGAAAAGTCTGATCGAATGACCTTATGCGTTTCATCACAAATTGGTTGTGCATTTGGATGCAAGTTTTGTGCATCGGGCTTATTAGGTTTTTCACGAGATTTAGATGCAGGTGAGATTGTAGCTCAAATCCATGCGGCAGAAGCTTTATCTGGGATGCGTGTCGATAATCTAGTCTTCATGGGAATGGGCGAACCACTTGCGAACTTTGATAATCTCCTACGTGCTCTAGAGATCATTATTTCACCTTGGGGATTGAATATTGGAGCCCGTCACGTTACGGTCTCGACATCAGGCTATGCACCTCATATCAAAAGATTAGCGCGTTATCCACGGCAAATTAGATTGGCAATTTCTCTCCATGGTGCCACTGATGAAGTAAGAAATAAGATTATGCCCATCAATAAAAAATGGCCTTTGTCAGAATTGATTCCAGCACTGATGGAATGGAATCGGGAGAAAAAGCAAATGCCAACCTTGGAATATATCCTCATCAAAGAAGTCAACGACTCATTCGAGGATGCTGCCAATCTTGCCAACTTAGCCAGCGATCTGCACGCCAAGGTGAATCTGATTCCCTACAACACAGTAGAGGGGCTAGACTGGGTGCGCCCTCCCTTAGTCCATTGTGAAAATTTTAGAGATAAGCTAAAAAATGCAAGAATCCCCGTTACCCTCCGCTACGAAAAAGGGCACGACATCGATGCCGCTTGCGGACAGTTACGCCTAAAAAAAGGACTGCCTGAAGTAGAAAAAAAATAAAGTATAGTATATTATGTCTCTTTGTGCTGAACATCCGTTAAAGATTGCTCTTTTAGCTGATTTCCCTTTATGGAAAGTTAGTGATAAATTTGTGGACACTCATCAGCATTATGCTGTTTGGCTCGAAGCTTTATATGAAGCATTAAAATTGGAAAATGCGTTGGATGTGCATTGGATCATCGTGAGTAAAAATGTTTCTCAGCGTGAAACTTTTCAGTCAGCTAATCAGACCTTTCATGTTGTCCCTCGAACCAAAAAAACGATTGGATTGTATACGGGCTATCTTTACGAAAGAATACGCGTCAAAAAGGTACTCAAGGAGATTGCTCCCGATTTAGTCCATGCGTGGGGGACAGAAGATGTTTATGCACTCTGTGGGAAATCTTTTAAGGGTGCGAAATTACTTTCTGTCCAAGGTGCTTTAAATGCTTATTGCGAACGTGGACCAATGCCTACTTTTGTGAAGCGACAAGCTTTTTGGGAGCGAATTGTGATGCGTGCTTATCATTATTTCAGCGCAGAATCTCCATGGTGTCGGGATAGAATTAGGGAGCAAAATAGCGAGGCACAAGTTACTTTAGTGGAATATGGGGTAGAATCTCGATTTTTTGATGTCAAACGTCAACTTTCGGATCAACCAACTTGTTTGTATGCAGGTACAGTCACAGAGCTTAAAGGAATTTCAGAACTGGTTCAGGCCTTTTCTTCTCCAGAACTAGCTGGGATCACTTTACGAATTGCAGGAGGTGGATGTGGTGAATTTTATGAGGAAATGAAGCGTCTCTCTACCCCTAATATTATTTGGTTAGGTAGGATTGATCGAGAAGGGATGATGCACGAGCTTGCCTCAGCATGGTGTCTCGTCCATCCCTCGTATGCAGATACGGGACCGACGATTGTCAAGGAGGCTCGAATTGTCGGGTTACCTGTTATTTTAACGGAGGATTGCGGAAGTAAACAGCATGTGACCGATGCAAAATCAGGATTTATCGTCCCAGTGCATGATGCTCGTTCTATTGTTTCAGCTGTATTGAAAGTTGTAGAATCAAAAGAAAAATCAATAAGTATGGGCGAATTTGAACAAGGTAGATGTCGTGAGGCATTAGCTTCTCACTTAACTGCGAATAAATTTACTTCTCTTTATCGAGAAATTTTATCAACGCATAATGCAATATTATGAAATTTAGAATACTCCTTTTTCTATCTAAGTTGATTAGAGGGTATGTAAAATTAAAAGGAGCAGAGGTTAAATCATCTGCTTTTTTTACGGGAATACCTTTTGTGAAGGTGCATCCTCAAGGGAGTTTGACTATTGGTGAGAATGTCACTATTCATTCAATGAAGCGGGCAAATCCAGTTATGAATTTACGTACGACCTTGGACGTAAATGCCCCTAATGCTCATTTGGGAATAGGAAAAAATGTTGGCATAAGTGGATCAACAATTATTTGCACAACTCGTATCACAATAGGGGATAATACTCTTATAGGTGCTGATAGTATGTTATTGGATAATAATCTTCATTTTCCCGGGCAGGAGTGGGGATGGAAGAATACTTATCGCTCATCCCAAAAAGGCAAACCTATTACGATAGGGAAAGGATGTTTTGTCGGAGCACGAGCGATCATCCTCAAGGGGGTTACGTTAGGGGATGGCGTTATTGTAGCCGCAGGTTCTGTCGTGACGAGAGACGTTCCTGAAGGCTTCATGGCAATTGGGAATCCTGCGGTCAATAAGCCTCTTCCTTTAAATTATCGTCGAGATGCTCAAGGGAATGCTCTGAACTCTGATTGATGATTTTTGCTCTACCAAAGCAAACTGGGACTGGTAGGTGTGTCCGCTCTGTGTAATCCCATGCTTGGGCGAGCTTTTGCCAGAAGTGATAATGGGGGGATTCCTTTTCTCTGGCTAAACGAGTTTTTGTTGGGATAAAAGGGTAGATTTGAACGGGGACGGAGGGTTGTCCTATTTTTAAAGCTTGGGCTACCATGGTGTAGACTTCTTCAATTCCTGCATCCGTGATGGCAAAACAGCCAACGGAGACATTGCTCCCATGAATCATAATGAATGCCCCCGTCCTGCCAAGAGAACGATCATATTCATTGGGGTATCCAATGTTAAATGAGAGATGATAGTTGCTTTGAGGATTGAGGGCTGAGGGAATAACTGAATAAAATCCTTCGGGGGCTTGATGGTCACCTTCTTTTTGTTTGGGTTCTAAATTTCCTGACATTCCAGCGATGTGGTATTGTTTGATGAGGTTAAAGGTGTTTTGATTATCGGGTTGTCCCCATAATTCTAAAATGCGATCTTCTTTGATGATTCGAATAAAGATTGGATTGCCTATCCTGATGTTTTTGGGAATCAACCATGATTTTGATGACTTTTTGACTCGTTGAAGGGCAATATTTTCTCTATTCTCATTTTCTTGGCTAGGTGTCATCGTATTGATCAATAAAAAGGGAAGTAGGATGGCAACGACAATGAAACAAAAAGAGACAATGATGATTTTTTTTGTAGAAATTGTCTTCTGTTGACGTACTTTTATAATATCTGTTTTAGGTTTCCCATGAAAAAATATTTTGCTATTATATCTTGTCTGATTTTTTGCTCTGCGCTGGCACAGTCTGTTGATTTGACTCCTTGGTTGAATTCTGTCGAAAAGACAGATGGAGAAGGAGATAATAGAGAAAAACATCCTCAAGGTCCCAATGATGTTTTAAGGTCAGCGCGGAAAGCTACGGCAAAGCTTGTTGCTGAGACAAAGTCGCTTGAGGAATCTAATGATTATGCGGATGCCATGGTATTGCTTATCCCTGTTTTCCAAAATCTATCTCAACCCGTGATTGCTGGTAAAAAATTAGCGAAGGTGTTGAATTTGTCCGAAGCTGAAGTGTCATCAATTAGTTCGGTAAAAGATTTAGTCCCTTACTTGGTGGAGATCGAAAAGATGGTGCATTTCCAGAGGCTTAAGAAGCTGGCATCTCACTATGATTCTGTTGCGATGGAGCGAGCTCTACATTATTTAATGGCGCAATATCCTGATCAAAAGTCGGAGATGGAACAGTTTTTGAAGGAGTTGAACGAATGGAAACTCAAGTTGGGTGATCTTTCTCAATGGATTGCGCAAGCACAGATTAAAGATGAGGAAAATTTAAGGAAATTAGTAGATTTAAGGAGAAAAGCGCTTGTTAAGCGTAATCCAGAATTATCGTCCTTTAAGGATTGGGTGGCAGTACGGCGGTATGCGGGGAATGGATCAGAAACGAATAGGAATCAAGATAGACCCGCCAATTGGCAAGGAATATCAAGTATGTCTCATGCAGGGAAATTTTATTGGAGTGAGATTGTGAGGCTTTCCTCAGGGGAGGCAGATGGATGTAAAATTCTTTCTGATGACCGTTGGGTTGGGCATTTAACTCCTGATTTTGATGGGAAGAAGCTCATGTTTACGGGGAATAATTTTAATCGAGGCAATAAGCGTCATTGGGATGTTTCTGAATTAGATTTAACGACGCTCAAGGCAGATCCACTCACGGATCACATGCCAGCAGATACGGATAGTTATGACTCTTGTTATTTGCCTGATGGACGTATTTTATTTATAAATACGTCTGGTTATCAAGGTGTCCCTTGTGTGGGTGGGGAGGATTATGTTGGCAATATTCATTTGCTTGATCGTGAGAAAAAAACGACGCGACGTTTGACGATGGATCAGGATAATAATTGGTTCCCAACCATGTTACATGATGGGCGCGTGATGTTTTTACGATGGGAGTATACTGAGAGTGCCCATTACTTTAGTCGTATTTTGATGCATATGAATCCTGATGGAACGGATCAAAAGGAATATTATGGCTCCAATTCGTACTGGCCTAATTCTTTGTTTAATGCCAAGGCAATTCCTGGCAAGCCAGGGCAGTTTGTCGGT
>JAVXPO010000013.1:0-7708 GCA_036644695.1 Akkermansia sp. | reverse complement strand
GGACATCATGGGATTCAACGCGTGGGTGAACTCGTCCTTTTTGATGTAAATAAAGGTCGTCAAGGGACTCATGGAGCCATTCAAAAGATACCAGGTTTTGGGAAAGAAGTTGCAGATGTGACCAAAGATCAGTTAGTCAATAATATCAAAACACCTTATTTTGCAGAGCCTTACCCATTGAGCGATCATTTTTTCATGGCATCTTGTTCGTTGGATAAAAATAATTCTTCGATGAATATCGTGGTGTGCGATGTATTTGATAATATTATCCCTTTGACTGCGTCAAATTATTTTCTTTATGGTGATCCATTCCCCGTTCAAGGGAGGACGCGTCCTCCTGCAATCCCGGATCGGATTAAGGAGGGCTCTCCGACGGCGACCGCTTATATTACAGATGTTTATGAGGGACGCGCTATGAAAGGGGTGCCGAGAGGTGAAGCAAAATCAATACGTGTCTTTATTTCGGAATATAGCCCAAGGGATGCAGGTGGGCATTATGTTCAAGGGATGGAGAGCAATTGGGATGTAAAGGTGCTTTATGGGACGGCACCTGTGCTGAAAGATGGATCTGCTATGTTTGAGGTGCCTGCCAATCAACCCGTTACGGTGCAAGTGCTGGATGATCAAGGACGTGCTCTAGCCTTGATGAGGAGTTGGTTTACTGCGATGCAAGGTGAGGTGCTTAGCTGTATCGGATGTCATGAAAATCAAAATGATGCCCCACCAAGTAAATTGACATTGGCATCGAGAACGAAACCAGTGCCTTTGACTCCATGGTATGGTGAGAAACGTAGTTTTTCGTTTCTTAATGAAGTGCAACCCGTTTTGGATCGTTATTGTATTAGTTGTCATACACAGGGCGCACATGACAAGCTGGGAATACCAGATTTTGCCACCACGACTGCTGTACAGGGCGCTCCTGCCCCCGGGAGTGTGTCGTATTGGTCTCTGCATCCGTATGTGCGTCGCAATGGTCCTGAAGGGAATTATTTAGGATTGATGGCGACAGAGTTTTTTGCAGATACGTCAGAATTGTATCAATTGCTTAAAAAAGGACATCATGGCGTTCGATTGAATCAAGAAGATTTGAATAGGATTGTGACGTGGATTGATATGAATGTCCCTTATATGGGGTATTGGCCAGGTGATCGCAATGAGTCCTATCTACAAAAGAGGTATGACGCCTTGAAGCAATATTCAACCGCTCAACGTGATTATCTGACGATGGATGACTCTAAGTATAAGCGTTCTTTGCATGTGCCTACTCCTGTTATTGAAAAAGCGAAACAACGCGAAAAAGCTCAACCTCATTCTAAAAATTTCCCATTTACAGTGCAAGAGGAACCAGAATCAGTGTCTCTTGATTTAGGGAATGGGGTCAAGATGGCATTGAGAGAGATAGCCCCTAGTCAATTTGTCATGGGGAGCGATCAAGAGACAGATCAAGAATCACCTAAGACTCTCGTCTCTATCAAGAACCCTTATTGGATTGGTGAAACAGAGGTGACGCTGGAGCAGTATCGTTGTTTTGATCCATCCTACGAAAATGGTTGGTATGATATGCACTATAAGGATCAGGTGAGACCTGGGTATAATATGAATGACGCTTCTTTCCCTGTTATCCGTGTATCATGGGAAAAAGCAATGGCATTTTGTGCATGGCTTTCTCAAAAGGCAGGCAAAAAGGTCAGTTTACCGACGGAAGCTCAATGGGAGTTTGCCGCGAGAGGAGGAGCTGGGACTCCATTTTTCTTTGGGGAAGGTGATGCCGACTTTTCGCCTTATGCCAATCTTGCCGATACGTCAATTAAGAAATTAGCGGTGAGTGGAGTTGATCCTCAGCCGATGAAGAATCCCAATCGCTTTTTTGATTTTGTCCCTCGTGATGAAAAATTTGATGATAAGGTGTTACATTTAGCTCCTGTCGCATCGTACAAGCCTAATCCTTTTCATTTATACGATATGATCGGGAATGTGGCAGAATGGACTCGATCAGCATATAAATCCTATCCGTATCAAGAGAAAGATGGGCGCAATAAAATTGATGACGGCACCGTTTCACGTGTTGTGCGTGGTGGGTCATGGCGCGATAGACCTAAGCGTGCTACGGCATCGTGGCGGTTATCGTATCCAGGCTGGAGACCTGTTTATAATGTTGGCTTCCGTGTTGTCGTAGAAGGGTGAGTGGATTGACGATGAAAATGATTTATTTGCTATTGTGGTTGATTTTCCTCGGAAATTTATCGAGTGCAGAGGATTTATCTCCCGTCGCTTTGGGAATTGTGGGTGATCATTTGATTGTTGCCTGTCGTGATGCACATCATTTGAAAGTGATCGATCGACGTTCAGGCATTGTTGAAAAAAAGATTTCCTTATCATCGTCTCCCAATGGTCTCTTAATGGATGATCATATTGCTTATGTGACGACGGGGGGGGCTCTGGGTAAGGTTGAGGTCGTTGATGTGGAAAAAGGAGAAGTGCTTCGTGTTTTATTCACGGGGCATACGCCGATGAGTCCTGTTAAATCGGAGAATAAACTCTATGTGCCCAATCGTTTTGATAGTCAGATTGCTGTTTTTGATTTATCCTCAGGGCAACAAGTAAAAACATTATCGGCGGCGAGGGAACCCGTTGTCTTGGCAATTTCTCCCGATGGTAAGACCGTGTGGGGAGGGAATCATTTGCCTAGTGGTGCCTCTAATGGTGAGTTTACGGCGGTGGCACTTACTCGATACCATGAGGGGCAAACGAAGCATTTCCCTCTCTTAAATGGAGCTCAAAGCATTCGCGGTATGGCAATGAGTCAAGATGGGAGGTATTTAGCGATTACTCATTTATTGAGTCGTTATCAGGTGCCAACGACGCAGTTAGATCGTGGATGGATGAATACAAATGCTGTGAGCATTGTTGATGTAGCGCACCCTGAATCTATTCATACGATTCTTTTGGATGATGTGGATCGTGGCTCTGCCAATCCTTGGGCAGTGGCATTTTCTGATGATGATGCGAAGCTCGTCGTTTCTCATGCAGGGACTCACGAATTGAGCATTATTGATTTCCCCAAACTCTTAAACAAGATGAGCCAGAGTGATGCGGTTAAGGAATCAGTCAATAAGTTGAGTTATTTGAATGATGTGAGGCGGAAGGTCTCATTATCCGTGAATGGGGCTCGCTCACTTACAATCAAAGGGAATGATATTTATGTGGCTGGGTATTTTTCAGATAATGTCGAACGAATCCCATTGGATGGAGTCGGGAAGCATCAGGTATGGAGTTATGCAGATGACAAAGATAAAGAGCAATCCTCGCAACGCTTAGGTGAGAGATATTTTAATGATGCCTCTTTATGTTTCCAAGGTTGGCAGAGTTGTGCTAGTTGTCATCCTGATTCAAGGGTAGATGGGTTGAATTGGGATTTACTCAATGATGGAATGGGGAATCCTAAAAATACGCGGACGATGTTTTTATCTCATAAAACAAATCCAGTGATGACGTTAGGAATACGAAAAAGTGCAGATGTCGCCGTCAAATCGGGGTTTAAGTATATTCAGTTTGTTAATCCTGACGAAAAACATATTCAATGCGTAAATGAGTATTTAAGCTCAATGAAAGAGGTTCCTAGTCCTGCGAGAGTCGCAACTCAACTCGAAAAACCTAAGATCAAGGAGGCATCATGTACTCAATGTCATGCACCAGGAATAGAGAAAGGAATTTTGAATAATTCTGCTCAACGCGGGAAGAGTCTTTTCAAAAAATCGGGATGTATTGAATGTCATCCACATCCTTATTTTACGACCAAACAATTGTGTGATGTTGGCACGTTGACAGGCTTGGATCGTGGGAAAAAATTGATTGTTCCCTCCCTTGTTGAGGTTTGGAGAACGGCACCTTATCTGCATGATGGACGAGCAAAAACGATTCGTGAGGCAATTTCATTACATAATAAGGATGATCGACGTGGGAAAACAAGCAATCTCACGCCTAAAGAACTTGATGATTTAGCGGAATATGTCCGTTCTTTATAACGTATGAAAAAGGGTAGAATAATGAATACGCGATGCATACAATCAAGTAAAAGCAGTTCTTTGGGGACTTTTTATGCACTAACTTCTCATCAAGGCAGTAATTTCAGAGAAGAGGCATTACAACTGTTGCAAGAATATGAAGCTGTAGCTGGGGGCGAAGCTAATGACTTGATGTTGAGATTTCATCTCAGTGATGTAACTCAACAGGCAGATGAATTAATCGATTTATTGGGAGAAAGAAATTCTTTTATATCAATCGTGGGACAGGCTCCTGCCAATGGTGCAAGAATTGCACTGGAGGCTTGGTGTGGGCATGGACATTTCGACAAAATCCTGAATAAAGATGAGTGCGGATTATCCATGAAAGCTTGCTGGAGAGATTATTCAATGATCTTTATGAAAAGTTTACGATTGAATCTTGTCGATAAGCGAGGAGGTAGTCACGAACAGATGGAGGAAGAATGGCAAAAGTTAGATGCTCAACTGAGCAATTATGGCGCTGAATTAGTGGAGAATGTCCATCGAACATGGATTTATTGCCGTGATATAGATCATCATTACCAAGGTCTCGTTGAAGCTCGGAATAGTTGGTTTGACCGTAAGGGATTGACCTCTGATACCCATTTCATTGCAAGTACGGGGATTGAGGGGAATATGCAGGAATCTTCTCGTTTAGTTGGAATGGATTCATGGGCACTTTTAGGGACAAGCCCAGAACAAATTATCTATATGACCGCAGAGAAATTCCTCTCTCCTACGCATATTTATGGGGTGTCATTTGAGAGAGGAACTCGTATCGTATTCGGAAATGGGTCATTGTATTTTATTTCAGGGACGGCAAGTATTGATGCGATGGGAGAGATTCTCCACGAAGGAGATGTCAGGCGTCAAACTCGTCGTGCAATTGAGAATATCAGAGCATTGATGGAGAATCATGAGGGGGCACTCCATGATTTAACTCTGGCTTGCGTTTATTTGAGAAATGCCTCTGATGTCGATATTGTTTCCGATGAAATAAATAATTCTCCGTTAGCAATGGTGCCCAAATTGATACTTAAAGCTCCTGTATGTCGTCCTGGATGGTTGGTAGAAATTGATGCAATGGGGGCAAATTCAGCGGGAGATTCCAGGTTCTCTCCCTTACGATAAACCTGATTTTTTATTTGATGTCACAGAATTATTACATCAATATAATAGTTATTGCTTGTTAACTATTAAAAAGCGCATGTGGGAGTAAGATTCTTTACTGAATTTACAGAAAGAACCTTACCCCCACCGCTTTGAAAACTAAAGTTTTTCACAAACGAGTTTTTTCAAGGTCGACTATTTAAGATAGATGTGGGCATTATTGTTGCCTGCTGATGCAAGTGGTGGCATAACAAATTGATGAAATCGGTTGTTGTGGAAGTGATCAATACTGGGACGGAATTACTCTTGGGACGTGTTGTCAATACGAATGCCTCATGGTTAGGAAGGCGATTATTTGAGGTTGGGATACGCATTGAACGTCAGACTGTTGTGCCTGATGGTATGGAAATTTTACAGGCCATGAGAGAGGCGTCGTCTCGTGCAGATGTCGTGATTGTTAGTGGAGGATTGGGGCCAACGAGTGATGATGTGACTCGTGAGGCGTTGTGTGAGTTATGCCATGTGTCCATGTCGGAGGATGAGCGTGTGTTGGCACGTTTGAGGGAACGTTTCCTTAAAAGAAATATTCCCATGAGCCCAAGTAATCTTAAGCAGGCATTGGTGCCTCAAGGGGCTTGGGTCTTGGCTAATGATGAGGGGACCGCGCCTGGATTATTGATGCCTCATGATGAGGAGTCAGGTTGTCCTACGATTATTCTTTTGCCTGGACCTCCTTCGGAATTAAAGCCGATGGTAGAACGTTTTGTTGTACCATTTCTCTCAATATTGGTTGAGGGGGATGTTCCTAGCATGCTTGAGTATCGCATCGTTGGTCTAGGGGAGAGTGCGTTGCAGGATAGAGTTGATGCTCAGTTATCTAAAATATTTGGGTTAGAGTGGGGGTATTGTGCGCGTACGGGTGAGGTAGATGTTCGTTTGATCGGGAATCATGAGGCTCTGGATGCTGCTACGAATTTGTTAAAAGAGAGCGTTGGTCGTTTTATTTTAACGCCTCAAGGCGCGTCGTTAGAGGGGGCTATTGTTGCTCATTTGAGACAAAAGGGTAAGACTGTCACAACGGCAGAGAGTTGTACGGGAGGATTGATCGCGAAAAGAATCACAGATGTATCTGGGGCTTCTGAAATTTTTCATTATGGCTGGGTGACTTATGCGAATGAAGCGAAAGAAAGTCAATTGGGTGTGCATGCATCAACTCTTGATTCTTATGGTGCTGTGAGTACGCAGGTTGTCGCAGAAATGGCAGAGGGAGCTCTCCGTCTCTCTGGTGCAGACTATGCAGTGGCAGTCAGCGGTATTGCTGGTCCAGATGGTGGAACGGATGAAAAACCTGTTGGGACGGTTTGTTTCGCGTGGGCAATAAGAGGGGGAGAAACGAGGGTTAAGATGGCTTGTTATCCTGGTAGCCGAGAGTCATTCCGTCAGATGGTTTCGCAAGTCGCATTGACGGGTATTTTACAATTGACTCGTGAGGGCGAGATAATTTTTTAAAACAGGTTTGTCTGCTGGAGCCCACGGAATCTTTGATAATGTTTGCTTTGTCAGGAGGGCAAGGGCTTGATGCTCATTGGCAAAGGGCATGCTTAGCGGATTGGCTAAATGGCAAATCAAGGGAAAGAGTTTGATGCAATGAGTCCCATAATCGTGAATGACGGGCTCAAGCTCACTCTCAACGATGATGGCGATATTGAGCTCTTCTTTGATTTCTCTGATGATTGCATCGGTATTGGATTCTCCTGGTTCAATTTTGCCACCGGGGAATTCCCATAATCCAGCGAGGTGAGAGAATTGAGCTTTTTGCGCTACCCAGAGACGTATTTCTCCTTGATATAGCTCATGAATTAAGGCGCAACAAACTTTGATCATCTCGATGAGAAGCAGAGGGTGTGGAGTGAGAAATCGGGGATGTCCGTATCAAGGATGCCATAGCCAATCGTGCCTAATCTTCCCATGATCTCTCCAGGATTACCTAAAATACAATGACCAACGATGGTAGAGGCGGCAGTATGGTTATGTCCATAAAGGATGACATCGTAATCCCCTGATTTTGCGAGTGGGGTGGCAATAGCTGGGTAATGTGTCATGGCAATGCGTAGCCCAGCAATGACTGTTTGTCCAAATTGCCCATGTAGGGTAACTCGGTCATGATGTGAGGCAATTTGACTCAATAAAAAGATGTCTCCGTCATTGTTGCCAAATACAAGGTGAATGGGGAGATGTTCGGAATGCTCAAGTAAGGCAAGGAGAGTGAAGGGGGCGCAAATGTCCCCGAGACAAATAATAGCTTCGCAATCTGCCTCGCGGAGTTCCTCCATGACGAGTTGTAAGTGATCTAATCTATCATGAATATCGCTGATAACACCTATTCTCATGATGACTTTTTTAATTGATTGCGACAGGCCATGCAAGTAATTCCTCTGGTAAATCGGGTAATTTTTGCGGTTGTCGTGTGTCTTTTAGTAGGCAGGTGAATCCCCCTGCACCCAAGCCAGAAATGGGTAATAGTCTGTAACAGGGGAAGTCTACGAGGTTGGAAC
>JAVXPO010000012.1:0-38621 GCA_036644695.1 Akkermansia sp. | reverse complement strand
TTATGGATACTTCAAATGTTCCAATTTTATCAATCATTGCTCCTTGTTATAATGAAGAAGAGGTGCTTAGGGATACTTTATCAACGCTTACTCGATTATTATTGAGGATGATTGATCAAAACGAGGTTGATTCAAAAAGTTATATTTGTTTGGTTAATGATGGTAGTCGCGATGAGACGTGGAATATTATTCAGGAAAGCCAAAAAAAGTTTTTGGGTTCAGATGGGCAGGAAGTGATTAGGGGGATTAATTTATCTCGTAATTTTGGACATCAGTCAGCTTTGCTTGCGGGGATGTTTACTCTTGATGCCGATATCTATGTGACGATTGATGCTGATTTACAAGATGATGAAGAGGCGATCGTAACAATGGTTGCGGAATGGAAAAAGGGGAATGATGTCGTTTATGGATGTCGTAGTAGTCGTACGACAGATAGTTTTTGTAAGAGATCTACGGCATTGTTATTTTATAAGCTTATGGAGATAGGCGGAGCAAAAACAGTTTATAATCACGCTGATTTTAGACTATTGAGCCGACGGGCTGTCAATGAACTTAAAAATTTCAAAGAATCGACTTTTTTCCTTCGAGGAATTATTCCTCTTTTGGGGTTCCCTTCATCAAAGGTTTATTATGCTAGGAAGAAGCGTTTAGCTGGAGAAACAAAATACCCTCTGAAAAAGATGCTTGAGTTCGCGTGGCTGGGTATTTCTAGCTTTACTGATGTTCCTCTCAAGTTGTCAATTTATCTGGGTATGATTATTTGTGCTTGCAGTTGCCTGTTAGGTGTTTGGTCATTCATTTGCTGGATGCTGGGCGATACAATTCAGGGATGGACTTCTCTAATTATTGTCTTTTCCTTTTTGGGGGGCTTGCAAATTTTCCTTTTGGGGATTGTTGGTTCGTATATAGGTAAGATTTTTATGGGAATGAAAAGTCGTCCTGTGTTTATCATTCAAGATAAGATCTGATTAGTTTTTATCAAATTCTGTCGAGTTTATTGTAACAAAAAATCCCCCTCAAGGAAGTGATTCCTTGAGGGGGATTAAGTTAATGAACAAGTATTAGCTGATTCAGGCGCGAAGCACGGCGCCTACTTTAGCTTCAATGGCTGTCTTCGCTGCTGCGAAGATTGCATCAAATGCGGAAGTATCTGTAACAGCCAAGTCGGCGAGGACCTTGCGGTCAAGCTCGATGTTGGCGGCTCTGAGACCTTCCGTGAAGCGAGAATAGGTTAATCCGCGATCACGAACGGCAGCGGAGATACGAGCGATCCAGAGACGACGGAATTGACCCTTACGTCTCTTGCGGTCACGGTATTCATACTGCCATGCTTTGAAGACAGCGTCCTTTGCGTAACGATAGAGTTTACTGCGGAATCCGCGGAAACCCTTGGCACGCAGAAGGATGCGTTTGCGGCGCTTGCGTGAGGCCGGTCCATTTGTAGCACGTGACATAGTTTATTTCTATTTCTATGGGAACAGACTGTTCTTCCTCACCTCCTTGCAGTCTCGTCTGCTCTTATCTCTCTTTCGAGAGAAGGCTGCATGAAGGTCCCCCGTTCAGCGGGGGAGATGCTCGGCTGGTTGTCGAGCGTTTCGCAGTTTAGGCGAAGGGCAGGTTCTGCTTAACGGCCCATACATCAGTCTTAGCTACGAGAGCAGCTTTGCCCAGTTGACGCTTGCGCTTGCTGGATTTTGACTGAAGGATGTGACGCTTGCCTTGTTGGCGACGCAGCACTTTGCCCGTACCGGTAACTTTGAATCGCTTGGCGACGGCCTTGCGTGTTTTGTTGATACCACCTTTTCGGGTCATGGTGGACGGAGTTTACTCACCTTTTGACAATAGGCAAGGGGAAAAGTACATTATTTTAATTTTTCTTTTTTCAGGCGGGTGATTTGGTCACGGATGATGGCAGCTCGTTCGAATTCGAGTTTGGCGGCAGCTTGTTTCATTTCGTGTTCGAGTTCTGCGATGGTGGGGGCGTTGCCGTAGGCAGCGGGCTCTTCCGCGACGCGTGCACTTGTTGTGTTGTCGTCGTAGAGTTTGAGCGGGGTTTGAATCGAGCGGCTAATTGACGCAGGGGTGATGCCGTGATCTTTGTTGTATTGTTTTTGAATTTCTCTACGGTAGTTAGTGAGGTCAATCAGGCTACGTATTGAGTCGGTGATGATGTCGCAAAATAGGATGCATTCCCCTTTGAGATGGCGAGCGGCACGTCCTGCCGTCTGGATTAGTGAGGTTTCGTTGCGCAAAAAGCCCTCTTTGTCGGCGTCGAGGATGCAGACGAGTGAGACTTCGGGGAGGTCGAGTCCTTCACGGAGTAGGTTGATGCCGACAAGTACGTCGATTTTACGAGCGCGTAAGGCACGTAGAATTTCTACTCGCTCGATAGCATCGACATCGGCATGTATATAGGAGACGCGAATGCCAACTCCTTTGAGGTATTCGGTGAGGTCTTCCGCCGTTTTTTTTGTGAGGGTCGTGACGAGGACTCGTTGGTGAAGGGCTGCTTTTTGGTGGCAGAGTTCGATGGTGGTATCGATTTGTCCCTTGAGCGGTTTTAGGGTGATTGTGGGCTCTAATAGCCCTGTGGGGCGGATAATTTGTTCGACGATGAGCGGAGTTGAGCGTTTCGTTGGGTCAAATTGTTCAGGAGAATCGGTGGAGGGGCTAGGGGCGACTCTGATGTTTTTTGGCGAGTTAAACATGATGCCCGTAAATCCTTCGGGGGCTTGCTCATCCTTTTTTTTAGCTCTTTTGACGGGGATGAAGGTTTTGTTGTCAACGCGACAGTTAATGAGCTCAAAGGGGCCTGGTGTTGCCGAGGCGTAAACAATTTGTTTTTGCTTTGCCATGAATTCAGCAAAGCGGAGGGGACGGTTATCAAGTGCGCTGGGGAGTCTGAATCCATGCTCAACTAAGACATTTTTACGACTACGGTCACCCTCATACATGCCTCCAATTTGAGGGACAGCGGCGTGGCTTTCGTCAATGAGTGTCAAAAAATCGTCGCCAAAGAAGTTTAAGAGGGTTGATGGTGCGCTACCTGGTGCACGTCCTGAGAGGTGACGAGAGTAGTTCTCTATTCCTTTACAAAACCCTAGTTCCTGAATGAGTTCGAGGTCATATTCAGTCCTCATTCTGAGACGTTGAGCCTCAAGTAACTTATTTTGAGACTCAAAATAGGTGACGCGTTTGTTGAGTTCCTCACGGATGTTTTGAAGGGCGAGTGCTCGTTTGTCGGGGGGGGAGACGTATTGTTTAGCTGGGAAAAACGCATAAGTTTCGAGCCGTTCACGCATGCGTCCCGTTGTGGCATCAATGAGCGAGATGCGTTCGATTTCATCACCAAAGAATTCGATACGAATGGCTTCTCCATCAGATTGAGAGGGGTAGACCTCGACGACCTCACCTCTTACTCGGAAGGTGCCTCGCTGAAATTCGTAATCTTTTCTTTCATAGAGGCAGACGACGAGACGTTTGAGGAAGTCATCTCTGTCGATCCTCATGCCAGTCTTGAGCGCGATGGTGAGTTGACAATAATCTTCGGGGGCAGCAAGTCCATAAATGCAAGAGACAGAGGCAACGACGATGACATCACGGCGTGTGATGAGTGAGGTCATTGCACTGATGCTCAGTCGGTCAATCTCGTCATTGATGGCAGAGTCTTTTTCAATATAAGTATCACTACGAGCGATGTATGCCTCTGGTTGATAGTAGTCAAAGTACGAGACGTAATATTCGACAGCGTTACGAGGGAAAAAGCTTTTAAGCTCCGAATAGAGTTGAGCTGCGAGGGTTTTGTTGTGAGAGATGACCAGAGTGGGTTTATCGACATGGGCGATAATGTTAGCGAGTGTAAATGTTTTGCCACTGCCTGTGACCCCTAAGAGAGCCTGATGTTTGTTGCCAGCATCGAGAGATTTATTGAGTTTGGCGATAGCTTGAGCTTGGTCGCCAGATGGGCTGTAGGTGCTGTCAAGATGAAACGACATAGGTCAAGTTGGATAAGAGGGTATTTGAGTGGACGGTGTTCCCGTTTGACAAATTACCTAAATCGGGTGAGTCTAGGGGACATGTTCATCCCTACTCAGGAAGAAAGATATTCCAAAAAATCTCTTGTGACGCTATCGCTGTGCGTCATGGCTCCATCAGCGGTTTATGCCTATTTGATTGCCGATCGGATGCTTTTCCCCGTTGATTCAATTATGGGGATGCTCAATTTGATCTTATTCTTTACATACCCATTGGCTTTTGTTTTTAGTAAGATGGGGATACCGTGGTACTTTTGGGGGATTATTTGTTCTCTTTTAGTTCATGTGGGTGGGGTTGGCTATATTTATCGTAGTGAAAAAATTACGCCAAAGCATGCCCTTGTCATCGCGGTGACGGTAGGGATGCTTGAGTTGTTGATTTTGAAGATGATGAACGCGATGCCGTCTTGATGAGACTCGGATTTTAGAGTGAAAATCAAAGTATGCCAAAATACGTTTCTTTTTTTCGAGAGAAGAGGTTGACAGAAGGACGAGCAGAGGTAGTATTTCGCGCGTGAACAATAATAGTGTGCCTTCACTTACTTTGCCGACGAGCGATTATAATTTGGTTGTCAAGATGAGCAACCATGCCGTTGTGGGCGTTTTTCGCAAACATGTTTGGTCTGTAAGGCAACGTAGCCGTTTTTCCGTATCCGTCCCCGATGAACATGATGCATACATGGTCAGACGCCAACCTAATCAAGTGGTTGTGAAAATGATTCGTGATGGGAAAGAGGTATTTCGTTGCATTTTTGTACCTCCTGTTGAGTATTGATGTCTTTGTGATTTTTGTTATATGAACAAGACTCTTTTGTATGCATTGGAGGCATCCTGCATGGCGTTGATGTCATCTTGTAGCAATGAGGCTCCTCATTCTATCTGGGTTCCCGTGACCTCTGGTCCTCCACGTCCGCCTGTCAATGTGCAAGATGTGCTCGTCATGAATGATTATCCCGTGGGGGATTATATGATGATTGGTCATTTTGAGGCGACACCAGGTACGAGTGGACAATTGTCCGCTGATGATTCTACCTATTCTTTCTTAAAGAAAGAGGCTGCAACCATGGGGGGCAATACGATTGTGGTGAAGGAGAACCCGCTGAAATTTAAGTCAGGGAAGGGGAAGGGCAATCGCGTTGATGTCCTCTATGTCCGTGAAGAAATGGGGACACATGGTGGCGATGACTGGGGCGGTGATACCGTGCCCATGAATGACGAGTTGCTCCGAATTTATTGAGTTGCTTTGCTTTTTGCCCAAGCGACGATGTCCTTGATGGCTTTTCTCGTATCATCGTAGAGTCCGTCAGCGTACGAGCCACGTTCATAGAGGATTTTACCATCGACGACGGTGAGGATGCAATCTTTACCAGATGCCGCATAGACGACGTGTGATAAAGGGTGATAGAGGGGGCAAAGATTGGGCTCTGTCATATCCAGAGCGATGATGTCAGCTGGAGACCCTACTGTGAGGGTACCTAGACCTGGAGTGCGGAAAATGCGTGCACTCTCTACAGTAGCCATATTGAGAGCTTCTTGTGCAGGGATGACCGTGGCATCTTGTTCAACTGCTTTAGCGACGAGAGCCGTCATTTTAAGCGTTTCAAGCATATCTAGCGTGTTGTTGCTTGCTGCACCATCTGTGCCTAAGCCGACGGAAATACCTGCACGGCGCATTTGAGTAATTGGTGCAAAGCCAGAGGCTAGTTTGAAATTGCTGGCAGGATTGTGAATGATGTGAGTTCCCGTGGTGGCAACAGTGGCGATTTCATCGTCAGTCATGGCGACCATGTGAGCCATAAAGGTGCGTGGATTGAGCAATCCCATGTTGTTGGCGTAAGCAATTGGGCGTTGACCATGATGGAGATCGAGCGACTGGGCGACTTCTCCCTGAGATTCTGAGAGGTGCATGTGGAGCATGAGGTCGAGCTCTTCGGCGAGTTTCATCGATTGGCGCAGGATCTGGTCATTGGTCGTATAGACGCTATGAGGCATGACGGCAAGCTGGATGCGATTATTGTCTTTGTATTGAGCAACTTGAGCTCTGTAGAGGTCAGCTGCTGCATCCCAGTTGGCATACGCAGGTGAGGGAAAGGCGAAAATGACCTCACCAGCAACGCAACGCATTCCCATCGTATCTGCTGTGGAGAGGACTTGGTCTTCCAATAGATAAGAATCGACAAATGAGGTTGTTCCCGTTCGCATCATTTCATACATGCCCCATCGTGAGCCAAGAGCGACGATTTCTTTAGTGAGATGTGCCTCGACTGGGAAAATGTGCTTGGTGAGCCAATCCATGAGAGGGAGGTCATCCGCAAATCCACGCAAAAAGGTCATGGGGACATGGGTATGCGCATTGATGAGCCCAGGCATGAGCAAGCTATCGCCCATATTTTTGATTTGTGTGGCAACCCATGATTGCTCAATCTCTTCTCTGGAGCCGATCGCAACAATTTTGCCTGATTGGATGGCAATAGAGGCATTATTCCATAAATCACTCTCTTGATTATTGGTCAGGATGTGGTCGGCATGCAGGAGGAGATCGCAATGAGTCTGTGGCATGCGAGTAGATTAACAAGTGTGGGAAAATTTCGCAAAGAATAAATAATGCAAGATTTTCTAAAGAGATAATGTATCCTCATAAGAGATGAAATCAAATTTTATGTTATATGTGTCCCTTCTGTTCTTTATTCTTTCGGGAATAGTCGTTGCAGAGGGAGTGCGTGAATCTCCCTATATGGTGATTCCAGAGCCTGCTGTGATTGAGGTTATCAAAGGTGAATGTGTCAATCCATGCCTTATCTCTGCCGTCAAGGATACTGCTTTAGGTAAGGAGGGGTATCAATTGAGCATTCTCCCACAAGGTGTCAAGATGAGCTACGGAGATCAAGCCGGGCGATTTTATGGATTACAAACACTCAATCAAATTGAGGCGCAATATACTGGGAAATTCATCCCTTGTGGTAAAATTATTGATAAGCCCCGTTATGGTTGGAGAGGAATGATGCTTGATCCAGCCCGACATTTTTTACCAATAGCTGACATCAAAAAGTTCATGGATGTGATGGCTTATTATAAATACAACAAATTGCATTTACATTTGACGGATGATCAGGGCTGGCGACTTGAGATGCCCAAATACCCTCGTTTAAAAAGTGTTGGCTCCAAACGTGCCGAAACAAACGGGGATGGAATCCCTCATGAAGGGATGTATACGAAAAAAGAGTTAAAAGATCTCGTTCAATATGCGGCAAAGAGAAATATTGAGGTGATTCCTGAGATTGATGCTCCAGGGCATAATCAAGCCCTTGCCGTTGCGTACCCAGAGCTCTTATGTTTTCCAAATCCTGACTTAAAGGTGAAGACGGCTCCTGGAATTTCTAAAGAATTAGTCTGCCCGGGTAATCCTGAAATTTGGAAATTTTATGCAGATGTGATGACTGAGTTGAGCGATATTTTTCCCTCTCGTTTCGTTCATTTAGGGGGCGATGAGGCACCCGAAGATAATTGGATGATTTGTCCAAAATGTAAACAATGGCGTGGCAAAGTAGGGATTAAGGAGCCAACGGCACTTAAAGATGGGGCAAATAAGGCGGAAACCAAACAATATCGTGACAATATGCGAAACACTGTTCGTCAAGAGATGGTGATATTTTTTGAGAAATTGAGTAAAATCGTTTCAAAAAATGGGAAAGAGACCCTATTTTGGTATGAAGAGCCCATCGCTTGTTATCCCAAGGGAAGCACGGTTTATACATGGAGAATGGGACTGACCCCTGCGACAATTGCCAAATCACGAGAAGAGGGATTAAAGCTCATTTGCTCTGCTGGTGAGCATTGTTATTTGGATTACCCACAACATCCTGGCGACCGTGCTAGTGGTCCTTTGACCACACTAAAAAAGGTATATGATCTTGATCCTGGATATGGGCTCCCCAAAAAGGATCAGCAACATATCATTGGCATTGAGGCGACGATATGGGGAGAATTTATTCCCTCAATAGAGAGAGCTTTTTATATGACTTATCCGCGTGCCCACGCACTAGCTGAGGCAGGCTGGTCCCCTATGTCAGTGCGCTCATGGGACAGATTTCAACAAAAAATGAAATTTCATAATCAGTTGATGCAGAAAAAATGGGGTATACCCATGGATCGCTCTGTCGCGCACTAAAAGAGATTGTAGCAGGTGGACATCACGTCTAAACAGATAGACAACGCCTGATGGCGAAGGTTTATCTGTTTAGACAACGCCCCGACTTTAATCAATCGGGGCGCGAAAGATGCGGGATGACTCATCAATTTTGAAATTCGACGACGAGGCTAATTTCTACCGCGACGTTGAGGGGGAGGGCTGAGACGCCGACGGCGGTACGGCTGTGGCGACCAATCTCTCCAAAAATTTCCAAAAGCAAATCAGAGGCACCATTGAGAACTTTGGGGTGATCATAAAAATCAGACCCAGCATTAACGAAGCCGTTGAGGGCGACAAATTTTGTAATTTTGTCAAGAGAGCCAATTTCTTTTTCAATGACGGCGAGGCGGTTGAGAATGGCAGCTTTTGCGGCTTCTTGTCCTTGTTCAAGGGTAATATCTTGACCTACTTTGCCATAATAGGATTCGTTGCCATTTACAGAGATACCCCCAGAGAGATAGAGGAGGTTGCCTGAACGGACACATTGGACATAAGAGCCGACTGGAGTGGGGGCATCATAGAGGGTATATCCTCTTTCTTCGAGTAGTTGACGAGTGTTTTTCATGATTTGAATAATGGGGCTAGTGAGCGTTTATTTCCCTTTTTAGAGAGAATATGGCGTCTAAATGGATAAAATGCATGAATTTCCACATGTTAGCACGCAAAATGATTGCCATGATGGCTGTTAACTTGCTAATGAATCGGAACGAAATCATGACTGACGAAACTCCGCAGAAAGACTCTCCCGATGAAAAATCTCTGGATTTGACCAAACTGGCCGATTTCCAGTTTGGCCCAGCATGGGCTCGCCCTGGATCTGGGAAGACGGGATTACCCAAAATATCGAACCGCTTTGGCGACGATAAAAAGCCATTTAATGGACCTCGCCGAGATGGCTTTGCCCCGCGTGGAGGCAAAGAAGGCTTTGGTGCAAGAGGTGCGCGCCCTGAACGCCGTTTTGATGGCGGGCAACGCGATGATCGCAATGATCGCAATGGTAATGCTAATCGCAACGGTGAGCGTCGCTTTAGTCGCGATCGTCGTGATGGAGATCGTTCCAGACAAGGTGATCGTGGTGATCGATTCGGACGCCCACGTGAAGAATTGATTGAGCCAACAGCTGGCTTGCGCGTTGAGCTACGCCCTGTAGATACCTTACTTGCCGCATGGGCAGAAGAGATCAATAAACATCGTCGCGTTATTTCTCTTTTTGAGTTTGCCAAAGTCGTGATGGCTTCTCGCGAACGATATGATCTCGTTTTCATGAAGCAAGAGGATGGTCCTCAAATGTTTCATTCGCGTAAAGAAGACGGCTCCTGCTGGTTGACTCGTGAAGAAGCCGTGCGCTTTTTGTGGAAAGCACCGTGGTTTGGTGAGTTCTATACATCCATACAAAAGGATGTAGAGCCCCCCAAGGGTGAGTTTCAGGGCGTTGCCAAATGCATGATTACTGGCGATTTGATTGGCCCTGTGAATTGGCATGGTTATCAGCCTGCTTTGATGGCTTTACACAAAAGCAAGTTCTCCAACATGCCTTTGGAGCATTTTCGGCATAAGATTGAGATTGAAAAAGGGGCAGAAGTCGTCCAAGCATGGCTTGAGGCTGTCTCTAAACGGACTGTATGGTCGCCTATCCGTGAAGGTGCTGAAGAGCTCATCTTTGAAACGCAACAAGAGGTCGAAAAAGATTTTGCCGAGCACTTTTTGGATAAAGCCTTTGAATTGACAGATAAAGTCTTTATCAATGGTGCCATCGTGAGATCTCACATGTCGCCTGGACTTTGGTCACATGTTATCAAATTGGCAGATGCAACGAAAAAGCATCCCAGTATGTTGATTCCCAATTTATGCCATGGTCTTGTTCGTCATCGCATGCCTATTTTCAAATGGAAGGGCGGTCATCATACAGGGCCGAGTCGTCCCCGCACGCTTGCTGCCGATACGGTACTAGCAGATCGGATGGCATCCATTGTCGCGTGGGTCAAAGCGAACCCAGGCAAAAAGGTCGAAATATTGCTCAATGAATTAGGTGGTGCGCTGAAAAAGAAAGCACCTGTGACAAAAGCTCCTGATGATTCCGTTGTTACTGCTGATATTACTGCTGAGAGCGCAGAATCTACTGTCGTAGAATCGAGCGAAACTACCCCCAATGTGCCCAATGAGGCAGGAGATGTAGAGACCAAACGTCGTGACTTATTGAGTGATTTGCTCTGGCTATGCGAACAAGGGTACATCCTTGTCTTTGCTGACGGGACGGTTAATTTCCCCCCAGTTGCAGAAGCACCTACGGTATCTGACAATAAATCTCCCAAGGCAGCTAAGTCGTCCAAGAACGCAAAAACATCTAAGAAAAAATTAGATAAAGCAACGGTCTCAATTAAAGAGAAAAAAGCGAAAACGCCGAACCCTTCTCAAGACAATCATGTTGAGCAAGCTCCAGCGCTTAATGAATCCGAAGTAACGAAAGAAGCGAAAGATTCTGAGCCCGAGGCGATCGTAAAATCTGAAGTTGCCACAGTTACCGAGGTGAAGGTAGAGGATGACTCTATTGTCACAAAGTCTGATGATCAATGATCTGCTAGATTGCTGACCCTCCTCTTATTTCTTTCCCTAGCTCTTGCTAAAAGAGCTAGGGATTTTTATTTTGTCTGATTGTCTTGATTGTTGTTCCAATATCTGTTAAGGAGGAACTAATCTAATCAATAGAATGAATTATGGTCGGTAAAAAAATATTAAAGGCTCTCAATGAGCAGTTGAAGTGGGAAATGTATTCCGCAAACTTATACCTCTCCATGTCGGGGTATTTCCAAAATCAGGGCTTACCTGGTTTTGCCAATTGGATGCGTGTGCAATACCAAGAAGAAACGGCGCATGCGTTAAAATTTTATGATTTTATCCTGACGAGAGGCGGAGAGATTGACATGGCTGCCATTGATGCGCCCCCAAAAAACTGGAAAGATGCATTAGGCGTCTTCAAGATGACTGCCGAACATGAAGCAGAGGTGACCGATCGAATTAATAATCTTGCACATCTTTCCCATGAAGAGAGAGATTATGCAACAGAGATTTTTCTCCAATGGTTTGTCACCGAGCAGGTGGAAGAAGAGGAAGCCGTCAAAGACATTATGAATCAGTTAAAGCTCATTAAGGGAGAAGGGCAAGGAATGCTCTTGCTTGATAAAGACTTTGCAACGCGTGTTTTTGTACCGCCGCCTACAGCTGCTAATTGATGATGTGTAGGTAATATCCGTTGAGATAAGGCTTCTCCTCGATAGGATAAAAAAAATCCAGCAACCGTTTTTCTGCGGTTGCTGGATTTTTTGTGGTTAAGGTTTTTTAGAAGGGGCTTTCTTCAGAGTCTGCTGGTGTTTCTGCTGGGGTGTCGGAGCTTGCTTCTGGGGTTTCTTTTGTATCGCCACCGCCAAAGATATCATCGTCTTTGGTGTCTGTCGCTGCTGGTGTAGCTGAATCTGTAGCAGGCGCGTCTGTCGCAACAGGGGCTGGAGCGGGGGCTGGGGCTGGTTTTGCTGTTCCTGCTTTTATCGCAGGTGCTGAGGTGGGTTTGATAATTGGTTTTGTGACTGTGGGGACAACGGGGATTGGTGTTTCTAGTCCTTCGCTCTTACGGATGCTCTTACGGTAAGCATCGGTAGGGACGAGACTCTTAAGGATGGCGTAGGAGAGACCATTTGCACGAGGGGTCGTGTTGACAATGAGTTTATAATCGCCGATCGTGGGTAATTTATCCGCATTGTGTGCAGGCATGATGCCGAGCAATTGTCCTGCCGTATTGGTGCAAATTGCCCAATAAGATGGTTTATTTACAGTAGATACGATGGGGCTTTTTTCAACTGTTGCCGTATTGTTATGAAGTGACCAGCTTGTTTCTGTGCCTTGTTCCTCTTTATTGTGATTAAGTCGAATAAAGGCTTGCGGGTGAATGTAGGTAACGTTTTTCCATTCTCCAGTTTTAATGTAGTCAATTATGGCACGTCGAGCTGTTTCGGGTATTTGACCGTAGTTGACGAATTGACGGCTGTTGGGAGCCATTCTATCATTAAAGCTGAGAATTTCTATGGGTTCACTAGAGTTGAGTTTGTTGGCGATTGCCTCTGTTGAGGAGGGCTGGCAACCAGACGTGAGAATTGTAGCGGTGATGGCTAGAGCAAGTGCTGCAAGCGAACGAGAAGAAGTCAATTTTTGCATAAGTCTAAAATGGATTTCTCATTCAAAGCAAAATCGACGCTCATTTCAAGGAAAAGAGTTGGAAAAATGATTTTTTTTGAGCAGATGGCACTGAAACTCGTATTCTTGTAAGAATTTTTCTCGTCAAACGGATGGAAGTCATTAGCTTGTGGTTGAGTTTATTTCTCAATTACTCCACATTCCCCCCCTCATTTTTGACTGATATGCCTGCTTATATGATTAGTGCTACTGCCTTAGAGGCTAATGCTCGCGTGTTGCGCTCAGTGGCGGATGCCTCTGGGTGTCGAGTGGTTCTTGCCTTAAAGGGATTTTCAACATGGGGGTGTTTTGACGTGGTGAGTCCATGGCTTGACGGATGTTGTGCCTCGGGGATTTGGGAAGCCAAGCTGGCATATTCTCGTTTTGGTGTGGGGAAACATGTATTGACCTATTCCCCTGCCTATACGGATGATGAGGTCGCGGAGTTGCTCAATTTTACGAATCATCTGGATTTTAATAGTGTGAGTCAATGGGAGCGGTTTAAGCCGATGATTTTGACTCATGAGCGGTTTTTATCTGGCGACGTACGTTGTGGATTGAGGGTCAATCCTCAATGCTCGACGGGGCATGTGGCGATGTATGATCCTTGTGTTGTTGGTTCTCGCCTTGGTGTGGTTGCCGATGATTTGGACGGGGTTGATTTGACTGGAATCTCTGGCTTACATATACATACCTTGTGCGAGCAAGGGGCAGATGATCTTGATAAGACGGTCGCAGCGTTAGAGCTTCGATTTGGCAATTTGTTAAAAAGTCCACAAGTGACTTACTTAAATCTAGGAGGTGGGCATTGGATTACGCAATCTGGGTATGATCGTGATTTGCTCGTACGTATCATTCGTCGATTACGAGAGCAATATGGGGTAGAGGTTTGGCTTGAACCAGGTGAGGCAGTCGCCATTCACTCTGGAGTATTGCGTTGCCGTGTCCTCGATGTGACGGTCTCTCAAGGGGTGCACCATGCGATTGTCGATGTCTCGGCGTCAGCTCACATGCCAGATGTGCTTGAGATGCCCTATCGTCCCGATATCTTTCTTGTTAAAAGCGAGGTGAGCAATGATGCGCATTGTGAATTTGGCGAATCTGATAAGTTTAGAGAATCAGATGAGTCTGAGGCATGTCGTCAACCAGCCCTCGTTTTGCATGGCGAGTCGTATGTCAAGGGCTTGCTGGCAGGTGAGGCAAAGTATACCTATCGTCTCGGGGCATCAACTTGTTTGGCTGGGGATGTGATTGGTGACTTTTCTTTCCCCAATGAGTTAAAAACAGGAGATGAGCTTGTATTTGATGACATGGCGCATTATACGACAGTCAAGACGAGTTTCTTTAATGGGGTTCGTCACCCCGACCTTGTCCTTCAAGAGAGGGATGGTACACTCAAAACGCTGAGACGATTTGAGTATCGAGATTTTGAATCTCGTCTCGGATAAGGGTAATATTTACGGTTAAACACAACGGTCATTTTTCATTTAAGGTTATGGGTATACGCAAAGAAGGCATTAAGCAAAAGGTTCGCGGATGGAGTTATAGTGATTCCTCTGATTTGTATGGTATTGACGATTGGGGGAATGGGTATTTCCGCGTGCATAAATCGGGTGTGGTCACGGTGAGGCTGGATAATGGGGATGAGGGTAAAAAGGATGTGAGCCTGGAGGCTTTAGTGCAGGGGCTCGTGGAGCGAGGGACGAATGTTCCCGTGCTCTTTCGTTTCCGAGATTTATTGAGGAGTCGTATTACCGAGCTTAACGAGAGCTTTCGCACGGCGATTAAAGATGCGGATTATCAAGGGAAGTTTCAAGGAGTCTATCCCATTAAGGTTAATCAACAGCGACAGGTCGTCGAGGAGATTTCAGAGTTTGGTACTCGCTATGATTATGGACTTGAGGCGGGGTCAAAGCCTGAGCTGATTGTGGCATTGGCTCACATGACGAATCCTAATTCTTATTTGATTTGCAATGGGTACAAAGATGATGAATTTATTGATCTTGCGTTGACTGCTCAAAAGATGGGAATCAATGTCTTTATTGTATTAGAGATGCCATCAGAATTGGATGCCATTTTGAAACGTGCCGACAAATTAAAGGTGCGCCCTAATCTTGGTTTGCGCGTACGTTTGGCGACGAAGGGGTCAGGCTTATGGCAGGATTCAGCAGGGGATAAATCGGTGTTTGGTTTGAATGCCGCTCAAGTGATTGAGGCAGTGGATAAGCTCAAGGCTAAGGATTGTTTGGATTGCCTTAAATTATTGCATTTTCATCAGGGATCACAAATTCCGAATATTTCAGTAATTCGTGAGGGGTTGACTGAGGCAGCTCGTATTTATGCAGATTTAGTCAAAGAGGGGGCGCCTCTAGGAACTTTGGACATGGGGGGGGGGCTTGCGGTGGACTATGATGGGTCTAAGACGAATTTCCACTCTTCCTGTAACTATTCAATTGCAGAGTTTGCCCGAGATGTGGTCGAGGTCGTTGGGGATATTTGTACCAAATACAAGGTACCTCACCCCACTTTAGTGACAGAGTCGGGGCGTGCAGTCGTGGCGTATTATTCAGTCCTCGTCTTTAATATTCTTGATGTTACGAGTGCTCCAGGGGATGAGGAACCCCCAAAATTGCCTGAGAATGCCTCAAGCCAGTTGGTGGCACTCGACGATACGAATAAGAGCCTCTCTCGCAAAAATTTGCAGGAATGTTACAATGATGCCTGTTATTATCGAGATCAACTGAGAGCTCAGTTCTTTTACGGCAATAGTTCCTTGCGTGAGCGTGGGCTTGGGGAGGCGTTTTATTGGCATATCTTGCGACGCATCGCCAATATGTTGACCGAGATGGAGACGATACCCGAGGATTTAAGCGAATTATCGGGATCGATGGTTGACTTTTATTATGGGAATTTTTCGTTATTCCAATCTTTGCCCGATTCATGGGCGATTCATCAATTATTCCCCGTGATGCCCTTGCAACGACTCAATGAACGCCCGACCAATAAGGCGGTATTGGCTGATATTACCTGCGATTGCGACGGTAAAATTGACCATTTTATTGATCGAGAGGATGTCGCGCATTCCTTGCCGTTGCACCGTCTGCAATCCGATGAGCAGTATTATGTTGGTGTATTCCTCGTTGGTGCCTATCAAGAGACTTTGGGTGATTTGCACAATTTATTGGGAGATACGAATGTCGTTGGTGTCCATTTAGAAGGGGGTAGACCCGTTTATACTCATGAGATTGAGGGTGATACTGTTGCTGATGTTTTGTCTTATGTCGAATATGACCCTAAAGCCTTAATTGGTAAATTCCGCTCCTTTGCCGAGGGCGCGGTCGCCGAAGGGCGCATTACCCCAGTCGAACGCAGGAAGGCAATGGATATTTTCCGTTCTGGGCTCAATGGGTATACTTATTACGAGTTTTAATCATTAATTGTTGTTAGATAGTTTTCATAAAGTACGTATGGTATCAATGTACTTATGAATATTTCCTGTCGTCTCTTTTTCTCAATACCTGTCGTTAGCTTGAGTTTATTGCCTGCTTTTGCTGCGACTCAGGCAGAGATTACTGCGGCGAATGGCGTTATTGAACGTTTCGTCGGAGAGGACTCTCCCATTCAAGTTCAACTGCAATCTATTCCTGATGTGCAAGGTTGTCCAACCTATCAGACTCGCGTCTCTGATGGTAAATTGCTCATTGATGGGAGTGATGGAGTCTCGTTGTGTAAGGGATTTTATGACTTTATCAAATCACAAGGGGCTGGCATCAATAGCTGGTCGGGAACGAGACTACAACTCCCCAAGCGACTCCTCACCAAGGGGATAACAAAGGTCGTCTCTCCAGTCCCACATCATTATTATCTCAACGTTGTTACCTATGGGTATACGATGCCTTACTGGTCTTGGCAACGTTGGCAACAAGAGATTGATTGGATGGCTCTACACGGGATTGATATGCCCTTGGCTCTTGTCGCTCATGAGGCGATCACTGCTCGTGTTTTTAAGAAGTTAGGTCTTACCGATAAAGAAATTGGGAATTATTTTGTAGGGCCCGCTCATTTGCCTTGGATGCGCATGGGTAATATTAGTGGTATTGATGGTCCTTTCCCTCAGGAATGGCATCACGATCAACTCGCACTCCAACATCAAATTCTTAAACGCATGCGAGATTTGGGCATGACTCCAATTTGCCCTGGATTCTCTGGATTCGTTCCTCAAGCGATTAAACGGCTTTTCCCCGATATTCAGCTCGTAGAGACTCATTGGGGGGGGCATTTCAAAAACTGGATGATCTCACCAGATCAAAAACTCTTCTCCAAAATAGGCAAAATGTTTGTTGAGGAATGGGAAAAGGAATTTGGCAAATGCTCTCATTATCTCGTCGATAGTTTCAATGAAATGGATGTCCCATTCCCACCTCATGGCACGCCAGAACGCTATGCAAAAATTGCTGACTACGGGGATAAAGTCTACCAATCCATCAAGGAAGGTTCGCCAGATGCGGTCTGGGTGATGCAAGGCTGGATGTTTGGCTATCAGCGCAATATATGGGATGAAAAATCTTTAGGTGCTTTAGTTAGTAAGGTGCCAGATGACAAAATGCTCTTGCTTGATCTCGCCGTCGATTATAATAAAAAATTCTGGAACAATGGAGTGAATTGGGACTTGTACAAAGGCTTTTTTAATAAAAAGTGGGTGTATAGTGTCATTCCAAATATGGGGGGTAAAACTGGACTTACTGGCGATCTCGAATTTTACGCAAATGGGCATCTGGATGCTCTCAATTCTCCCAATCGCGGTCAACTCACCGCTATTGGTATGGCACCAGAGGGTATTGAGAATAATGAAGTCATTTATGAATTGATTGCAGATTCCAGTTGGAAAGCCACCCCCACTGACCTTGGTGCCTGGTTAGAAAATTACAATACCTGCCGTTACGGCAAATCCCCCGCCGAACTGAAAGCATACTGGGAACTCATGCGTCGATCTGTTTATGGTTCCTTTACTGATCATCCCCGCTATTCATGGCAATTTCGTCCAGGGACAGTTACCAAGGGGAGTATCAATACCAGCCCCGAATTTTATAAAGCAATCGAATGCTTTGCCTCTTGCTCGGATCAACTCGCAGGTTCCCCTCTTTACGTTTATGATCTGATGGAGCAATCGGCTGCTTATATCGGGGGTAAGTTAGAAATTCTCATCCAAGCCAGTGAACTAGCGATGCAAGCGGGAGAGATGGATAAAGCCCGTCAATATGAGAATGAAATCCAATTCCTGATGCTTGGGCTAGACAGACTCTTAGAATCTCATCCCATTTACCGCCTTGATCTTTGGATAAAGCAGGCGCTTCATCATAGCAATAATGATGCGGTGAAAAAGTATTATGAAAAAAATGCTCGCCGTATTGTAACCATTTGGGGCCCGCCTGTAGATGATTATGCTGCTAAAATTTGGTCAGGATTGATACGTGATTACTATCTCCCTCGCCGACAAGAATACCTAAAAGGAAAATTTGGAGGGCAGTCTCATCTTCCCGAATGGGAACGTAAATGGGTTGAGAATCCATCAGGAATCACCCCCTGTAAACCTTATGAAAACCCTGTTGCCGCCGCGCGTGAGCTTATCCGTCGTGCTGGGAAAGTTACCCCAGACATTCTTGCCCCAACAGAGGGTACCCTCATTGGCACTTGGTCGCCAGAGACCATCACGGCAGAATGGCAGGATGTCTCTTGGCCTACCTCATTCAAAGATATTAACAACTCAAAAGCAGTTCGATTCCTGTTTACGCGAGGCAATAATAAACTAGAAATTAGCCAAGTCTCTCTTGAGATGGATGGCAAAATTGTGGCGATGATTAAACAAAATGGCACGACTGGGACGGTCAACTCTAATAATACCTACCAGTTTAAGATTCCTAAAAATACCAAAGGCAACAATTCATGCCATATTATTGCTCGCGTGCGCTCGGATGGCAAAGCCATTAGTTATGGGAATGTCGAATTGATGCCAGCTGAAAAATAAAATGAATTTAACTCCATTCTTGACCCGTGAGGTAAGTCGGGAGAAACTGATGGCATGATTTCCGGGTTCCTATGGTCGATGCGTGTTGCAGGAGAGGGGCGGAACAGGGGAAATATGCCCTTGTCGAGTGCTTTGCCTGATGTGGTGAATCGTCTATTATTGTTGCGCTGTGCTGGCGATGCCTCTTCCATTGAGAGCTTTTTGAGACCGAGGTTATTAGGCTTGACCGATCCTTTTTTAATCGGAGAGATGAGAGCTGCGGTCGATCGGGTTTTTTGTGCCATTCATGCAGGCGAGCATGTGTGCATTTATGGAGATTATGATGTGGATGGGGTGACTTCGGTTGCTTTATTACATGCTATTTTAGTCGCTTATGGACTTGAGGTTGAGTATTTTATTCCTGTTCGTTCGCGCGAGGGCTACGGCTTGAGTGAGGCAGGGATTGCGCGTTGTTTGCAGCAATGCTCAAAGCGTCCTCGATTGATGATTGCTGTGGATTGTGGCACCTCCTCCGTCCACGAGGTCTCTCTATTAAAAACTGAGGGAATCGATGTTATTATCCTCGATCACCATGAATTGAGCCTATTGGGGCGACCTGATGCCGTTGCTGTCGTCAATCCCAAAGCAGAGAATGCCAGTCCGTATACGTACCTATGTAGCGCAGGGGTCGTCTTTAAGCTGGCACATGCCTTGCTCAAAGAACGACGATTAGACAATTTTGATTTGAGAGAGTATCTGGATATGGTTGCCGTGGCGACTGTTGCCGATATTGTACCCTTGGTTGCAGAGAACCGTTTGTTGGTGCGCCATGGCTTACAGCGTTTGTCTAAAACAGTGCACCCAGGACTTCGCATGTTGACTGAGATTGCCAACTTGACCTCTTCACCTAGTGCTGCTCATGTGGGCTTTCGTATTGGTCCGCGTATCAATGCCGCAGGGCGGATGGACTCTCCCCTCGTGGCGTTAGCGTTGATGGTAACTCAAGATGAGAGCGAGGCGCGAGATCTGGCTCGTCAGCTTGACGATTATAATAGACAGAGACAAGAAGAGGAAGAGTCGATTAGGACAGAGGCAATCGCGATGCTCCAACAGTTTTTTGACCAAGATCGCGATCATGTCATTGTCTTGGGGTCTCGCTCTTGGCACCCAGGGGTCGTGGGGATTGTGGCATCTCAGTTGATGAGACGCTACCACAAGCCAACATTTGTCATTGCTTTTGATGAGGAAGGAGTCGGTAAGGGATCTGGTCGCTCAATACCAGGGGTCTCTCTCGTGCGTGCCATTCAGCATTGTGCGGATACGATTGTCTCGGGGGGAGGGCATGATATGGCAGCGGGACTTGTCATCCATGAGAATCAAATAGATGAATTTCGAAAGGCTTTTGATGTCTACGTCGCCGAGACGACGACGCCAGAGCAACGTGCCCCTGTACTCTTTGTTGATGAGGAGGTCTCTTTCTCCGAGCTGACATTAGAGCTATTGGATAGTTATGAGCTCTTAGAGCCTTTTGGCAATGCAAACCCATTGCCCGTATTTATGTCACGAGGCGTCTTCCCTACAGAGCCCCCCAAACGCGTTGGAACGAATCATTTGAAGCTGTTTATGCGTCAAGGGACAGTTGAGCGCGATGCTATCTTTTTCAATAGTGCCGAGTTTGAGTTGCCCGAACCACCTTGGGATATTGCCTTTACGATTGACCGCAATGTCTTTAGAGGGAGAGTCTCATTATCGATCTCGATTCAAGACATGAGGCATCATCTGTAATTGAATGTATTGCATAAAAATCCCTCGTCAGGAGAAACCTGACGAGGGATTTTTAAAGAGCGTTTGTTTATCGCTTATTTGTTACTGGATGGCTTCTTCGTAAGATTCGATTGTATCACAGGTGCAGACGAGGTTGCGGTCGCCGTAGACGTTGTCGATTCTCCCGGAGTATGGCCAGAATTTATGAATTTTTAAGCTGGGTACAGGATAGGCGGCTTGTGTGCGACTGTAGGGATGGCTCCATGTATCTGAGCTGACTGCTTCGGCGGTGTGAGGCGCATTTTTCATGACGTTGTCATTGGCGTCAACTTTGCCTTGGGCGATGGCGGTGATTTCTGCATGGATGCAGGTCATAGCCTCAATGAAGCGGTCGAGCTCGACTTTGGGTTCGGACTCTGTTGGCTCAATCATGAGGGTGCCTGGGACGGGGAAGGACATGGTTGGGGCGTGGAAGCCGTAGTCCATGAGTCGTTTGGCAATGTCGTCAACGGTGAGTCCTGCGTCATGCGTGATATTACGCGTGTCGAGGATGCATTCGTGAGCGACGAGTCCCTTGTTGCCCGAGTAGAGGACGGGGTAGAGGCTCGATAGCTTTTTGGCAATGTAGTTAGCGTTGAGGATTGCCATGGCGGTTGCGGTTTTGAGTCCAGCGGTGCCCATCATGGTGAGGTACATCCATGAGATGGGTGCAATTGAGGCACTGCCATAGGCGGCAGAGGAGACTGCGCCGACGGTTCCGAGGGTAAAGTGCCCTGGTTTGAAGGGGACGAGATGTTTGGCAAGACCAATGCTCCCGATGCCAGGACCACCGCCGCCGTGAGGGATAGCGAAGGTTTTATGCAGGTTGAGGTGACATACATCAGCCCCGATGAAGCCTGGATTGGTTAAGGCAACTTGAGCGTTCATGTTAGCTCCGTCCATGTAGACCTGAGCCCCATGAGAGTGGACGATTTGGCAGAGCTCTCTGATAGTTGGCTCGTAGACGCCGTGTGTGGACGGGTAGGTGACCATGATGCAGGCGAGATTGTCTGCGTGCTTGGTTGCTTGGATTTTGAGATCATCAATGTCAATGTTACCGCCGTCATCACATTTGACCGTGACGACTTGATAGCCAGCCATGACGGCAGAGGCAGGGTTGGTGCCGTGAGCAGATGTGGGGATGAGGCAGATATTGCGGTGACCTTGACCGATGCTTTGGAGATAACGTCGGATGCTCATGAGTCCTGCGTATTCACCTGCGGCTCCCGAGTTAGGTTGCATTGAGACGGCGGCAAAGCCCGTGACGATTGCTAGTTGTTCTGAGAGTGATTCGAGCATTTCCAAGCTGCCTTGAGCTTGATCAGCTGGGACGAATGGGTGCAAGGCTGCGGTTTCTTGCCATGTGATGGGCATCATGATTGAGGCGGCATTGAGCTTCATTGTGCATGAGCCTAGGGGGATCATGGCTTCGTTGAGGGCAAGGTCGCGTACTTCGAGGCGGTGCATGTAGCGCATCATGTCCGTTTCAGAGTGATAATCATTAAAGAATTTCTCTGTACAGAATGGTGTCTGACGCGATGCGCATGCGCACCAAGAGGGGTGTAGCTTGCTCGTAGCTGTATCAAGACAAGGCAGAGCAGGGGATTTACCAGTTAAAGCCGTGGCAAGTGCAACGACATCTTCGGGCTCTGTTGTCTCGTCAAATGAGACGGCGACGCGATTGTCGTCGATGCGACGGATATTGTAGCCACTTTTGAGTGCTGCTGCGACCAGTGCATCTGCTTTGCCCGTGGCACCAAAGGTGATGGTGTCAAAGTAGTCTGATGTTTCTGGTTGCATGCCAGCATTGCTGAGTGCTTGAGCTAACTGTTGGGTGAGTGCGTGGGTGCGTTTGGCAATGTCGATTAGTCCCTGAGGACCGTGGTAGGCGGCATAAAAGGCGGACATGATGGCAAGGAGAGCCTGAGCCGTGCAGATGTTGGATGTGGCTTTGTCTCGGCGTATGTGCTGTTCGCGTGTTTGGAGTGAGAGACGATAGCCAGGGCGACCATTGGCATCAATAGACATGCCTACGAGGCGTCCAGGCATGCGACGCTTGAGGGCTTCTGTGACAGACATGTAGCCTGCATGAGGACCACCAAAGCCCATGGGGACGCCGAAGCGTTGAGAGTTGCCAATGCAAATGTCGGTGCCAAATGTGGCAGGCTCACGAAGCATGGTCAAAGCGAGTAAATCCGCAGCAACGATGCAAAGGGCACCAGCGGCATGTACTTTTGCAAAGAATGTATCATAAGAGCTTATCTTGCCAAGTGTGTCTGGGTATTGGACGAGGACGCCCGTTAGTCCAGAGCAAGTAGATGGATCAAATGTTTGCCAATCGCCCGTGATGACTTTGATGCCACGAGGTTCAGATCTTGTACGAATGAGCTCAATGGTTTGAGGGTGGCAAGTGTCTGCAACAAAAAAGGTATCTGTCTTTGGCTTGGTCGCGATGCACATTATCATCGCCTCGGCGGCGGCGGTGCCCTCATCGAGCAAAGAGGCATTGGTGACGGGTAATCCTGTAAGAGAGGAGACCATTGTTTGGAAATTCATGAGCATTTCGAGTCTGCCCTGTGAGATTTCTGGTTGATAGGGGGTGTAGGCAGTGTACCAGCCGGGATTCTCCAAAATATTTCTCAAAACGACAGATGGGGTGAGCGTGCCGTAGTAGCCTTGACCAATATAGCTCTTGAGGAGTTTATTCTTGCTCATGATGCCTCTGAGTTGATTGAGGGCATCCGCTTCAGAAAGAGCTGGATTAAGAGCAAGCTCGTCTTGTAGTTGGATGTCAGTAGGGACAATGTCTTTGACGAGGGCATCAAGGCTTGAGTAGCCAAGGGTGTCGAGCATGGACTGACGGTCAGTACCGATGGAACCGACGTGACGATTGAGAAAATCAGGAGTGGCGGGCATAAAAGGGGGGAGGAGTGGGATAGATTAAAGGAGGAAAGGATAAAATGGGTGTAAAGCAAATAGCCCCGGCGAGTACTCTCGTCGGGGCAATATCATCGTTAAAACTTAAGAGCAGAACTCTTCGTAATCGGAGGGGGTCATCAAATCGTCGATTTCTGAAGGTACGTCAACGCGGATTTTGTAGATCCAGCCAGAGGCATAGGGGTCAGAGTTGACGAGTGAAGAGTCGGCTGACAATTCTTCGTTAACTTCGACAATCTCCCCAGAGATGGGGGTGTAGACATCGCTAGCGGCTTTAACTGATTCAACGACAGCGACGGCATCGCCAGCGGAGAAGGTGGCACCAACTTCGGGGAGGTCAACAAATACGACGTCCGATAGTTCTGCTTGGGCGTGGTCGGTGATTCCTAGGGTGGCGATATCTCCATTGAGTTCGATCCATTCGTGATCGCGTGAATAGAGCAGATTTTCAGGTACGTTATGCATAATTGTGGGGATGTGTTGTGAGATTGATAAATTTGTGGCAATTTGCCAGCTTTTTTTTAATAATAATTTTGTGAGATTTTTCTTACGCCTTCTTATAGAATGGCTTTTTGACGATAATAGCAGGGAATTTTTTCCCTCGGATTTCGATTTCTAGCTCGGTTCCAGGTTTTGAGAATTCGGAAGGGACGTATCCCATGCCTATGCCTTTCATGAGCGAGGGTGAGAGGACACCACTTGATAGTTCGGAGATTTGAGCTCCATCTCGGAGGAATACGGGGTAATGTGAGCGAGGGGGTGCCCCTTTGTCAGTGTATTCGATAGCCACAAGTTTGACCTTGGGACCATTAGCTTTTTGCTCACGCAAGATTGCAACACCCGTAAATTCTGTATCAAGCTTGCAGAAAAATCCGAGTCCTGCTTCAATGGGAGTATGGTTGGGTGAGAGGTCTGACCCATTGAGAGGATAGCACATTTCGAGTCTCAAGCTGTCTCTAGCACCGAGTCCACAGGGTTTTGCCCCTGATGCAATGACTTTCTCCAACCAAGCGATTCCGTGATCCGCAGGGCAAAAGAATTCAAAGCCATCTTCGCCCGTGTAACCTGTTCTACAAATCCAAATATCTTGACCGTCAACATCCAAGCGAGCAATGCCATTGCGTTCAGGCAGGCTGGCACCAGGCAGTATTTTGGCAAAGACCTCGCCACTGGTAGGTCCCTGAATAGCTAAGCCGACGTAGTCATCAGAATGGTTCTCAAGAATAACCCCAGCAGGTTTATTTTTGGAGAGCCACGCAAAGTCCTCATCAATTTTTGAAGCATTGACAACGACAAAGAACTGATCTTGTCCATAGCGATAGATGATGAGGTCATCAATCACACCAGCTTGCTCATTGAGCATGATGGTGTATTGACCATGTCCAATGTCGAGGAGTCGGATGTCATTGCTCAACTGCGTATTGAGCCAAGCTGATGCCTCTTTGCCAGAGACGAAAAATTGACCCATATGCGAGATGTCAAAGACCCCACAACTGGTGCGGACTGTTTTATGCTCATCCATAATTCCCGTATATTGGACGGGCATATTCCATCCAGCAAAGGGAACCATTTTCGCACCGAGGGCGACATGTTTAGGGGCTAAAGGCGTTGATTTAATAGACTCGTCGTTCATAGTAATTACGTCGTAATGTAAGAAATCTGATGCTTGAGGATAAAAAAGTCAATGATTAGTGATTGTTTTTGTCTGGAATTGGGGTAAAACAAGAGCGAAATGTCACGTTTTCGTTTATTTCTTCTCATCTTGAGTCTATTGTGTTGTGTTCCCATGTGTTCCCATGGGCCCGCCGATTTGCCCGAGGGGGCTCGTTCTCAAGTTGCCTTAAATGGGGATCGTGAGACGCTGAATTGCGCGGACTATAAGAGATTGATTGTTGGGCAGATGGTGCTTGATGGCAAGGTGTGTCAATTATTGATTGATACGGGGGCGTCGCATACCATTCTACGCCGTGATGTAGTGGATAAACTCTGGCCTGATAAACCCGTGCGTGCGCTGGGTAAGACGGATAGTAATTTGAATCAATCTTTATATTGCATGCCTGTTCGTTCGTTGGCGAGCAATTCGTTTGAAGCTCGTAATTTTTATGCTCTTGTCGCGGACTTACCTCAATTGGGTTCATTAAAAGGTGAGCCCGTTGCTGGGTTATTGGGGATGGATATTATGGGGGGCTGTCCGATGATGGTTGATGTTGCCCATGGGAAGGTGACCTTTTTCTCAAGTATGCCCTCGTCGAGTGAGCTTGCTGCCATGGGGGCGATCCCTGTCCCGATTAAGGTAGATGGCAATTATATCCGAGCCAGACTCTCTATTGATGGGGAACCCATGATGTTTATCATTGATTCTGGCGCAACACAGTCTTGTATGGATATTAAGGATTGGAAAGGGGTGGTACAACGAAGTAATTCCCCTATGCAATGGATTGATGTCAACGGCATTAACGATAAAAAAGGATTTAATTACGGAGTGATGAAAATATTTAATTGGGGGGGACTTTCGTTGGCTCCTCAACCAATTTTATTTGGCTCGTATGAAAAAATCATGGGGGGGGATGTTTTACGACAAGGCAAAATTTTAATCCATCGGCGTGCGTCAAAAGCGTGGTGGATACCTCACGTCTAATACCACCTTTATCTCTTATATTTTATCAATCAGCTACCCCCCCCAGCCCCGTATTTGATTTGAATCAGTCAGCCCTTGCGTAGTCTTAGACGATGGTCTCACCTCTCAAGGAGGCAAGGTGACGAATGGTGTCCTCAATGAGATTTGCGGGGCAAGAGGCACCAGCAGTTATTCCAATGCAAAGCATGTTATCTACATCAGCCAAAACAGGGGAAGCCTCAATTGTTTCTTCCTTGAGGCTGACGGTGTTGTAAGATTTTATTTGATTGAGAGAGAGAATGCATGAGGCCTGTTCTATGAAATAAGTAGGGACTTGTCCTTTTGATATTTCAACAAGATGTGTCGTATTGGAGCTATTGTATCCACCGACAACAAACATGATATCTACCTTTGATTTTAATAAATGAAACAAGGCATCTTGTCTGTCTTGAGTGGCTCCGCAAATGGTCTCAAATACGTGGAATTTGTCATGATTCCCGTCTCTCTTGACGATAGCATCGCGTAGTAATGACTGGATGTGCTGGGTCTCACTGCGTAACATGGTTGTCTGGTTCGCTAAACCTATAGACATTAAATCAAGAGTGGGATCAAAATTTCGAGAGCAGGAATCCTTCATACGGTTGAGGAAGCTCTCTTTTGAAATTTTACCAGTAATCCAATTAGTTAAACATTGAGCATCCTCCATGGTGTAGATAATGACAAACTTGCCTTTGCCATCTTCGCCAAGTGCTCGTGATGCTGTAGCTCGGGTCTCCTCATGAGATAATTTGCCATGAATAATGGAGGTAATCCCCTTAGCCGCATAGCTTTTAACTCGTTTCCATACTTTCATGACGTCGCCACATGTTGTATCGACGATGGAGACCCCTTTGCTCTCTAACTTATCCATGAAGCTCCTCGGTACGCCAAAGGCTGGGATAATGACGACATCATCCTTTGTCAAATCATCATAATCTGTAGAGAGAGCTTGCCATGGCAAATGGCGAACTCCCATTAAATCCAATTGCCTATTTACCTCAGGGTTATGAATAATCTCTCCAATTAAGAAAATGCGTTCGGTTGGGAATACTCGTCGCGCGGCATAGGCAATATCAATCGCCCGTCTCACCCCATTGCAAAAACCAAACTCTTGAGCTAGCTTAAACTCCGTGTGGGCGAGTATCAGGCTATTGCCTTGGTTTCTGATCGTAGAGATGAGCTCGCTTTGATAATGATGGGTAATCTCAAGCTCTACTTTTTCCATAATCTCTGCACGACGTACATTCACTCTCTTAGAGGACGATGCTTCCTGTTTCATAGAGATAGAGTCCACATCAGAGGGGGGTACGTCAAGATAATCGCAACTTGTCACGGTCATGATAAGCGTGTATGCATGGCTCATGCTTTTAGCTCTGGCTCCGATGAAAGATGTGACGGATTTGCCCTTTTTACGGGTTTTATCCGAGTTGGGGACATTGCCAGATTATCTCATTACAGAGTATTTCCGAGTCAATCCACATCACGTCAAACTCGATCCCTATATTTTGCAAGCGATTGATGAAAATCCAACTGGACTCCCCATTTATGGTCAGCTCGTCGGGACTGATGCAGATAGTCTCGTGCGTGATGCCTTGAATCTTTTGCAGAATCATCCCGTAGCAGGTATTGATCTCAATATGGGATGCCCTGCGGCTCTTGTTTGCCGTAAGGCAGCAGGGGGTGGAATGCTCAAGACATTAAAGAATATGGAGAGCGTGCTTGCCTCGATGCGAGAGGCTCTCCCCTTGGGTACCTTCACGGTTAAATGCCGAATAGGGTGGGAAGACCCGTATGAATTGAAAGAAATTCTCTCTATCCTTGCTCGTTATTGCCCAGATCGACTCGTCATTCATGCGCGGACGGTGAGGGAGGGCTACCGCACGCATGTCCATACGGATTGCCTTAGGATGGCGGTGGAGTCGCTCTCATGCCCAGTCATAGCCAATGGGAATATTGTGGATGTGCAAACGGCTCAATCGTGGATAACACAAACGCATCCGGCTGGGCTCATGATTGGGCGTGGCGTCATTAGGAATCCGTGGATATTCGACCAAATACGCTCGTTCCTACGAGATGGCACCTACTCTCCCGTTTCGTATCGTGAGCTCTTGAGATACGTTACTCTTCTTTTAGAGAAGAGTGCGGACTTTTTTGTGCCTTATGATGAGAAAAAGCATATCCAACGCTTAAAGCGTTATCTCATCTATATTGCGTGCGGACTGCCTGATGAATTTGGGTACTCAATTAAACGCGCAGTTACTCAAGATACCTATCTTGATATTTGCCATAGATGGCTTGATCGTGAGGGGGATATGCCTCATTCACCACCCATCAATGAACGATTATTTGCATGTTTCCATGAATTATATCAATAATCCTCTAGCTTGGCAGAGTAATCATCATACGGACGGATTTGGCTCTTGCCATCTGGCATTCTTAGGATAGGCTCGCCCCCAGTGAGGGCAGCCTATTTCATTTTATTTCCTTGGTGGATAGCGCAACAAACTTTCGCACAACCAATGGCAACAAACATCACTCACTCCGTGATGTCAGTTAACGTGTCGTCTCATCACTCATCGCTTGAGATGAAGGCACTCCCCCTCTCGGGTAAGAGCACGAGAGAGCTCCGACGCATTGGTTTATTTGGCGATCCTAATGCCGCTATGGTGTTAGCTCATACATGGTGGCTTAGCCCCAATAGTGAAAAGCAATGGGATGATAATAATTTTTGTCGCATATGGTGGCAACGAGCCTCTAAATCGGGGCACCCCGTCCCCCGTCTCTATCTCGATATGCTCAATCATTCATCACCGAATGACGCCTCTGTTAGAGATCAATCACGAGACAAAGCTGATGCTCAATTACTCATGGAGCAATGTCTACACCTTGCTCAGCAAGGGGATATTCTCTCCATCCATTACCTGACCCAATTCAAAAAAGATGCTAGCCCAAGTGAATTTGACCAATGGATTGAGCCACTCGATCAAAAAGCCCAAAAGGGAGATATCCTTGCAGAATGTGAGGTGATTAACGTCTTGCTTTTTGCCCCCCCTCTGGACGATAACGCACGACAATTGGGTGAGAAGAGAGCCTTAACTGCCTCAAAAAATGGTAATATCGGAGCCATGGAGCTACTTGGACGATATTACTTCTCCTCTGGAAATACAGATGTTGCCCCCAATCGAGAAAAAGACGGCATTGTTTGGCTCAAGCAAGCTGCCGTCAACGGGCATTGTGGCGCTGCACGTTTGCTCCTGAATATTCTCGGTGACAACGAACAGCAATTTAAAGAGGGATTACAGACGATGCTCAAGAATCGTGGCGATATCCAAGCTCTCCTCGCTGATGCGGATGCTCAACATGCCTTGGGTAATCATGAGAAAGAGTTGATTAGCCTTAATCGAGCTGCCATCCAGGATAGTGTCGAGGCTCTCGCTCGACTTGTCCATTATTACGATGCCAAACAATCTCACAATGCCATTGATTATCTTGAGAAAATGGTCGATCTCTATTCGGTGAAAGGCATGCTCACCCTTGCCTCTCGATATGAGCGGGGTACCCAGGTCCCTCAAAATCTCCATGAATCTTGGGTGCTCGTTAATCGAGCTGCAAAAAGTCCGATTGCTCAAGCCTCTCTCCAAAAGGCAATCATGCTCATGAAAGGCATCGGCACCCCTGCAAACCCAGAAGAAGCCTATGGCATTCTCAAAAAACTGGAGAAAAATCAAGGAGATATGCCTAAATTATATTTTTTACTCGGGTATATGAACGAAATGGGAATTGGAGTTGAGTCCAATATCAACCAAGCATTTATCTATTACAGCAAAGGGGCAGAGCTTGGCGATACTTCCTCAATGAATAATCTCGCCAGCATGTATGAACAAGGTTCTGGCATGAGTCCTGATCTTGACCGTGCTGAACAATGGTACAAAAAAGGGGCAGAAAAAGGCAATGAAGAGGCTTCCTTTAACCTAGAGCGTCTCTTAACAGAACGAGCTCAATAATATTTCCTCTTTTATTTGATTAATTTTTTGTCGAGATAATGCGCGAATTTGCGACTAATCGTCTTTTGAAATAAATCTTTTAGTAGGGGGAGAGCAGATGCCATGATAGCACCCCACAAGAAACGTCCCCCTGTGGCAATAAGCCCTCCAGAGGCACGGACAGTATTTGAATGACTCGCGCCTAACACCAATTTACCTAAGAGACTCGCAGAGATAATGCCAACAATTGCTGCCCCAATGGAGGTAGTTATCGATTTTTTGATGAATCCGTGTTTTAGGGATACCAACCAGCCTAGCGAATGATGAACGCGTTTAGAGATATACTCGACATCATCAATGATGTTTAAGCGGGTCTCTGCCAGGTGAATTAGTAATTCCTGTTTTCTTTGATTGCTATTTGCAGACATGTGTAATCTGTGTTGATTTCATCAAGAGTAGATGGGAGGATTGGACCAATTTTTGACTTTAGCCCGATGTAAAGAAAGATACCCCCAGTGATTAAGTGGATGGCGGCAAGGATACCCAATGCGCCTATCATTCCAACCCATATCTCAAGGACAGCAACGGCAAATCCGCATAAAAGCAAATATCCGACAATGAGCAATCCCGCCGCAAGGATGAGGCGAATGAGTTTTACTTTGGCTCGGTCAGCAGCCTCCTCAACCTCAACGACAAAGAGTGTGGCAAGAGTGCGGATATGATCCAGCACTTGCGAGAGTATTTGACGCAGAGTCGGTGTTTCTCTCTCAATAGGAGAATCAGCATCGACCTCACTAGAGGCGGGTGCTGAGACAAAGCCCCATAATTTGCTGAGTATGCTCATTGTTTCAAACGGGATTGTTCCTGAGATGTGCCTTGGCTATTAAAAGAAAGAAAAACTCCAAAAGCCCCCCCTCTTTTGAGGATTGACAGATAAGATGGAGCTTATCTGTCAAGTTTAGGGGCGATGGCGTTAACGGCGACGAATCAATGAGCCTAGCAAAAAGCCAACGCCCAATGCAATGAGCACTGATTTAGTTGGGTTTTCCTTAACGTATTCTTCGCCAGACTTGTGTAATTGCTTTGCCTTATCACTGGTAACGTCCCAGCCAATTTCAGCCTTTTGACGGATGATTAGGGCTTTTTCCGTTGCGTATTGGCGCAAATGAGAGGCTTGTTCGCCAGCCGTTTGACGAAGTTGCCCAACTTTAGCAGCGGCAAATTCACGGGCTTGATTAAAGCGTCCAGCCGCAACTTGGCGAGCCTGAGTAGCTTGTTCTTTAACGACATCCGTTGCTTCAATTACGGCGTTGCCTGCAAGTGTAGCCGCTGTCTTCAAATCGTTCTTAGCGTGATCCAAAGAGGGAGTATTGTTGTTTTCCATAGTCTTATAGAGTGTAAAGGGTTAATTTTTGTTGAATTTTTTCGATGTTCTTTTCTACAGACGCATCATGCGCCATTATTTATTATCATGCAAGCTTGTAAAAGAGATTCTGAGGCAGAGCCCGCAGAGCTCTATCTTTCGTTATTATCGCATTGACCCTGAATATCCAGCTCTTGGGTCAGCAGGGGGAATTGGGTTTTTTGGGTCGCGGTATCTCAAGATGCCATAATCGCGCAGATTGTTGATGAAGTCCTCAAACGAATTACGGAATTTTTTATCATACATTAACAATCCTATGGTGCCGTTGCCTTTTTTGACATCTTTAATGACGGTTGAAAGGTTGTCAGAGGTTTGGCGGAGAGATTTTATGGTTGGTGCCGCCTCATTAAAGACGGGATCTAATTGATTGAGCTTTTCTTCCGCCACAACGAGGAGTTTGCGTGCGCCAGCGGAGGTCTCTTTTAGTTCTGCAATGGTTTTATGTGCTTCTGAGATCAATTCTGGCGTTTGAGCTGATGCGGTATCGACATTGCCCATAATGTTATTCAAATGAGCGATGTTTGTTGCACTAAGGACGCCGTTATTCAATTTTTCTGTCGTTTCTGATAAGCCTTTTGCGGCGACAGAAATATCTTTAATCGCTTGTTCAATATATTCAGAGTTTTTATCCAGCTTCCTTAATAAAGAGACGATTTCATCACTGGCGATTGTGGCATTATTCCTGATTTTTTTTAAGTCGCTCTCTGATTCTCCCTGAATCAATTCTCCAGCATGTATGTATTCCTCTGTAGGCTTGGTGGGGGGGACAACGTCGATGTACTTATCACCTAAGAGATTTTGCATATCGATACGGAATTGAGAGCCTTGTTGGATGCGTACGTCATTCTTGATGCGAGCCAATAGCATGACCTTGTCCCCTGATTGTGTGAGCTCGGGGGCTGAGGTAATCTCGCCAATGACAGCTCCCCCTAGGCGTAAGGGTGCACCTTTGATGAGCCCAGCCGCATCTTTGTATAAAATGGAGATAGGATAGGTTTTGTCATTTCCATCCTTAAAATCTCCAATTGATAAAACTGCCCCGACGATCATTGCAATGCCGATGATCAAAAAGACCCCAACAAATGTTTCTTTTTTCCATGATTTACTCATAATAAAATAATATTGAATCGTTATAATTGATGATAACGCTCGGCAAGGGCGTCTTGTAGCATTTCTTTTTGAAAGTCGGGGCGATTGCTTGATTGAATCTTTTTCCAATCTTCGCCTGAATGCCCCACGACAAAATCGTATAAAAAGGGATCTTGGGTCTGGAGTAGCTCTTCAGGAGTTCCTTCCCAGTAGACCCTTCCTTGATTGAGGAAAATGATGCGGTCAGCAATATGAATGACACTGCCCATGTCATGAGTCACGATGATGGAGGTAATTGCATTCCCTACACAAATTTTTCGAATGAGATAGCTGACACTGTCTGTCACGATAGGGTCAAGTCCAGCCGTTGGTTCATCGTAAAATAAACATTCAGGATTTGAGACAATGGCACGGGCAACGGCGACGCGTTTAATCATTCCCCCCGAGAGGTTAGCGGGCATTTTATCGCCGTGTGTCCCCAAATCAACAGAGTCAAGAGCCTCTTGTACACGTCGAGCAATCTCGCTTTCATCAGTGATGCCAGCCTCAATGAGGGGGAAGGCGATATTCTCTGCGACGGTCATGGAGTCAAATAAGGCACCTTGTTGAAACATAAACCCCATTTTTGCTCTCAATATTGCCTGGTTAGAGTCAGATACATTGCTCATGGGGTTGCCATCAATCATGACGGAGCCCGACAAGGGATTCAAAAGACCAATTAAATGCTTGAGTATGACACTTTTACCTGCCCCAGATCCCCCAATCAATGCCAATAGCTCGCCACGATGTACATCAAAGCTCACGCCTTTGAGTACCTCTTGAGTGCCAAATGTTTGGGTGATGTTCTTAACTTGAATGTAGGGTATCTCGCTCATTTCTCAATCTCTCTCCAAGTTTAGCTGATAAATCCCATGGGGAAGAAATAACTCATAATCATCGTTAAAATAAAATTGGCGACCAACAAGGCAACTGCGGAATAAACCATCGCCTTCATCGTTGATTTGCCAACTCCAACGGCGCCGTCCGTCGTTGCCATCCCTTGGCGACAGGAGATCAGCCCAATTAACAAAGCAAATACAAGTGCCTTGACGCAAGAGGTTGCCAAATCGCCAAAGCCCAAGTGTTTCTCCAAGACCGCCATCCAATAGGCGGAGTTAACGCCAAAAGAGACAGTGGCAACAATATATGCTGCAATAATCCCCATCAAGACGGACTCAAGCATTAAGATAGGCGTAGAGATTAACATCGCCTCAATACGAGGTTTCACGAGATAATCGACTGGGTCTACATTCATCGCCCGCAAGGCATCGACTTGCTCGGTGACTTTCATCGTCCCTATCTCCGCCGCCATAGCCGAGCCAACGCGCCCTGCTAGCATGAGCCCCGTGATGACTGGACCTAGCTCTCGAAACATGCCAACGGCGACAACGGCACCACCCATCGTTTCCATCTTGACTGTTTGTAGTTGGAATAAAGTTTGTGCCTCAAGTACGGCACCTGTAAAGACCCCTGTTAACAAGACAACAGGCTGCGAGCCCACCCCAATACTCGAAATCTGATCGAGCAATACCCTTAATCGGAATTTGCCACGAATCAAGCATCGTACAACATCTGCTGCGAGGCAACCAATGGAACCGACTAAGCAAAGCCCGTCCAAAACTGCCTTCCCAAACATGGTGGAAATCTGCAAATGCATGGCTTCAATAAACATTTCTCTCGTGGAGAAGCAAGCTCTAAACGCGTAGACAAATAATCGTCCCATTCTTGAGTGTAGAGCGAGACGATTGAGTTAATCCTTGGTAGTAACAAGACATTGAGCGTGAGCACGCGTAATCAACGCTTTTCTTTCGGAAGATTGGCAATATAAATTTTGCGATCTTCCATGGATGGGGCAATATATTGATTCCCTCGGATGATGAAATCACTCACTCCCGTCATTGAGGCACGAGCCAGTTTGCTCACTTTATTTGATTTAAGGTTAAGCTTACGAATGGCTTCGGGTAATTTATTTTTGCTCCAGTCGCAAAAATAAACTTCGCCATCTTTCAGCGCAATCCCATTAAAGAGACCCTTCATCTGATCAAAATTTGTTGAGATGACTGAGGTCGCGCCCGTAGAGATGTTGACTGTAAGGAGGCGACCACAAGGAACTTCTTTATTCCCTTCTTTGATTGAGGCACTCTCTACTATATACAGGAGTTTATTCTCTGCATCCCAAGCAAGACCAGTCGGATGATTGAGAGGTAGCTTGGTAACAATCTCGGAATAAGATTTTGTCCGTGGATCACAAATGTAAATTTTATTATTATCCGTACAAGACACAATGATGCGTCCATCTCCCAAGAGGACTAAATCATTGATATAAGACAAGGGACCATCGGAGGCAAAACTAGCATAAGATTGCATTTTCCCCTCTTCCTTATCCAAGACATACAGAGCATCAATATCTGTCACGTAGATAAAATCTTTATCTACCGCAATGCCTTTAGGCGCGCTGAACTCACCGTCGCGGGTCAATTTGACTGGGCTCGTTTCACCAGGCTTTAATACATAAATTGCCCCATCCTCATCATCCTTTGTTAAATTCATCTCTTTACCTATGACAGAGATGTACATGGTGTCTCCATCCATGGCGACGCTAGCTGGGCGACCATCTATCTCAATAACACGCTCTTCGAGCGGGGTAATAGGGCGTGGGGGCGTGACTTTGGGCGATTTCGTCGGGATAGCACAAAATCCATCGTGAGCAAACAGGAGGAATATTCCGAATAGAGGGATGAGTCTCATCATTGAAAAAGGGGGGATGGTACGAATGAATCTAATGAAACAATAGAACAAACAAGTTTCCTTGAGACTAACGACGAAAAAGAATTTATCAATGTCAAAATCAATAGAAAATCCTCAGAACTAAAAATTATTTTTTAGCCAGACGCTTCAACGCATCAGGGAGTTTCACGGGGCCACATCCGCCAATTTTAACATCGATATCCTCTAATCTACCGATTAAATCGACGACATCCCTTCTTGGTAATGCGCCTCCAGCTTGGATGCAAAAATGAGTACGACACGCCATAGGGCGCGCTTTATAAATCATACATAGCCCTTGTGCACTCAATAACGGACAAGACCCATCGGCATGTAAATCTAATTTGACTCGTCCCGTCGCCTTCCACTCAAGCCACGCGACCCATGCCTCACCATAGGTCACATACGGGATCTCACCCGTGAGACGGAAACGACAACAATTGGAAATTCCCGAACAGGCTCGATTGGCACGCGTTGCGCGTTTTGCTCCCTCATTGAGGATACACGCAACCTCAGCGAGTATTTCAGCAGAGGGAGGGATAGTCCCCCCTCTCTGCGACTTACGTTTCTTTTCCACACAAAAAAACGTTTGTTAAATGTTGTCTCTCTTATTTAGTCAAGCCATCTACCTTTGCTTGATTCCAATACGCATATTCAGATCGGTTAAAATCAACATATTCAGGAGATAAATCCGTCGTATAGACCGTATAGTCAGCGTCCCCTTGATTCAAATTGATTGCAATCGTAAAATCGCGCACTTGCACCGCCTCACGTAATTGATCAGATGGGGTATCTGCCTGCATCCCGCCACGACAAGCAGGTAGACCAGCAATATCAATATCAATCAACTCTTCGCGAACTCGGGCACGAGAATATCCAACTGCATGAATAATGCGCCCCCAGTTGGGGTCATTCCCATTCCAAGAGGACTTCACGAGAGATGACTTGGCAACAGCCTCGGCAACCTTCTTCGCCTCACTATAACTACGTGAGCCTGATACTCGCACCGTTACAAATTTCGTCACCCGTTCGCCATCTTGGACGACATGTTTTGCCATCAATAACATGACCGCCATCAGGGCATCGCGGAATAATAACGCATTGCTACCCGTTGAGACCGTGACGCCAGAGGCACCATTAGCGAGGATGAGTACAGTATCATTCGTACTCATATCGCCATCAATCGTAATACGGTTAAATGAATGCTCAACAGCATCTTGCGTATATTTATCTAATAGCTCACGACTAATGCCGACATCAGTCGTGATAAAGCACAACATCGTCGCCATACAGGGGGAAATCATCCCGGCACCCTTGCAACAGGCACCAATTCTGACTGGCTTCCCATCAATTTCAAATTCTACAGAAACCTCTTTTGTCGTCGTATCACTTGTAATAATTGCTTGAGAGACAAGCTCTCCCTGATCAGGGGCTAACCCTTTGGCAAGCTCAGGTAAACGAGGCTCGATGCGAACCATGGGCATAGGTAATCCAATGACACCAGTAGAGCAAACGCCAATCTCTGAAGAGGTTAATCCTAACTGCTTGGCAATAATTTTGCATTCTTTACGAGCAATCATTACCCCCTCAACCCCAGTACAAGCATTAGCATTGCCACTATTAGCGACAATGGCACGTAAATTGGCACGATTCAAATGAGCTTGACTGACTTTGACGCAAGCCGCCTTGACGCGATTCGTCGTAAAGGCACCAGATGAAACACATGGCTGTGATGAATAAATGAGGGCAAGATCCAGACGCGTTGCCGTCGGCTTCTTAATGCCACAACTCAGGGCATTACCCAAAAACCCTTGAGGAGCACAGACGCCACCCTTTACCGTTTTTAATTCAGAAATATCCATTGCTAAAAATTTGATACTTGCAGAGCATGCGCTCGTCAAATGTTTTTGAAAAGCATCAATTACTGCAAAAAATGATTATTTATCTCATTAAATGAGCCATAACCCCTCCGTTTGATCAAAGCCAAACATGAGGTTAAATGACTGAACTGCTTGACCGCCAGCTCCTTTGACGACGTTGTCCTCTGCACTCATAAGCAAAATACGCCCCGTACGCGCATCATATGCCCAACCAATATCGACGAAATTGGTCCTCGTCACATTTTTAGTGTCCGCTGGCTTGTTGCCCAATAAACGGACGAACGGAGCTTGGGAATATGCACCCTGTAACGCCTTGGACACCTCATCGGGATTAACTCCTTTTTTCAGCTTTGCGCTCGTCGTTGTGCAAATCCCTGTATTGACAGGAATCAAATGTGGGGTGAAAGAAATAATGACTTCTTCACCTGCTGCCCACGACAATTCTTGCTCAATCTCACTTAAATGCCTGTGTTTGGGCACTCCATAAGCATGCATGCTCTCATTGCATTCGCAAAAGAGCAAATTGACATCCGCCTTGCGCCCTGCACCGCTCACCCCACTAGCGGCATTAACGACAATCCCCTCGGTCTCTAAAAGACCTGCCTTGAGTAAGGGAATCAACGGCATTAAAATACTGGTTGGATAACATCCTGCCGAGGCAACGAGACGCGCTTGGCAAATTGCATCAGCACGCCATTCAGGCAAACCATAGATAGCCTCTTGCATCAAGGCAACATCGGGATGAGCAACCCCATAATACTCCTCATAGATAGCTGGAGAAGATAGACGAAAATCTGCGCTTAAATCAACCACTCGCACCCCTTTATCCACTAAGCCACGAGCATAAGCCGCGGCAACGCCATGAGGCAAGGCAAGGAACGCCATCTGTGCACCCGTTGCCACAATAGCATCCACATCAGAATCACTAAAAGTTAACTCTGATCCTGGTACATGAGTGAATCTAGGGAAAACATCGCACAACGCTTGACCAGCATACTGGCGCGAGGTGGCACAAACTAACCGTACCCCTCGATGATTCAGAAGAATACGCAACAATTCCTGACCTGTGTACCCACTAGCCCCGACGACAGCAACTTGAACTTGGTTCATGACAAAAAACAACTAACACGAAAAAACACTCTTGCCAACATCCAACTTTTAAGATAAACATTTCTCCGCCCTCAACGCCCGCCTAAAAAGCGGTTGAGAAGTATCATTTCGGGCTGTAGCGCAGTCTGGTAGCGCACCTGCATGGGGTGCAGGGGGTCGCAGGTTCGAATCCTGTCAGCCCGACCATTTATAAGTCCCGTAAGTTTAACTACTTACGGGACTTATTGTTTAAGGGGTGGAAAGTGGGTGGCTGTACGTATGGCTACACGTAACACATAAAAAAGTTGTTGATTTTGGCAATCATTGCGACAAGCTAGGCAAGTTATGAAGATCGCACTTGAGAAGACTAGGCACGCGAATTTGTACAAGGAAAAGACCTCTGGAACTTATTATGCACGCATAGATATTGCCAGAAAAGCAGTCAAGCGGTCTCTCAGGACGAAAGATATTACGAAAGCCCTCGTGAAACTTGCCGCGTTTCTGG
>JAVXPO010000011.1:34705-39010 GCA_036644695.1 Akkermansia sp. | reverse complement strand
ACGCAACACGTTCTCCTCCAGACCCGTATGCGATGTGGGGCGGTGAATTTGTTAGCGAAATAGAGGGGCGATGAAAACGGTTCAGGTTTCCACCTAAGCCCAAGAGTCGGGCTCACCGTAGAGCCAGAGTTTGTATTTATGATAAGTTTTTTCTTATCTTTTTGCTTGATTAGTGATAGGATATTTCTTATTGATTGATCTGACATGAGTAGGTGGAGTGTTGTTAATACCGATCAATATGAGCGTGATATGAGGCGAATGCTCAAGAGGTATCCGCGCGAGGTTAAGCAGATGCTTCAAAATTTGTCGGCGTACAAGGAACAGCTTGAGCGTCATGATAATCCGTTGTTGATGGTGGATTTCCCTTTGTTCATAGAGAGGCAGCTGGATGCCACGCTTTAACTCAGCAGCCTCTTTCTTCGTCTACTCAAACGCGCCTTTATTTGTATTGTTACGTTCAGGGGCATGAGTTGCATCTTGTTTGCGTCGGGGATAAGGCGAGCCAAGCGCAAGATAATAAGTTTTGTTCGCGATATGTTGATAGTCTTAATTTTTAACTAGTACGATTATGGAAAAAAAAGAATATTTAGATACCGATTCTATGAAGAGTAAGAGGTATTCGAGTTTGAAGGATGCACACGTTTCTTCTCATCTTTTATCTGAAAAAGAGTGGGAGGAGGTGGAGCAAAAAGTAAGAGCGCATTCTATGGCGATGAAGCTGACTGAGATGAGGATTAAGGCTGGCATCTCTCAGCGAGTGATGGCAGCTGCTCTTAATTGTCGACAGCCTCGTATTTCTGAGATTGAGTCAACTTCAAATGCACGTATGAGTATGAGTACGGTTTTGAAGTATGTGGAGGTGACTCATCTTTCTTTTGATGTAGAGATAGAGGATGGAAGGCGTGTTATTGTGAGACTTCCTCGAAAGGTGAGGAAGCTTCATCCTAAGGTAGCTTAACAAACTGTTCAGTCGGGAAGCTGTGTCATTTTTTGGAGGAGCCAATTGCCTGTTGGGGCTACAGGGTTGTTGGCTATTTGAGTCGGGGTGCCAGTGGCGACGATTTGTCCCCCATGCTCACCTGCGCTGGGGCCCATGTCGATGACGTGGTCTGAGGAGATGATGATGTCGAGGTTGTGCTCGATGCATAGGATGGTGTGTCCTGCGGCGCGTAGTTCTCCTAGGGCATGGAGCAATAGTTTGATTTCTCGGAAATGGAGTCCAGAGCTAGGCTCATCCAGGATGAAGAGTGATTTTGGGGTTCCTACTCGTTCTTGTAGGTTGACGGCTGGTATTTTAGCGAGTTCTGCTGCAATTTTAATGCGTTGAGCCTCTCCCCCTGAGAGGGTGTTTGAGGGGCGATCGAGGCTCATGTAGCCGAGTCCTACTTTTTGGAGACATTGTAGGATAGCGGTGGCTTTGGGGATGGGAGCAAAGAAATCAAGTGCCTCGTCGACGGTGAAGGCAAGTGCTTGAGCAATGGATTTGCCTCGCCATGTGACCTCAAGGGTTTCGCGGTTGTAACGTTGTCCGTTACAGGCGTCGCATGGGATGGTGACGTTGCTTAGGAAGTGCATATCTACCTCAATGAGCCCGATGCCTAAGCACCGCTCGCATCTGCCCCCACGTACGTTTGTCGAGAATCTTGCGGTATTGTATCCTCGCATTTTAGAGAGAGGGAGCCCTGCATAGAGGGGTCGTAGGATATTGAGGAGACCAGTTGCGGTTGCCGGGGTGGATCGTGGGGATTTGCCAATGGGTGATTGGTCGATGATGACGAAGCGCGAGAGTTGGTTTGCCCCCGTGAGGGATGTCCATGGGGTAGATTTTTGCTCGGATTCTTGAGGGAAGCTCTCTGATGGGTGATTGTGATGGGCTAGAGCTATGCGGAGTGCTGGGATGAGGCACTCGTTGATGAGGCTCGATTTCCCAGAGCCAGAGGGTCCCGTGATGCTTGTCATGGCTCCCAGAGGGAGGCTGAGTGTGACATTTTGGAGGTTGTGGGCACGTGCGCCCTTAAGGCTTAGGTATTCCTGTGTGTGGGGAGGGAGGGGAGCAAAGCTATCCATGGTGTGTTGGCTGGCGAGCCACGGGCCTGTGATGGAGTTAGGGTTTGTTTTGATTTCTCCAGGGGTGCCTTGTGCGAGGATGAGTCCGCCATCTTTACCCGAGCCTGGTCCCATATCGACGATGTAGTCAGCGGCAGTGAGGATTTGCTCATCGTGCTCGACGACGAGGATGGTGTTGCCCATGTCGCGCAGATGGTGGAGAGCGGCGATGAGGCGATTGGTGTCAGAGGGGTGTAGACCAATGGTGGGCTCATCTAAGATGTAGAGGACTCCCGAGAGTCCGCCCCCTAGTTGTGAGGCGAGGCGTGCGCGTTGTAGCTCTCCGCCTGAGAGGCTAGAGGCAGTTCGATCAAGAGAGAGGTAGCCGAGACCTAGCTCATGGAGGCAGGAGAGTCTTTTTTGCAATTCTGCAAGTAGGGGCGAGCAGGCGGTTGCGATGGAGTCGGGGATGTTAATGGTTGGGATGAGCTCTAGCGTGCGGTTGAGAGGGAGCGCGGTTAATTGCGCAATGTTCATCTCTTGATTGTCGCCACAGGAGATGGTGACGGCTAAGGATAAGGGGTTAAGGCGTTGAGTATGGCATGTGGGGCAGGGGCTGGAGTGTGAGCAGGATCGGGGGCGTGTGGGCTTGTCGCCTCTGCCGATTTTGCCCTCGACGGTGCCGAGTCCCTTGCAGGTTGGGCATGCCCCCGAGGGGGAGTTAAAAGAGAAGTGTTTGGGCGTGAGCTGAGGGAGGATGAAGCCTGTCTCGGGGTTGCGATATTGGGTGTGAAAGGCGTGTAGGGTTGTGTGGTCTTGGTTTGAGTCGGGGGAGAGAGCGAGGACTTGAACCTCCTCTTCATGGACTCTCAATGCTGTTTGGAGTGAGTCTGCCAAGCGAGCTTGAGAGGTCTCATGGCGCAGGATGATTCTATCAATGACGAGTGCCGCCTGTTGAGGCGCTTTGTCGGGGAGGTGATGTAAGAGGTCATCGATGTCGAGGATGTCGCCGTCCCATCTGACTCGTAAAAAACCTTGCCGTTGGAAGTCGCCAAGTGTGGCTGGGATGTTGTCCCATAGCGTGGCTGGGATAGGTGCCATGAGCGTGAGTCGAGTCCCCTCGGCGAATGATAGTAAGCTTGTAATGATTTGATCTGAACTTTGTCTGATGAGTTTAACTCCAGAGCTTGGGTCGTGAGGTTGACCGATGGCAGCATAGAGGACGCGCAGGTAATCGAGGATTTCTGTGATTGAGCCTAATAGGGATCGAGGTCCGCCCGAGGCAGAGGATTGTTCGAGGCAGAGCGAGGGTGGCAATCCCGTGATGCGATCGACATCGGGTTTATCAGGCTGAGATAGTGCCTGGCGCGATTGAGAGGAGAGGCAATCCAAGAATCTACGACGCGATTCTGCAAAGAGGGTATCAAATGCAAGGCTGGATTTCCCCGAGCCAGAGGGACCACTCAAGACAATGAGCTGTCGTGTGGGGAGGTCGAGATTGATCCCTTGCAAATTATGTTGTCTGGCGCCCCTGATTATAATTGGGTTTTGACCTTTTATCATAGTATCATGGGGCGATTTTGTAGAAATGTCCAGAATGGCTACTCCCCTCACTAAAGATGAGGTTGGTGGCTTGGACATCGCCAAAGAATTTGGCATTTTTGCCGAGAGTGACGGTTCCCTTGCATTGTAAGACGCCATTGAGGATGCCGTTGATGATGGCTTGCTGGACGATGATGGGGGCAGAGAAGGTGAGGTTGGCTCTTTTCGCTATTTCGAGGGTATGTGCCGTGAGTGATCCTCTGAAGATTTGGCTTTTTTTGATGAGGCAAGTTCCTGAGCAATGAATGGTGCCCGAGAGTTGTCCATTGAGGTAGAGGTGACGGCATTGGATGTTGATGTCATGCAAGTCGGTGTCTGGTTTGACGGTGACATCCCCCCATGTTTGTACGTGTGTCTTATGCGATCGGTTATGAATGTTGATGTCGTCCATGCAAATATAGGCAGAGCAGTGGTGGCATCGGGTCGATAATGCTACAATGGGGACGATGGAGATGAGTCCGCATTCAAAACAAATGACTGGTTTACTCGGGACGGATGTTTGTTGTGGGCGCGCGAGTGTGTGCTGGCTAGGGGCAGGGTTGGGGATTGGCTCATCGCGCTTTTTAGAGCATTCGCTCGATATTCGAGGAACGGGGGTAAAACAAGTGGTGAGTGGGAGTTGCATGGTGAGCAAAGAGGTAGAGATGATGGGGAGAT
>JAVXPO010000011.1:15206-34605 GCA_036644695.1 Akkermansia sp. | reverse complement strand
ATGGGGAGATTCCTTATCCGCAGGTGGTAGTTGAGTTTTTTTTGTTGATGTAATTTTAGAAATTTATTTGAAGCCACTTCATCCCCATGAGACCCAATATGGACTCATGGGGATGAAAAAATGAGAAGACCTGGCCCACGTGTTGCCGTGAGGCTGTGTGATATTAGTTACTCTGCCTGCATTTGCACTTAGGCTTTGGTCGCTTTGACTGCGTCAGGGAAGGTGCTTTGCTCGACGAGCTCTTGTTGGGTAGGCATGGTGCTGGTGCCTGCTGTTGTCGAGATATTTTCCATGGAGGGGGCACCCACTGTTGAGCGACCAATGAAGATGGCGCCAGCGTCTACGGAGAGCGAGGCTGCGTGAATGTCGCCGACTAGCTCAGCTGTTGATTTGAGCTCGACGCGATCTGTTACCGTGATGTTGCCAATTACTTTGCCATGGATGATGACGGAGTTGGTGCGAATCTCTGCTTTGATACGAGCATTTTGACCAATAGTAAGGACGCCATCAGAGTTGATCTCACCATCGACGATCCCATCAATCAAGAGATTATCAACGAAACGTAATTTACCGATGACCTCTACATCAGAGTTGAGGACGTTATTTGTTGAGGCTTGAGCACGTTGCATGGTGGTGTTGATGGTCGGAGAATAGGATGGGGTGCTGGTACCGTAAGCAGAGGCTGAGCCATAGGGAGATGTTGGCTGGCTGGATTGAATTGGCGTTGATTCCTCAAGAGATGAGTCCCATGCGGGGGTGGAAGGTGTAGGATTAGGTTGATCAAAATTGGATTCTTGGTCAGATACAGTGCCTTGAGGAGAGTATTTTTTAAATGAATTGAACATGATGGTTACTGAAAAAAAGGTTGGGGTTCTCTTAACGGGATACCTGAAGAAACTTTAGCTAAATCGCGAACGAATGGAAATAAATTTCAACGTAATGAGCAAAAAAGAGAGAGTAATCATGTCATCATTTGCTTTTTATGGAATCGACAATTTTACTTTTTTCGCAGAGAGTAGCTCGGTAAGTATTCGAGATATTTTATGAATGGAAGTTGTGATTATAGTGGGTTGGCTGGAATAGCGCCAAGATTGGGGTTTTCGAGATTGAGGGTTTTCTCTATTATTTTGTTTCTTTGCTCAATTGTGTTGCTTGTTGGGGTGACCTTGGGGTATTCAAATAAAAAGAAGCAAAAAATTCGTCAGGATGCGACGGCTTTTAATGAAATCCATTTTTGGGAATTGCGCTCTATACCATCTCTTGATAGGCAAAATTTACTGAAGCAATCCCTTGCGACGATTGATCAATTTATGAGAGAGACGAGCGTCGGGGGCAAGGCTGGGTGTGTGATAAATGCGGTAGATAATATCTCTGGCATGACTGAGTATTATAGCAAACATAAGAATGAACTTTTCCCTGGTAAGCCAGAGCTAAATTCAATCTCAATGATTGAGGTGGATGGGACTCAAGTTTTTGTGGTCATTTTAGGGTTTGAGGGAGAGGAAAAGTGGGAATTTACGTTTGTTCGTGATGACGTTGGAGAGTGGAAGATAGATTGGATGCAGTTTGTGCGTTATCAAAGTACGCAATGGGATCGTTTTGTCTCGGGGGATGGTCCTGACCAAGGAATGTTTCGTCTCTGGGTGAAGCATGACCAAGCCCTGGATGATGAAAAAAACTATTGTTTGCAATTTAGCGAACCCTCGGTGAATGGTCGATCAGATATTGGGGTCTCATGCCCAAATATCATGGTGCCCAAACAATCAAAGTTGGGTAAAGATATTTACCGAATGTTCAAAATCAATGAGTTGCAAAATGTTGTTTATCGCCGCGTCTTGCCCTTGTCACCTAGTCCAACTCATATGAGAGTGCGGGTAATCTTGAGTAAAAAGAAACTGCCTGCAAGCGCAGGATGGGAATATCATCTGGATCAGATTGTTGGCGAAGGCTGGTTTGATGTGTTCCATGATAAAGTGGAAAAAGCAGAGTAATCTGCACCATTTGAGAGTTCAAAGCTATTGTTGCCATGATGTCTTCTTCGTTGCCATCCGTGGAGCATTCCCCCTTAATTTGTGGGATGGGGCTTGCGTCTGGGCTGGGGATAGGGGTGATGGCACATCGCGAGGCGATGCTGAGAGGGGAGCGCGTGTCAAAGCCATTGGGCGAGCTCTGGGGATATGATCATTCATGGTCTCATTTGTATGGTGCATGGATACCAGATCGGCGTCTTTTTGAGAATCGTCATCAAGGTCCCGCCTCATCCTTGAGCTTGGTATTGGCTCGACAGGCAATTGCAGAGGCAGGGTGGGGGGTATCTGAATTGCACGATGCCGCGCTCGTCGTTGGTAGCTCTCGCGGTAATGCTGCTGGATGGCTGGATGATTGGCCTCATCGCCGTCGTGTCAAATTGCTCTCTGTGCCTCAATCTTTACATAGTGAGCTAGCCTCATGTGTCAGTCTTGAGCTTGGCATCCATGGTCCTTATCACGTCGTGTCTAATGGCTGTGCCTCTGGGCTGGATGCGCTGGGTTTCGCATGGATGTTATTGCAATGCGGGATGGTCAAGCGCGTGCTGGCGATTGGGGTCGATCTCCCCCTAAGTCCATCATTACTCGACACCTATCATGGCTCGCGGATGCTCTCGCCAAGTGGTAAGAATAACCCCTATCACCCAGAGGCAGATGGGATGATTATAGCTGAGGGAGGGGCGGCTCTTGCCTTGGAAATGGCTGGAGAGAGGCAGTTACCTTGGCTCAATGTCCCTCGATTGCTGGATTATCGCTCTAATTCTGATGCTCATAGTCCGTTATCAATGCCCTCCTCGGGGCACTATATGTCAGAGCTGTTGAGCTCGGCACTGACGGCTACATGTGAGGTGATGCAGGGAGAGGCACTACCCGTTACGCTGTGCTCACATGCGAGTGGCACCCGTGGCAATGCCCTCTCTGAATCTGCGGCATTGACCAGAGCCTTTCAAAATCGTGCCTTACCAGACTTTCGCCTGATGAAGCCGTGGGTCGGGCATGCGATCGGGGGGAGTGGTATCTTGGAATTAGCTCTGATGCTTATTTTTGCACGAGATGGGATGTTGCCCCCCAATTTACCTAGTCTCTCCCCCCCCGTCCTCGATGGACAACTCTCGGAATCTGTTGATCGTGCAGGTAAAAGGCTTTTGATTAAATCTGCCTCATCCATGGGGGGACACAATGCCGTTGTCTCTATCGGGATTGGGATGTAGAATGACGTGGTTTGAGAAATAAATACCTCTCCTCTTATGAAAAATCCACAGGATATTTTAGATCAGTATCGACACGAGGGCTTGCTTCGCTGTTTGCGCACCATTGATTCGTTGCCGCATGGATTGGCTCGCATGTCTGATGGTGCTCTCGTGGTTAATCTCGCCTCAAATGATTATTTAGGCTTGGCGCATCATCCTGCTCTCATTGAGGCGATGGTACGAGGACTTCGTGATTATGGGGCGGGATCGACCGCTTCTCGTCTCGTGACAGGTACGCGAATGGCTCATACTCAGCTTGAGGAGGCATTGGCAGAATTAAAAAGTGCAGAGGCTGCCTTATCATTCTCATCAGGCTATACAAGCTCAGTGGGGATCATCCCTGCCATCGTGGGTAAGGGGGACTTTATCATTCTCGATAAATTGAGCCATGCGAGTTTGATTGATGGTGCCAAACTCTCGGGGGCAGAGATTCATACTTTTTTACATAACGACCCAGTTTCGTTAAGATTGCAACTGACCCGTGCGAGAGATAAATCTCCAAATAGTACAATTTTAGTCGTTACTGAATCCATCTTTAGCATGGATGGCGATCGTGCGCCCTTGAGCGAAATAGTAGAAGAGAAGGATGTAGCAGGTGCCTTGCTCTTAGTAGATGAAGCTCATGGATTTGGAATCATAGGAGAGGGAGGCGCAGGCTTAGTCTCGGAATGCGGATTATCACAGCGGGTGGAATTCCAAATGGGCACCTTGAGTAAATCCGCAGGCTTGTCGGGGGGGTATGTTGCCTGCTCACGAGCATGGGCAGACTTGTTGATCAACAGCTCAAGATCATTTATTTACTCAACCTCTCCGACACCAGCCTTGGCGGTGGCGGCTCTGGAGGCAGTCCATCTCATATCGAGTCATGAGGGCGATGAAAAAAGACAACATTTGTCACAATTAGCGCATCAATTAGCATCATCCTGGCAACAAGAGAATCGTCCCATGAGCTCTATTTTTCCCTACATTGTCGGTGAGAACGAAGAGGCATTAGCTCTCTCTAATCATTTACTACAACAAGGATATTTAGCCCCAGCCATTCGTTACCCAACTGTCCCGAAGGGAACCGCAAGATTGAGAATCACGCTAACGGCCGCCCACTCCCCCCAACAGGTAGCAGGACTCATCTCATGCCTGCCGTAATTGTATAGATGGCTAATTGACTCAAAAAAACTAATAAATCTGCGAATTTTTTGGATAGCCCCCTCTTAGGTAAAGATACCTTTAGCAACGCCGATACGATAATGAGCTTTGCGCCAGAGGTGACCATTGATGGATTTCTCTAAAGCCTCTTTAGAGGAGGAGTCACTCATGGCATGATGAGTGGCAATCTGCTCCATGCTTTTGATGAGAAACTCACGTGGGAAGAGGCTCGGTTGATTTGTCCAGTGAAAGACGGCACTATCTACAATGAAAATATGCCCATCTTTGTGAATATAGCGAGGAAATTTCAAATGAGGGTTTTCCTCAACGTAGACAGATCGACCGATCCATCGTTGAGCTCGGAAGGGGTGGAGCATGCGTCGCACCCATTTGATCCAAGGTTGAGCCTCAGAGAGATTCTCGGCATGCTTCCAAAAAGAGGAAAGTTGGTCAATTTGATAAAACCATGAATATGTAGAAGCCGCCGTTGACTGATGGTTCCTAATCCATGAGTGACGTAAACGAATCATATCAGCCGCATCACGCTCAAGGACACCTAAAGCATCATTGAGTCTCATCCCCAACTGCTCGCTTGTTGCCGTATTCCAAACGGCGCAATCATGCTCGACGAGTAAGATATAATCTGTCTGCATATTGGCGACCATGCACGAAATGGCTCCCTTGACGCCGATCTCTTCACTCGTGGCGATGAATCTTAAATGGTAGGTGTTGGCTACTTCCTCGTCCTTGGGGGTTGAACCGATAAAAAAAAGGCAAATGTCATCAAAAAAGTCGAGTAAGCCAGATTTTTTGTACGAGGCAAGCGTCTCAGATAAGGTATGAGGTGCCTTGTAGCTAAAAATGGCTAGTCCAACAGTTTTTTGTTTCAATAATTGTCCCATATATTAGAGTGATGACAGCATCCTATGCTATGAGTCCTGTAGACTCAAGCGGACAATGTGTAAAAAATAAATAATTTTTACACAAAAGCTAGGAAGTATATCGCTCTATGAACAAATGGCTCAATCGCCTGTAATTATCATGAATATAAAATTGATGATCCGATCCCTAGCTTTCTCAGCTGCTGGATGTCTCATGCTCTCCTCTTGCTATGATCCCAATTGGGATGTAGGAGTGGGCGCCTCCTATAATAGTGGTGGCTACGGTGGTAGCTCTTACGGTGGTAACTATTATGATACGACTGGTTATCCTGTCTTTGGTTATCAAGGTGGGCGACCCGTGTATGCCTATGATACCTACGGGAGACCAGTCTACTCAATCAATCTGATCTATCGTAATTATTACATACCGAGCTGGAGACCTGCGCATTATTATCATGGGCATTACCATCGCCCTCATTATGTGCGTCCGTGTCATAGACCCCCCCACGGATGTCATGGGAGCCTCCAACGCCCCCCTCATCATCCTAGCCGTCCCGATTATCGTCCTGATCACCGACCTGACAACCGACCTGACAACCGACCTGATTTTAATCGACCAGGGTCTAGTGGTAATCAGATGATGCCTGGGAACAATACTCGCCCGGCAGGTCCCCCAACTCGTCCCCCAGGGACTGGTGGCTATGTGCGCCCAGGAGGAGTAAATCGACCCAACTATCCAGGGAATAGACCCTCTGAGCCTGTCGGTCCAGTCGGACCTAACGGCTCTTATAACAGACCAAGTCGGCCAACTGGACCAGTCGGACCTAACGGCTCCTATAACAGACCAAGTCGACCAAGTCGACCAGTCGGACCTAATGGCTCCTATGACAGACCAAGTCGACCAAGTAGACCAGTCGGACCTAATGGCTCCTATGACAGACCAAGTCGACCAAGTAGACCAACTGGCCCAGTCGGACCTAATGGCAGTAGTTTCAATCGTCCTCCGATGAGACCCTCTCCCTCAAGACCTGGTGGCTCTGCTGGACCAAGTGTAAGCCGTCCCTTGCCATCACCAAGCCCAAGCCCTGCACCGAGACCGATTCCAAGCCCAAGACCTTCTCCTGCACAGAGACCTTCACCGAGCGCCCACCCCTCCTCTGCGCCTTCAGGTCCAGTCGGTCCCGTTGGCCCAAGCTCTGGCAGAGGCATGGCACGATAAGTTACCTATTATATTCTCAATAGAATAACTCTAACCCCGTTTTTTTCTTAAATGAAAAGAACGGGGTTTTTATTGTTTATCGTTAAAAATAATTTTGTCAGAGTTACACAAAAAAGAGAGAGGAGAACGCTTTTAGAGCAGAGGGAAGACAAGAACAACAAACTCCCTCCATCAAGGAGGATTATTATTATGAAAAAATATCGTCAGGCAAAATTTTTGATCGTTGTGGAGCTGATTGGCATCTCATTAGGAATAGGTGCTGTAGAGCCAGCTGAGGCTTATGTCAACGTGAGTGGTCATGTCAACGTAAGGTTTGATACGGGGGGCTTCCCCATCTGGGGGTATGCACAGTGTGGGCGACCAATTTATGCGTACGCTCCAGATGGACGTCCCATTTATCTTGTTAATGGAATTTATTCTGGATGTTTTGTCCCCACCTGGGAGCCCGCGCCTTATTACCGTGGGCGGTACTATTGGTCAAATGGGGTATGTCGTGGTCATTACATGCCCGCACCTCCGCCAATCCCTTGCTATCATCCTTCTTATCATGGACGTGGTCATTATATGCCCCCTCACCCCTATTACGGATGTGATAGGGAGAGAGTCAGGAGAGTTGGCTGTTATTACCACTAAATCGTTAGAGCCAGCTTAAAATTGGAAAATCACCCGACACCCGCCGTACAAACAGCGGGTGTTTTGGTCTCTAATCCCTAAGGAATAGGCGATAAATGGTTGAATCTTAAACGAGGGGCTCACTCGAATCAATAAGCCCGTGCGTAGCATCAATTCGTGAGGTCCATTGGTGCCTAAATAATCATTACAGGCACCAAAAGAAAGAGTTGTTGGTACGGCAATCCTCTCTGAAATCAGAGGTTGCCAAGTGATAGATATCTGCTCGTACCAGCCCTGCTGACCTGAATCATAAAGGAATGAGGCCTGACTTGACCAGCTCTTGGAGGGGGTCCAACGAATGATGCCCCCGAGCTCAGCAGCATTATTAAACAGACAATCATCGTACCATTGCCCGGCGACAGTGGGACCTGCCGTCAATTCAGAACTTAGATAATAGAGGCATTCGCTCGCAAGAGTTATCTGCGAAAAGTCGGAATGAGCAAACGAGCTCATCGAGTCAAATTCAACGCCAAGAACCCAATTATTACTCAAAGAGAGAGAGGTCGCGAGCTGAGTCTCCCACACGTGTGGACTCATTTCCCATCCACGCCAAACATAATCAGAGCGATAACCCCCAGATACCTCTACCCCCAGTTGGATAGGAAATCGCTGAGGATTCTCCGTCAAAGTAGCCCCCCCCTGATAGCCATCAGCTAACATGCAGGAAAAAAGTATAAGAATACAACAACAAATCTTCACACACCTAAACTACATCATGGTAGCAAACATGCAATAACCACTTGAGACAATTAGTCCCAAGTCCACACCTGTCCTAAATAAAAATCTAAATCTCTATGCCCAATTGCTCAAGGAGCTTCTCAATCGACTGTCGATATGATATCTCTGAGGTAATCTTGACGGCAGGGGAGACTCCGCATGTGAATGTCCTCCAATCTGCCTTTGGCGAGCACGAGTGAATTTTTTATTCCCTTTCTCCATATCTTAATTGGAGGATTTCGGCGATTATTTCTTGAGGGAGATGAGCTTGCATCAGAGGATGTCCTAGGATGACGCCGTGTGCACCTGCCTCAAGCATGCGCTGGGCGACCTCTGGTGTATCAATGCCCCCAGTACTTAGGACTGTGACGTCAGCGGGGATTTCATCAATCAATTGGTCAGTTAAATTCATATCCATCTTGAGGGTATGTGGGTCGCAATGATTGATGCAGATGAAGTCAGCATCGAGGTCGAGGGCGATCTCTGTCTCGGCAAGAGAATGAACCTCAATCATGACATCGAGCCCTAATCCCGTTGCCATGGCATAGAGTGGGGAGAGTTGATTTTGCGGGATGGCTGCCACGATGAGGTTGATGGCATCAGCACCTCCAATAATTGCCTGACAGACCTCGGCTGGGTGAGTCCAATAATCTCTTGAGAGGACGGGGACTTGGCTGGACTTAGAGAGTTGGGTCAAATCTGCGAAGCTCCCTTTGTAGAAATGAGGTTCTGTGACGATGGATAGGGCTTGAGCTCCTCCTTGTATCATGCGCTCCCCTAAACGAGAGGGATTATAGTCTTCTTCATTCTGATTGAAGGGGTATGTTGAGCGCGCGAGCTCGGGAACGACGGAGAGGCGATTCTCACCTACATCCAGGCATGAGCGAAATCCTGCATATTCATTTCTTAAAATGGCGGCTGCGCGCAATTTTCCCTCCAACGGGAGGATTTTTTTGAGGGCGATTTGTTTGTGTTTTAGAATTTCGGCGAGGTAATCCATGAGAAGAACAGGGGACTTATTGTTTGGGGATGAAGTAGTTGCGTTGTTTGTCAGAAATGGGCATACCCAATAATTCCATGACGCTTAACATGTCTTCCCATACTTTTCGACGTTCGGAGAGCTCATCCGTACGAAGGAGATAGCTGGGATGATACGTGACTCGGAGGGGGATGCCTAAAAATTCGTGAAATTTTCCACGAAGCGAGGAGAGTGGTGTGTTATCTTCCCCCAAAAGCCCGTGGGCGGCAGTTGCACCAAGTGCGACAATGGCACGCGGTTTAATCAACTCGATTTCTTTGGAAATGAGCGGAAGGCATGCTGCAATTTCTGTGGCGTTGGGCGCGCGATTATTGGTCGTTTGGTTGGGGAGAGAAGGGCGAAATTTGACGATGTTACTAATATAGACAGAGGGGCGGGGCATTCCCATTGCTTTTAGGATGGCATTGAGCTTGTCTCCTGCTGGACCGACAAAGGGTTCGCGGAGGCGTTCTTCATGGAATCCTGGGGCTTCCCCAATGAGCATGAGTTGCGTATGGGGAGTGCCCGTGGCAAAAACCATCGTGTCGCGCAGAGTCCCCAGAGCTTTTGAAGGGGGCCATTGTTCGGCGATTTTTTGGAGTGAGGCGAGTTGCTCTTCCAAAGTATTGCCAATGGGGCAAGGGATGAGATGTAGAGGGGATGGGGTGGGCGATTGATCGGCAATCATCTGCTCTTGAGCAATCATCTGATGGAGGGTGAGTATGGGGTCATCGTCGCAAATGGGCATTTCTTCCTTGCATGACTCAATTTTTTTTGTGTCACTGGGTGACTCTGGAGATGATGTCCTTGAGGTGGTAGGGGGTAATTGCCGTTTTTGACGTGAGGCGATGACCCATTGACGTAAAATTTGACGGGCTCCTTCATCAATGGGGATCTGAGTAATCCCTCTTTTTTGAAGGGATCTCAGGTAATCGACGACCATGTTGGGGAAACTCATTGCCATAACGTGGCGACAGCATACAGTGAGGGGGCAAATCATGCAACTTCATCCATGAAAAAAGTGATTTTTGATGGTGATTTAGGGGCTTATCAAGAGACGAGGCAGAAAAAAAGGGTTGCACAGGGGTGGGATATTTTGTACCTACAGCACGCCGTTGTTGGTGAGAACCGACGTTTCCTATCGTTTCAAGAAATCAATCTGTTGTCTGTAATGCAGATTGGTTTAACAAAAACCCTATGATTTTAAAAGTATACGCTACACTGATCGTGTCTTCCGTTGCCATCCTTTTGTCGAGTTGCTCGACTGGAGGATCTGGTTCATCGCAAGGCGTCTCTGCCGAGGCTCGTCAAATTACCATGTTTGCCAAAGTTGGCGAAGTGGATCGTGGATTTGTCTCTCCTCTGGCGCCTAGTCCATCAGCCAAACCGTCTACTAGCCTCCCCAATATGGGACGCGATCGGCATAAAATGCCTTTTTATCACACGAATCAAAGAACGCGCGTCGTCAGGACGACCGCTTATACTCATAGCGAGAGCGACCATGTTGTCTATGGTCCTCGTAATGCCGTGGGAACCTCGTTGAAATATACCTCAACTGTTCGCAGTGCTGCTGCTGACTGGTCTGTTTACCCCCTCGGTACAAAGTTCCGCGTTAAGGGTCAGCCTTATCTTTATGTTGTTGATGATTACGGAAGTGCTTTAGTTGGCACAGGTACCGTGGATATTTATCAACCAACTCAATCGCTGATGAGACAGTGGGGACGCCGATATATTGAGATTACCATCGTTCAGTGGGGTAGCCCGGAGCTGAGTATGGATGTCCTCTCTGGGCGTCGTGGATATAGACATTGTCGTGCCATGTATGCGGTCTTGAGTAAATTAAATGATAAGGGTTTTTACGCCAAAGCGGAATAACTTTTAACTTTTACATCTTTTTAGGAAGCGGGAGCGAGTCATTGATGGCTTGTTCCCGCTTTCTTTTTTCTCATGCTTTGTGATAATACTGATGCATGACACGTCAAGAGAGAGCTAAAATTGTAGCACAAGAGCTGGCGAAGGCTTACCCAGACCCACAAGTCCCATTATTGCATCAAGACCCTTATACCTTACTTGTGGCGGTGCTCCTCTCTGCTCAATGTACAGATGCGCGTGTGAATCTGGTGACCCCTCTCTTATTTGCTCTAGCGGATACCCCTCAAAAAATGGCACTCACCTCGCCCGAGCAAGTGAGAGAAATTATTCGCCCCTGTGGGCTGTCGGGACGCAAATCTGAGAATATTGTCGAGTTGAGTAAAATTCTTGTCGATTTGTACGAGGGGCAAGTTCCTTGTCGCTTTGATCAATTAGAAGCTCTCCCCGGGGTCGGGCATAAAACTGCCTCAGTCGTCATGGCAACGGCCTTTAATCAACCAGCTTTCCCCGTAGATACTCATATCTATCGATCGGCTCGCCGATGGGGATTAAGCAAGGGGACTAATGTCAAAATGGTGGAGGACGACCTAAAAAAATTGTATCCCGAGTCAGATTGGGGGATTTTGCATTTGAGGATGGTTCTTTTTAGTCGGAAATATTGTCCGTCAAGGGGATGTGGAGGAGAATGCCCTATTTGCTCTCAGGTGAATTTGATGTAAATACCCTGCTGATTAGGCAATTCTTTCACCAAATGGCAAATATGTGCTTGCCAGAGCGGTGACGACTCGCTAAATACACAAGTATCTTTTTAATAACACATATTATACTGAGATCATGAAAAATCTTTATAAGCTGGTTTTCCGCACAAGCTCATTTGCTACTATTTTGTTAGCATCCTTATCAACAATGGCATTTGCTCAAGATGCTGCTCCTGCACCTGATGTAGAAAAGACCATGTTAGATAAATGGGTGATCGAAGGTGGATGGACGATGATTCCAATCGTTGCCGTTCTTTTTGGTATTGTCTTCCTTGTCATTTACAACGTGGTTGCTTTGAAAAAGGATAAGTTTATCCCTGAAGACTTGAAGGTAACTCTTTTTCAGTTGATGTCCGAATGTCGCATTCGTTCCGCTATTGAAGTCGCTGCTGGTAGCCCTTCTTACCTCGGTCGTCTCGTTGCCTATGCCTTGCCTAACGTTGATGCAACTCGCCCCGAAGATTTAGGTCGCGATGCTGTTGAAGATTCCATCGCTGACTTTACTGCTAACGAGAGCCGTTCTTTGTTCAAATGGCTCAATATGCTTTCTCTTTGCGCTCAGATTTCTCCTATGCTTGGTCTTTTTGGTACGGTGCAAGGGATGGTCGGTGCATTTGCTACCTTGTCCTCATCTGGTCAGGCGGACCCCTCCCAGTTGGCTGGTAATATTTCCGTTGCTTTGTTGACGACTTTCTGGGGATTGATTAACGCTATTATTGCTGTTCCTTTCTTCTTCTTCTTGAAAAATGTTGCCAATGCTCAGATTGCTGAATGCATTGGTACGGTGCAAGAATTGGTCAATACCTCAATTAACGTGGTAAACGCAGAAGCCCAGCTTGCTCGTATTCCTGAAGGCTTGGCTTAATTGCCCTTTTCTCTAAATCTCCCCTAACTGGAATGAATCTCTGATGGGGGAGAGTGGAGATGGAATAATTATTAAAGCATGAAGAGAGCATGAGTAAAAAACTTAAAGACAATAAGTCACCTGAAGAGAGTGGCGACATGGATATGTCGCCCATGATCGACATGGTGTTCCTTCTTCTCATCTTCTTCGTTGTAAATGCGACGGCAATTACGGTTAAGAAAGATGGCGCAGTCAAAATCCCTGTAGCCTCAAGCTCTGGCGAGCTTGAATCTGCCAACGGGTGTATTGTTATCAATATTTACGGTAAAGAAAAACCGAAAGGTTTCCCTGATACTGTTGTCTGGGGAACTGATACCAGTAAGCCATTATCGACCGAGCAAGAGCTCGCCGAGTACATTAAGACAAAAGCCGAAGCCTTTAAACGAGAAAATTATGATCTGAGACTTTACCTGCGAGGTGACAAAGACGCTTTATTCAAAGGAGCGCGTAGTGTCATTCGAGTCGGTGGTAGTAACGGAGTCAGTAATGTCATTTTCGGGGTAGTCCCAGGCAAGAACTAATCATGCTCTGGGAGGGCTCCTGTCTTCCCAAAGCCCAATTCCTTGGCTGGTGCATCAATCCAAAAGGATAAAAAATTTAACTCATTTATATTAAGAGATGGCAAGACATAAAAAAATGGAGCATGCCGAAGACGAAGATCCAGGCTTGGATATTTCGTCCCTCATTGACGTGTGCTTCCTCCTGTTAATTTACTTTATTGTTGCGACGACGCTCGTACAGGAACGTAAGCTTGAGATGGCAATGCCTGGTGGGGCATCAAGTGCTGAAGCCAAGGCGGTAGAGCCAGGCTTGGTTCGCATCGATGAGGGTGGAACGATTTATTGGGGCAAACCTGAGAACCAATTAGTCGTAGACTCAGACGTTCACAATCATGAATTACCTGTTTTGGTAGACGCTTTGAATAATCTAAAAACGGCAGCGGAGGCGGTGGATACCAAGCCCGTTGTTCAACTTTGGGTTGAGAGTGGTGTCCCTCATCAGCGCGTGATTGACGTCTTGAACGCGTTGGCAAAGGCTGGGATTAAGTCCGTAGGTCTTACCAATTTCAAGGATGATAACTAAACGTTCATGAGATCGGTCTGATGATTTGGTAAAGCCCAAGCCACCATGCAAAAGATGCCTTGAGTGTCGGCATGTTGTCCCTTGGGCTTTTTAGTAAGTCCCTCTCACCGTAAATAATCAACTCGTAACAACATAAAAAACGGTTTGCCGTTTTTAACGATTTTAGACAATTTAATATACTATAATTCTAAGGAGCAATGAAACGATCCACATATATTTCCGCATTGTCCATGGCAGCCGTCGCTTTGATGGGTACTGGTATGGTGACCCCTGCGAATGGTCAAGAGGGAGGTCCCCCAGGACTTCAAAAGCAAGCAATGGCAGCCATGAGAGCCAACGAATGGTCTGCTGCCCTCAAAAGTATTGATACATGCATCAATACTTTTGGTGCGCGTGCCAAAGATTTAGGCTTTGATGATAAATTTGGTTGGTTTTATTTTCAGCGAGGCGTTTGCCTCATGCAGCTAAAGGACTATGCAAAGGCGATTGAGGCATTTAATGAATGCTACTCAAAGTACCCTGGAGTAGAGAATGAATTTGTCAAAGTTGCCTTATTCCGTCGTGGTGAGGCACAATATATGAATAAGCAATACACCGATGCGATTGCATCCATGGAGCAGTTTATGAAAGAGCGCCGCACGACTGGTGCCGAGGCTCGCATGAATTTGGGGCAGGTGTACAGCATGTTAGCTCAGTGTTATTTTTTAGGTGATAAACCTGATATGACCAAGGGGGTTGAGGCATTATCGAAATGTGTCGTCAATCGTTACAAGGGTAAGGGGATTGATGATAGCTATCTGGTTAAAGCATTTATGGCGATGGTTCAAGCTTGTTTGAATGAAGGTAAACCTAAAGTGGTGGTTGACTTTTTAGCTAAATATCCATCAGTGATCAATTTAGGTGCCGTTCGTCAGGCGCCTTATGGTACAGAATTGTTACAGTTGTCTTCCAAGACTTATGAAAAAATGGTGGGAGCTCAAAAAGAGGGGAAAGAGGCACTTGCAAACTCTTACGCTAGTCTCTCTCTCGATTTGGCATCGTTAATTCCCGATACCAACCAAGTTCTTGGCGAAACGGCTAAGATTGTTAAAAAACTTGGCGGGTTGAGAGGAATTGCTGATACCTCAGTTGTTTATGATAAGAGGATACTCGATCAGGTTGATAAAATTTACAAGAAGCTCAAAGCAGAGAAAAAGCCTCTTGAGGGATATGGTCTAATGGGGGTTGCCAACACTCATTTGAATTATGGCTCAATCCGTGTTGCTAATAAGGCATTGGAACTTTTGGAAGATCGTTACTCGGTTTTAGATAAGCGCGAGGATAATCTATTCCAATATGCTATTACGACTTGGACCTTGGGCGATGTGGTCAAGGGCTCAGAATTAGTCAGCCGACACCTTAATACTTTCCCTAAGTCCAGACATGTTGATATCCTCAATACGATGTCTCTTGAGAAATTGCTCAAGGATAAAAAGTTTGACCAATGTTTGATTCAGTCAAAAAAGGTGAAAGAAACTAATGCGGATGATAAATCCAACAAGTTTTACATTCTCGCCAGTTATTGCGAAGCTGCCTCGTTGAGTTATTTGAAAAGATATGCTGAAGCGGTACCTCTTTTTCAAGAATTTGTAAAAGATTATCCTGATAGCGGTTATACGGCTCAGGCAATCTACTTCCTCGGCTCTGCTCAAACGACCTTGGGGCGTTGGGCTGATGCGATTGCCACGTTCTCAAGCTACATTAAAAAATATCCCGCTACGGAAAATAATCCATTGCTGGCAAATGCGTACTATGAACGAGCTTATTGCTATATGCAAAAGGGAGAGGATGTTAATGCTCTGAGTGATGCGAAGCTTATTGTTGATAAATTTGCTAGTAGTCATGTATACCCCATGGCTCTCGTCATGATTGGTAATATTTACACGGCTAAGACTGAGACCCTACCACAAGCCAAAGAGTTTTATCTCAAAGGCTATGAAGCAGCCAAGGAAACGAAACAAAAAAATGTATCTTCGGAAGCTTTATATAACCTCATGGCAAATGCGGCAGCAGAAGCTACCCCAGAGTCTCTCAAAGAGGCGAAAAAGTATGTGGAGCTCTTCTGGAGTGAAGCTGATTTCGCTGGCAACCCATTTGCAACTCAAGTTGCCGTTACTGGATTAACCATCAATAAGGATGGGGGAGATGGATTTGAACCCAATGCTAAAAAACTTCGCGAAATCATCATTCGTGAGGGTGAATTAAATGCACTCAATCCTAAAGTCGAACAAGCGATTGGTAGTTATACCAAATTGTATTTGGAAACGATGGAGAAACTGGGTAAGGGACTTTCCTTGGACGCCGTGAGGGAGCATTTTTATAATTTCCCTGGAGTGAAAAAGGATGATGTTTCGTTACGTACGATTTTGAGAACTGCTGTGATTGGTGTTTATCAGGATCAAATCAAGGAACTCAAGCCCAATCAAAATGAAATGCGAGCTCAATTGGAAGGCAATATCAATGTCTTCTTCAAAGAATTGACCGCTGAATTCAAACCGCAAGATTTGAGCCCTTATACGCTCTTGAAGCTTGGTAATCACTTGAGTATGACAGAACAACCGCTGATGGCACTCCCCTATTTTGAGGAAATTATCAAGCGGAATAATGAGTACTTAAAGGAAGCTCGATTTGGTAAAGCGATTGCGCTAGGTCGTAGTAAAGATGCTGCCAAGATTGACGAAGCAATTAAGATTATGTCGGCTGAGCTTGCTGATGAACGAGCTAAAAAGAACCCTGACTCAAAGGCAATGGAAGAAGCTCAATATTACTTGATTCTCTTCCAAAAAGACAAGGGGGACTATGCTCAAGTAGTGGAACAATCCAAAGTCTACATGGAGAATAAGGCATTCAAGAAGCATATAGTTGAGGCTCAATACAATCTTGGTCTTGCTTACGATAAGCTCAACAAGCTTGATCAATCTCTTGCCTCATTTATGAGTATTGCTAATGCGAATAAGGGGCAGATTAGATGGTCTGCACCTGCCGTTGAGCAAATCATGCTTGTCTTGTGGAAACGCAATCGACCTCAAGATGGACGTAAACCGTCGGATCGCTATTTTGCCTCCACTTACGGAGAAAATTATTTGGGGCTCACCAAATCGCTCTTTACTCGTATGTCGATTTCAGAGCGTGAACAATGGCGCAAGGTTGAGGCACTTGTTAAAAAGTATAGTGCTGATGCTGGCGTTATTGCCGAGGCAAAAGCCGTTGCCGAACGTGCCGCCGCTATTCGTGAATCGCAAGGTAAAAAACACTAAAAATCACTCCATAAAGAAAGATAGATATGAAGACTTTTTCAAAAATTCTCCTGCTGACTGGGGTCATGTTGACGTCAACGGCATTCGCCCAAGAGCGCACTCGCGTTCAATCTGACGCGTTGCCCCGAGCAACGATGATGGATATTTACGTGATTGGAGGAAATCAGGCTGCGGTTCAATTCAAAATGAGCAAAGATGGCGGAATTCAACAATTACCATTGGCTCAATTCAAATATTTTTACATGTTTGAACCAGAAGACTTCCAATCAGCTATGGAATCTTATCAAAATGATAACTTCCGCGAGGCAAAAGCAAAATTTGGTAAGGTAAAGACTCGCTTGGCAGCGATGCAAGGGCTCCCCGATAATTATTCTCAAGAGGCGGCTTTATATGAACTGGATTCAGCAATTCGTTTGTTGGATTGGGCAAGTGTAAAGACCCTGTGCGATTCTTTCCCCAAGCAGGTTCCTCTCATTGCAGATGAAGCTCAGGAATTAGAAGTTAATCAGCTTTTTGCTAAATTAGCTGACAATTCTTATGATGCACTTCTTGCTGATACCCAAAAAATGCTCGCAGATAAAAAGAAATGGACACTCCCACAATTAGGGCGCATTTATTATATTTTAGGGGTGGCACAGGCTGCTAAGAATCAGCCAGAAGCTTTGGATTCTCTAGCCGTACCTGTTGTAGCCTCTCATGGTGGAGAAAAAGAATTGGCAGCTTCTGCTATTCTGACCTCATTAGATATCCTCTTAAAAAATGATAAAGTGGTCACTTTTATGAAGTCAGTGCCATCCTCTTCTACCGTGGCTCAAAAATCAAAAGCCCCACTTGAGCTTAAAGAAGCTGCTGCATTAGCCTATTTTTACAAAAATATCCTATGCCCCGATCGCGTGTTGAACCCGAAATATGATGCTTTGTTAGCTTATTATACAACACCTAGCGCACGTCAGTCAAAGCCAGCGACTCCATCTGCACCTGCTCCAGCGAAAAAGTAAAATCAACACTTATCGTTTACTCATTTATTGAGCCTTGTCGTTTTGCTAACGAGAGGGCTCAATCTTTTTTAAGGGTAACACACGGTCGAGCATGAGCTCTACAGAATCGGGGAGCTCAATGAGCTTGATACGCCCCGTTTCACCATGGGCAATGGAGATACTGGATTTTGGCGTCTTGAGCAATTTTGATAAAAAGGCAATGATTGCTTTATTCGCTTGTCCCTCTACAGGACGGGCAGAGATGCGTATTTTAAGGATAGTCCCAGCCCTTGGGTGCATTTCCCAACCAATGACTTCGTCCTTTTTTGCGTTAGGCGTGATCTTAACGGATAATTTCATCACGGATCTGTCCGTTGAGCTTGCACGAGATCGGCATAACGAATGAGTTTGCCCCCAAAAATATCCAGAGCACTGCCAACTGTTGCATCGATATTCCCCCCACTAAGGCGATCAATGAGCTGAAAGTCGTCCATGCTCCCAATCCCCCCAGCATAGGTCATTGGACGACGATGCCATGACCCTAGGAGGGTAACGAGCTCTTCATCAATCCCACGGCAGAGCCCCTCTACGTCCGCAGCATGAATCAAAAATTCAGCGCAATGCTCGGCAAGGTCATCAAGAACCATGGGCGTAATTGAGAGATTCGTAAGTGTTTGCCAGCGATTCATGGCGACAACCCAGCCTGTTGGCGTTTTCCTGCAACTAAGATCGATGACGAGGCGATCTGCCCCAACTGCATGAACGAGGTCTTTGAGACGATCTTTGAGGAAAATACCCTCAGATGAAAAAAGCGACGAGGTGACAATAACATGGCTTGCCCCAGACTGGATCCATTGCTCTGCATTGTTAGCGGTGATCCCCCCCCCTAATTGCATGCCACCATGCCATGCGGATAAGGCATCGAGGGCGGCTTGGTCATTACCTGGACCTAGCTTGATGATATGCCCTCCAGTTAATTGGTCTCGTTGATAAAGCTGTGCAAACCATGCGGCAGAGTGATCCGATACAAAATTAGTATGTAGCTCCTCTGGATTATTTGACAGGGTACCTCCAACGATTTGTTTAACGTGACCGTGATGAAGGTCGATACAGGGGCGGAAATGAGTCATCAGAGTTTACTGGTGTACGGGGATATTATTTGGAGAGAGCGCAGTACGGAGCTTCTCGGATTGGAAATACTTTTTATCCATGATTCGGATAAATTCTTCGCTAATAGCGGTACTTATTTTAATAAATTGGAGCTCTTCTTTTTCAATGATTGCATCTCCTAAATCTTGTTGATTTTGTTTGAGGGTCTCCATGTGGTTAAGGCATTGTTGCATCTCTTTCATGATTTGAGTAGATTGAGATGCTGCGAGATTAGCTGATTTTTTGTCTTGAACCGTTCTTAGGACTGCTTCTAGCTTTTTTGATAACTCAATGACGTGATGAATATTATCTTTTACTGAATCGGGTGGGGTAGCCTGATTCTTGGGTGAATCCTCTGGAGCTACAGGAGTATCTGTTGCATAAAGAGATGGGCTTATCCCAAGGGAAAGCGCAATGATGGAGCAATAGATGG
>JAVXPO010000011.1:7507-15106 GCA_036644695.1 Akkermansia sp. | reverse complement strand
AGATGGCTGTTCGGTTGTTATTCATGAGTATGGCGAGGATACGTTTATTGTGACAAACTATACAAAGGAATCAATCTCTTTTGTGATTTTTGGGGGCATTTTGAATAAGGTGCTAGACTTGCGAAATGCCGTTTCTTGCGGCTACATTTGTTATTGCTCTTGATGCCAACTGTGAATCGAGTACAATGCCTGCGCTAGCCATTATTGATACGACCCTATGTTTCGAGTTGCCCGAGTTTTGCTGATTTTTCTTTTAGGATGCCTTCTGTTGCCAGAAGCATCTGCCGTCTATATGGCAAAAATGAATAAGCAATGGGCTTATGTCCCTCTCTGTGATGGATTTGACTTCCCCGTGGGTAAGCCTAATGCGGATGGGTATTATAAGTCGAGAGGACTTCGTTTGAAGAGTCCTAGGCATTTGGGCGAGGACTGGAACGGGGCTGGACATGGCGATAGTGATTTAGGTGATCCGATTTATTCGATTGGTCATGGGGTCGTGACCTATGCATCAGATGCTCGTGGTGCGTGGGGCAATGTCGTGATTGTTAGACATGCTTTTCGTGATCCAAAATCTCATAAGGTCTTGTGCTGTCAGACTCTTTATGCTCATTTAGATCAGATCTCTGTCATCGTTGGTCAATTAGTCTTGAGAGGGATGAAGGTTGGTACACTTGGCAATAATCGAGGAATGTATCCCGCTCATTTACATGCTGAATTGCATTTTAATATTGAGGTGAATTGTGGGCAGCAGGGAATTCCTAAAACGGCGCAAAATTATGGGGATTTGACGGCTTTTATTAAGAGATTTCGTCGAGTGCCCATGGAGCGTCGTATGGCTCGTGTCCCAGTTGGTACCTTCTTACCCTATAAGGGGACAGAGGGACTTTAATCCGCTTTATTGGCTCGTTTTTAGACCTGTGTATGAGAGTTTGTCTATTTGGCGGGTCATTTGATCCCGTACATCAGGGGCATCTAAATATTGCTCGAGAGGCACAAAAGAGATGTGGACTCGATCTCATTATTTTTTTACCATGTGCCTGCTCACCTCTTAAAAAAGTTTCTCCTCTTGCCTCAGATAATCAACGAATTGATATGCTGTCTTTGGCGATTGAATCTTTCTCTTGGGCTCGACTGGATTTGACTGATATGCAGTTGCCTCCCCCCTCATGGTCATGGCGAGTTGCGGAGCATATTCGCCATGAATACCCAAAGGCTGAGCTTTTTTGGCTGATGGGGACGGATCAATGGATTGATTTAGAGAGATGGGATCAGTGGACTCATTTATCCGAGATGTTGACCTTTATTGTTCATTTCAGACAAGGATGTGCACCCTTACCTAGAGAAGGCGTTAAAAGTATTTTCATTGAGGGCGACCACCCCGCCTCATCATCGGCAATTCGACAAATGTTGCATGATGGCGAGATGATTCCCAAGGGATGGCTAGCACCCTCTATTGTAGAGTATATTCAAAAAAATAGAATTTACTCTTGAGGATAATAAACACGTACTAGATAAAGCCCATCAGCTGGGGCGCAGAGAGGGCTCTTGACGTGAGTTGGGGTATGGAGGAGTTTGAGGAAATAGGGGAGCTCGATGCGCTTGGTGCCGAGTGCGTGAATGCCCCCCGTCATGAGGCGTACCATTTTGTAGAGGAATCCCGTTCCCGTAAAGGTGAGGATGATGCGCCCTGATTCTTGAGTGAGTGATGCCTCAGAGATTGTTCTGACAAAGTGATCTTCGGGGATGGGGTTGGGTTCATTCCCTCGAAGTGCCGCAAAAGCCTTAAAATCGTGAGTCCCCATGAAAGCCTCCATACCTGCTTTCATCGTCATGAGGTTGAGAGGACGAGGAACATGCCAGGTTAGCCCACTGTCAAAAGGATCACAGATGGGACGTGTCGAGATGATATAGCGATAGGTCTTTCCAGAGGCACTGTACCGAGCATGAAAATCATCAGCAACATATTCAGCATGACGGACGCGAATGCTCCTGGGGAGGCGAGAATTGATGGCGGCAGGCCACTGCTCGGTGGGGATACGACATGTGGCAGGGGCTTCAATATGGCAAACTTGACCAAGAGCATGGACCCCGGCATCAGTACGACCAGAGCCATGGACGCGGAGGTGAATACCTAATGTTTTGAAAAAAGCTTTTTCCAAACTCTCTTGCACGGTAGGCACACCAAGTTGTACTTGCCATCCACTAAAATGACGCCCGTCATAAGTAACCGTGAACCGAATGCGTGCCATAGATAAGTGATTCTGATGAAAAATACACAGTAAACAAGAGGAAAAATACCGCTGACAGAGGCAATATTCTCATAATTATCATGCTATAACGAAATTTATTGGAATGCTTCTATGTATTTTTATTGATTGCAGGATTCTCTATTTTACTGGTAAGTGCGATGTGGTATGACTGTGGACATGGAGAGATTGTATCGTCCAAATGTGGCAGCTTTATTAGTTCGTCCAGATGGTAAATTGTTGATTTGTGAACGTTCTGGGACTCGTGGAGCATGGCAGTTCCCACAAGGGGGGATTGATCCTGGAGAGAGTGCTCGGGAGGCAATTGTGCGTGAGGTAGCGGAGGAGGTAGGATTCTTGCCATCACATTATACGTTGGATGAGAGTGCAGATGGCTATCGTTATGATTATCCAGTCGAGGTATTGGCTTTTGTGCGAGATAAGCGCAAACAGCCTTTTGTCGGGCAGGCTCAAACTTATTTTATGTGTCGGTTGATAAAATCGGCTCCTGAGCCTGTGCTGGATCAACGAGAGTTTTGTCAATATCGTTGGATTGAGCCTCAAGAGTTTGATTTGGCATGGTTGCCTGAATTTAAACGCGAGGTGTACGCGGCAGTGTTGCGTGACTTTTTTGCTGTTTAACGCTCTTATGATATGTTTTGCGTCATGTTTATAGAGGATGCTAGAGGAAGGCTTGCAAGTGAAGCTCAATTAGTCTACTTTTCCTGACCGTTGTGCGGTATTAAGGTCGCATGGCATTCAATTTTCTCTCAATTTCAAATGATTAAGTGGATTCTAACCAAGATTGTCGGCTCTAAAAACCAACGTGAAGTACGTCGGCTCCGCCCTATTGTCGAACGTATTGTAGCCATCGAGAATGGTTGGCAACAAACGGGAGAAGATCGTGATTTCCTGATGGCTAAGACGCGTGAGTGGCAGACCTATTTGCATCGTTTCCTCCCTCTTTCATTGCCTCCAGTCCGCATTGTGGAGTCGGCAGATCAAGAGCAATTAGCGGAGTTTGCTCAAATGCTCAATGAGCGTTTTGATTCACTCAAGGGCGAGTTTGCAGGTCTCCCCGTTGTTGAGCCAACGATGGAATCTATCGAGGCTGGTAAGAGTGCTTGGCATGGGTTACAAGGGCAGTTGGCAAAAGCGAGAGAGAAATATCTTGATAAGATTTTACCCGAGGCATTTGCCGTTGTGAAAGCTGGCGCACGTTTGCTTTGTGGGACGACGAAAGATGTTTGTGGAATGGAGCAAACGTGGGATATGGTGCATTTTGATGTGCAGTTCTTAGGTGGTATTTCTCTGCATCGCGGATATATTTCTGAAATGGCAACTGGTGAAGGTAAGACCTTGGTCGCGACCTTGCCCGTATATCTCAATGCCTTGACTGGCATGGGTGTTCATGTAGTGACGGTGAATGATTACCTTGCTAAACGTGACTCGGAATGGATGGGGACTTTGTTCAGCTTCCTTGGGTTGACGATTGGATGTATCCAGAGTATGATGCCCTCTCACGTTCGTCGTGAGCAGTATGCTTGCGATATTACTTATGGGACGAATGCAGAGTTTGGTTTTGACTATTTACGTGATAACGGCATGGCGAGCTCTGCGACAGAGCAGGTGCAACGTGGGCATTATTTTGCTATTATTGATGAAGTTGACTCAATCTTAATTGATGAGGCTCGTACTCCGCTGATTATTTCTGGTCCTGCCACGGTGACTCGTGAGCAACAGTACGATGTACTCCGCCCCTTGGTGGAGTCTGTCGTCAAAACTCAAACGGAGCTTTGCAATGAATTGATGGCTCAAGCACTTGAGTTTGCCAAGGATGGTCATAATGATGAGGCAGGTCGTTGCTTGTTGAAGGTCAAGATGGGGCAACCTCGCAATCGTGCTTTTTTGCGCGCCATGCAAGAGCCTGAATATCGCCGCATGATGGAGAGATTCGAGCTACAGTTGTATCAAGATACTCGCAAAAAAGAACTATATCGCGTCAAAGAAGAGCTTTATTTCTCTGTAGATGAAAAAACTCATGATGCCGATTTGATGGAAAAAGGTCGTCATATTATCTCTCCCGATAACCCCAAGGCGTTTGTCTTGCCTGATATAGGTACGGAGATTGCCGAGATGGATGAAGACCCTCGCTTGACTGATAAAGATCGCATCCGTCGTAAAAAAGAGCTCTCACAACGTCTTGACGAGACTGCTGTCAGGTTACATACCACCTCCCAGCTCTTGAAGGCATATTGCCTTTACGAAAAGGATATTGAGTATGTTATTCGTGAGGATAAAGTCATTATCGTTGACCAAAATACGGGTCGTGAGATGCCAGGGCGTCGATGGAGCGATGGGTTGCATCAAGCCGTTGAGGCAAAGGAAGGCGTCGAGATTGAACGCGAAAATCAGACCTACGCCACGATCACGATTCAGAATTACTTCCGCCTTTACAAAAAACTTGGTGGGATGACGGGTACTGCTGAAACCGAGGCCTCCGAATTCCACGATATTTACAAGTTGGATGTATTGCCTATTCCTACCAATAAACCTTGCGTTCGTAAGGATAGTAATGACTTGATTTACAAGACACGTCGCGAAAAATTTAATGCGGTGGTCAACAAAATTAAAGAGTTGCATGAAAAGGGTCAGCCCGTCCTCGTCGGTACGGCGAGTGTCGATGCTTCTGAAACATTGTCAAGAATGCTCAAGCGCGTGAAAATTAATCACGAAGTCTTGAATGCCAAAAACCATCAGAGAGAGGCAGAGATTGTTTCTGTCGCGGGTAAAAAAGGTGCTGTAACGGTATCTACCAACATGGCTGGGCGTGGTACGGATATTAAACTGGGTGAGGGCGTTGCCGACTTAGGTGGCTTATTTGTCCTTGGTACTGAGCGTCATGAGTCTCGCCGTATTGACCGCCAGTTGCGTGGTCGTTGTGCTCGTCAGGGTGACCCAGGTGCCTCTCAATTCTTTATTTCTTTTGAGGATGATTTGATGCGTAACTTTGGCGCGGCAGAGAGAATGACCAAGATGATGGAGCGTTTCGGCGTTGCCGATGGTGAGGCATTGGAACATGGTTGGCTCAATAAGACCGTTGAGAGTGCTCAAAAGCGCGTTGAACAACGTAACTATATCTGGCGTAAACATGTGTTGGACTACGATGATGTGATGAATAAACAACGTGAGGTTGTTTATGGATTGCGTAACGATGTCTTGACGACAGAGGATCCACGCGCCCTGATTTATGAGATTTTAGAAGAGACGGTTTCTGAAAAGGCGCAATTAGTGCTGACCTCGGTTGGTGGTATTGCCGCCGATCCTGAAGAGTTCTTGTCTTGGGTCAATTCGACATTCCCACTAGGCTTGACTGCTGATGTTGTTGACTTTGGCTCGATGTCGCCAGAGGAAGCTACAGAATATGTCGTTGCCAAGGTGAAAAAGATTTATGAGGCTAAGGTTGCCCATGAAAGGGCAGAATACTTGGATCACATGGAACGTCAAATTGGTCTCACTGCCATTGATAAATTGTGGCAAGAGCACCTCTATAATATGGATTCTTTGCGCGAGGGCGTGAGCTTGCGTGCTCAAGGGCAAAAAGACCCGCTCGTTGAGTATAAGAAAGAAGCTTATGATATTTTCGTCGTTTTGATGGATGGAATCAATAATGCCATTTTGAAAAATATGTTCCGTAGCACGACTAACCTTGATGCATTTGAGGAATTCCTTGCAGGATTGCCCAGTGCAGAAGAGGGGGGTAGTGAAGAGGACGTTAACACCTCTTTTGATGGGATGCCAACCGATCTATTGGCCTCTTTGAGAGAACAAGTGGCAACATCCAAAAAACAGCAGGCACAGGCATCACAGGCATCTCGTCTTGGTTTGACTGCCGAACGAATGACTGGTGTTGATGGGATTGGCAATGGTCTATCCATGTCGGGTGCCTATACTGCGATGCCCTCTACGGGTGGCGTCGTCCAAGAGAAAAAAATGGTGTTACCTAAGAAAAAGGTGACGGTGAATATTCGCCGTAAAGAGGGAGAGTCCTCCCCTGAATCTAGCCCCATAGATGCCAATGCAGAGCCCTCAATGACAGTCGGGTCTGTAGACTCAGGGAGTGCCTTGGGGACATCTGAGTCCTCTGGGGAAACCTTGACCCGCTGAGCGGGTATCGTGTGGAGAGAGAGAGGTAGCTTGCCCATTGTTGGCAGAGTTACTTCTTTTTCTCTGGCAATTTCCAGTGATAAAGGGTAGATAAAGAATCATGGCGGGTCTCAATGTCCGTTCCGTTCTTGAGTACGTTCCGTATTTCAGGGGTAAACTTTTTTTAATCCATGTGGCGGAGAGCCTCTTGGATTCAGAGGAATTGGTCGATGCCCTGTTGGATTTAGATGTCCTGCATGAGATTGGCGTGCGTTTGATTCTCGTCGCCGAGGGCTTGGACGCTAGTCAACTCTATGCACGTACACGCGTGTGTGAGATGCGTTCTGCTGTGGTTGACGTGCCTTTGACGAGTGGTCAGCTCGTGATGGAGAGAGCTTGTGAAATTTTGGGGCGCAATCAAATCCCCGTCTTGTGTTCTGGAGAGCAAGGAGCTTTTGATGAGGTCTCGGTGAGGCTTGCCGTGAGCTGTGGGGCACATAAATTTATTGCCTTGATGGATGATGAGCGCGTGCCTACTAGAGATATGGTGCCCATTCACGCTATACTAGAGAGTGATGTCGCATTGATTCAAGGTCAGATTACCTACCGAGATTTATTGACTGAGGCGGCAACCGTTTGTCGTCGTGGCATCCAGCGCGTTCATTTGCTCAATGGTCGTAGTCGAGGGGTCTTGGTCGATGAGCTTTTCTCTGAGGAAGGTGTGGGTACAATGGTGCATACAGACTCTTATCGCGAGATACGTCCCTTGAGAGAAGAGGATATCCCCGAGTTGCTCTCTATGATTGCTCGCTCTGTTGTCGATGCTAAATTAGTCGATCGTAGCTATGAGGACATTCAGGCACGCATGAATGATTATTATGTGCTAACTCTTGACGATAGTATTGTTGGATGTGTGGCGGTGTACCCTTATCCCGAGAATCAGTCGGCAGAGCTGGGATGTCTCTATATCAAACACAGTCACGAGGGACGTGGATATGGACGAGCCTTATGCGCTTTTGCTGAGACCAAAACCAAGCAATTTGGCTACCATTTCATTTTTGCCGTGTCGCAGAGTGCGGTTAGATATTTTCGCGATCGATTACATTATGCGGAGTTTTCTCGTGATACCCTCCCCCAATCGCGTCGCCAACTACTCGAATTAAGCGGACGACACTCTGGCGTATTCGGGAGAGAACTCTAATCGTTA
>JAVXPO010000011.1:0-7407 GCA_036644695.1 Akkermansia sp. | reverse complement strand
CCAACTGTGATTTTTTGACATTTTGGGGGAGTCTTGATGTTCCTCAATCAACGTCTTGTTCTTTTACGCTTCTCGGGCGGATGAATATTGAGGGTTGCTGTGCGGAAGATGTTGCCGTCGTTATCTCGACCAAATAAAGTGAGGAAAACGTTGGAGGGTGGGGTTACCTCATGAAAGCCGTTGATGGCAAAAAGTTGATTGGAGCAGAGGAGCGGACGTACATTGAAGATGTGAGAACTCTCAAAAACGTAATGATTGCCATCATAATTGTCGATGAGCCACTTTTTACCCAAAAGTCTGATGGGGGCATCCCCTGCATTGAAAATACTAATAGATAAGGCAAGTAAATGCCCCTTCCGTTGGGGAGACCGCTTTTGATTCGGGGGGGGAGGGGGAATCGGGAATAAATTTGCTCGGACTAATTTTAGATCAATATCAAGGTTAACGGGGGGGATGAATACTGACATAAACGGGTGAACGATAAATATTAGATGTTACCAATAGAGGTACGGATGAGCTCCTTGGTCGTTGCTCTCAATTTTGAGATTTCCTCTGGCGTGGGTGTTGCTCCTGGGATAATATCCATTTGATGCTGGAGTCTTTTGAGGAGTTTGCGAATGCCATCAATGTCACGTCGCTCTTGCATTTCTGGATCAACTCCCCCAAGGATTTCATCAAAATATTCAGGGACATCGGGTTGGAAGATTGTCTTGGCTTGCTCGGGTGAGAATTTTTTATCGAGGGCGGCAGTAGCCGCGTCGAGGGCACGTATCCACCCACCCAATCCGATGAGGTGTGCCATATCTGGGTCACGTAGAGAGGCTAGCTCTTGCTCAACATCAGATTGTGTCAGGGCGAGGTTTGCCTTAAAGTTGCTCAAATCGCCATCTTCTGCATTTTTCAGAAGGCTTGCGGCATGCCTATTGACGCGTTCCCCTGCTCCCATTGCTTTGGCATAGCGTGAGAGATCAAGTGCGATGGGGCGTACCTCATTCATCTTGCCACATTGCACGATGACAAATCCATCTGCCATGAGGAACCCCATTTGAAGGGCAAGAGAGCAACGGTCAACGGGGAGTTTGTCGGGGCGTACGCGGATGGCAGTCTCTTCGGGGATGGGGGGGAGCCCCTCCAAATCCTCAAATATCTTTTTGATGGAGGGTGCCGTAAATTCATTCACCCCGAGCTCTTCTTTCATGTGAGAGTCGTCTAAAAGGCGTGCGGGGATAGCGGGGTGCGGTGTGGCATCGGGCGTTTCTTGGGCTGCCCATACAGCGGGTAAGAGCAGGGCGATGGACAATAAACTAGATATAATTCTACGCATAATTGTTATTTTGAAAAAAGATAAGGAGTCAATTGGACTTGACTACAAGCTCATGGTGGCTTAAGCAGGTCTCGCGTCAAGTAAATCTGCCCATATTGACGCAAAAGAGGGCATAAATTATTTTATTCTGGCTCATGTTAACATCTGATTTTATCTGGTTCCTTGCTTATATTCTCGTTCTTGTCGGCATGGCGGGCTACGGGTTCCATCGTCTTGTTATTATTTCCCTTTATTGGAAACATAGGAAAAACTGCCCCATGCCTAAGGGGAAATTTGATGAATTGCCCATAGTGACGATTCAATTACCTATGTTTAACGAACGTGTTGTCGTTGATCGCTTGCTGGAATCAGTTGCGTTGATCGATTATCCGAAAGATAAACTCGAAATCCAAATTTTAGATGACTCAATTGATGAAACGACTCAACTCTGTTACGACAAGGCGGCAGAATTGCGTGAGCGAGGATTTGACTGTGTCTGTTTGCATCGCTCAGATCGTACTGGTTATAAGGCTGGTGCATTGGAAGAGGCTACCAAGGTTGCTAAAGGCGAGTTTCTCTTTATTCTCGATGCAGATTTCCAACCAAAATCAGATGTATTGATGAATATTATTCACTACTTTACTGATGAAAAGGTAGGTCTCGTTCAAACACGCTGGGGTCATATCAATCGTGAGTGCAATTTGTTGACGCGTGTCCAAGGTATGTTCCTCGATGGGCATTTTGTCATGGAGCAGACTGCTCGCAATCGTTCGGGGCGTTTCTTTACCTTTAATGGGACTGCTGGGATGTGGAGGAAATGTACAATTCTCGATGCTGGAGGCTGGGATCACGATACACTAACTGAGGATATGGACTTGTCTTACCGCGCGCAGATGAAGGGGTGGCAATTTATTTTCCTTAAAGATGTGGTGACTCCTGCCGAGTTGCCTGTCGATATGGATGGATTTAAGGCTCAACAACACCGCTGGACCAAGGGGTCTATCCAAGTATGTCAAAAAATGTTGCTCGATATTTGGCGGTCTAATGCTCCGCTTAAGGCAAAGTTAGAGGCGACGACGCACTTGACGGCGAACTATGCCTACCTCCTGTTGATTCTCCTTTGTTTCTTGATTTATCCCGTGGCAATGAAGCATATTGATTTCCAAAGCTCCTTATTTGTTATCCTTTTGAATCTAGCTCTATTTTTCTTTGCTTCGATTGCAGTATGTATCTTTTATGTCAGTGCTCAAGTTGCCATTCGTCCACGCATATGGTGGAAGGAATTGCCCTATTTGCCTGTGTTATTAGCATTGGGGATTGGGATGTCGGTGAATAACTCAAAGGCGGTGCTTGAGGCGGTGTTTGGTCATCAATCTTCATTTGTTCGTACACCGAAATATGGGATTGGTCAGGCAACGAATAGGAAGCAGGCAGGCACGTTGAGGAAGAATGGCTACAAGGCGATTAAGTCGATTTTGATTCCCGTCCTTGAGCTGGCTTTTGGTCTTTTCTTTTTGGTGATGATTGTGCAAATGCTTCAAAATGGGAAATATATGTCATCTATCTTGATGAGTCCCTTCCTTGGATTTTTCTATACCTCGTTTTGTTCTCTGGGGAGGATGATTGCCAATTTGATGCCTACTCGCCAGACGGATCGTTCTCAAAACTAAAATTTTCCTAGTCAAGGGGCTCAAATTATGTTTTAAGTGGACATCATTTATTAGATGACTTTCCTTATGCCTTTTCGTACTCCCAAGCTATTGTTCCCAATTGTCTTGGGAAGCTTTGTGCTCTCACTGTGCGCCAGTTGCACCCATTCGGTTGGTAAACCGCATTCAGTGGTCACTGATGGTGTTGTCGTGAGTGTGCGTGATCAAAAACTTGCTGTGATGAAGCGTGGCAAGATTGTTAAAACCTATCCTGTGAGTACATCAAAGTTTGGGGTGGGTGATCGCAAGGGGAGTTGTAAAACTCCATTGGGGCAGCATTGCGTTTCGTCTAAAGTTGGCGATCATCAGCCCAAGGGCATGGTCTTTAAGAGCTGTTGCCCGACGGGAGAGGTGGTCGCCCCTAATTCTCCTGGGCGAGACCCTATTGTCACTCGGATTCTATGCCTGAATGGAGAGGAATCATGGAATCGCAATGCCAATTCTCGCCGAATCTATATCCACGGCACTGCTGAGGAGAATATGATCGGACGCCCAGCTTCCTATGGGTGTATTCGAATGAAGAGCGATGATATCCTTGAGATGTATCCCTACGTCAGTAAGGGTGATCCCGTTGCCATCGAACTCTGCTCATTATCCGCCGCGACGGATGCCGCTGATGAATATATCAAGGGGCTAGACCAAGGGAAGCTAATCCAGCCTCCTCAGACCGTGGTCGCCACAAAATCTACAGAGATCGCTCAAGAAAATAGAGTGTCGTCTCCTGCTAAAGTTAAAAGAAAGAAAGCGAAAAGGAATAAGAAAGATTTGTTAGCTCGCAATTCTTCTCGTTGCTCAAAGCGTGGCATCTCTTCTCGTAAGAGGAAGGGAGCAGGGAATCGTAATCAATTGGCGTATACAGGCAAGTCGTCTGGCAAGAACCGCAGTTGACAGGAGCCTAGCATTGCTTTAGAACATGCTGTATGGACGATAATGCATCAAGGCTGAAAACATCCAAGGTGCGAATTGTCGAGTTCGTTACTGTTTCCAAATTTTATGGGAAATATAAGGAGGCTCTCCAGCTTGAGTTGACCAATAGCCCTTCTGGATTGACGAGACATATCAGCGAGCCTGCCATCAATCGTCCAGGATTGGCGATAGCAGGCTTTTATTCCTACTTTGCCCATAAACGAATTCAGGTTTTTGGGTCGGCAGAGGTTGCTTATTTACGTAAACTCCCTGCTGGAATGCGTCGTGCTCGTGTCCAACGCATGTATCGCTGTGAGGTGCCATGCATCGTTTTTTCTCGAAATGAAGACCCCCCCTCAGAAATCCTCGATCTTGCCGACGAGGCGGGCGTGTGTGTTTTTAAGACTAGTCTCGTGACGATGAAGTTTGTCAATGCCGCGACTATTATTTTAGAGAATGAATTTGCCGAGAATACAACTGTCCAAGGGTGTATGCTTGATGTCCGTGGCACGGGGATTTTAATTCGTGGTAAGAGTGGCGTCGGTAAGAGTGAAGCCGCCTTGGGGCTTATTGAGCGTGGTGGTGCTCTAGTCGCTGATGATATTGTCCAGATTCGCAATATTGGTGGGGAGGTCATTGGGACCGCTCCAGAAATGAGCCGTGGTTACATTGAGGTTCGTGGCTTGGGGGTTGTTAATGTTACCAATTTATTTGGACTTAAAGCTTTACGTCATAATAAACGCCTCGATTTGATTGTGACTTTACGCCCTGCCTCAGAAATGGGCGATTTAGACCGTCTCGGCTTAGAGAGGGAACGCCTTGAGGTTTTAGGTGAAAAAATCGTCCATGTAGAATTGCCCGTCGCGCCTGGTCGCGATACGGCACGTTTAATTGAGGTGGCAGCCATTGACCTACATTTGAAAAGTATAGGCTACGATATGGCTGGGGAATTCAACCGCCGTATGACTTCTCGTCTAGCTGGAGAAGAGCTGGAATAAAGAAATAAAAAAAGAAGCTTGGATTCGGTCTTGATTTGGTGTACTAAGAATGAGAACTTCCCCTCATCTGTACATGGTTACCAAGGAACTCACAATTATCAACAAACTCGGAATACACGCTCGGCCTGCTGCTCAATTTGTCAAGCTTGCCAGCAAGTTTGATGCGGATATTTCTGTTGAGAAAGATGGGGAAGAGGTTGACGGTAAAAGTATTATGGGGCTAATGATGCTCGCCGTTGGGCATGGCTCCAAAATAATAGTTTCTGCGGATGGCTCGGATGAGTTCGAGGCACTGTGTGCCTTGGAGGATTTGATCGCGCGTAAGTTTGAAGAGGATTGATTCAATCCTTAGTCAGTCTCTAGCCTAATACCTCTCTTTATTCCTTTTATTGCGGGTTCGTGTGCGATTTTGCGTGCGAATAGGTATGTATCGGGATATAGTCTCTAGTAACGGCTTAATGGTCGTTACTCATTGATTGAATGATGATGGAGAAAGCGTTAACAAGTAATCCAGAACGAAGACTTAGCGGTATCCCTGTATCACCAGGGATTGCTATTGGTCAGTTGAGAGTGCAGGCTCGCGATTCGAGATGCCCTGATGTTTATACGATTACTCTCGATGATGTTGATGACGAGTTAGCACGATTCCATGAGGCATTGGCATTGACTGCGAAGCAAATGCAGGTTTTGCGCGATCGTATCGTTCAGATGTCTGGAGAAAAAGATGGGGCTATTTTTGATGCGCACCTCCTTTTTTTACAGGACAAGGTTGTCCTCAAAAAAGTAGAGAGAGAGCTTGTCTCTCGCCTGCAAAATGTCGAGTATGTATTCTATGCCGTCATTCAGAATTATCTTGAGGTGATGCGCAAGGTGGACGATACCTACCTGCGCTCTCGCTCATCAGATATGGAGGATATCATGAATCGCGTCCTCCAAAACATGCGTGCAGATAGTGATGAGGATGACCAGGCTGAGGATGATCAACATATCCTCGTAGCCTTTGACTTAACCCCATCAGATACCGCTGCCATGAATGTCGATCATGTGCTGGGTTTTGCAACGGAGGTTGGCTCTGCCGTCTCTCATACATCCATCCTCGCTCGCTCGATGGGTATCCCTGCCGTTGTCGGGATTGAGGATGCCTTACTTGAGACGAGTAGCTTACAAAAGGCCATTCTCGACGGATATACTGGCGTCTTAATCCTCAATCCCACTGATGAAACGGTCGAGTCGTATCATCGATTGCAAAAGGAAAAGGAAAAAGCGTATCGAGCCTTAGAGGCAATGCGTGATTTACCCACAGAGACCTTGGATGGACATCATATCCGTTTGGCGGTCAATGTCGAGTTTCCTCATGAATTCGGAGGGATCAAGGATGTTGGCGCCGAGGGCGTTGGGCTCTTTCGTACCGAGTTTTTCCTCTTGGGGAGCAATAAGGTAATTCCAGGGGAAGATGCGCAAACGAAAGGCTATTCTGAGCTCGTCAAGGGGTGTTATCCTCATGAGGTCGTCTTTCGCACGCTCGATGCGGGGGGCGATAAATTGCCCTCGGAGACACTTCATCGGGCTGAGTCTAATCCTTTCCTCGGGTGGCGAGGCATTCGCGTCTCCTTGAGTCGGAGAGACTTGTTTAAGGATCAACTCAAGGCGATCTTGAGAGCCAGTGTACATGGGCCAACTGGTGTGATGTTCCCCATGATATCGGGCTTGACCGAGGTCTTGCAGGCAAAAAGTATTTTACAGGAGTGTCGCAATGAGCTTGATGCAATAGGGGTGCCTTATGGTAAAGACTTAAAAGTTGGCATCATGATTGAGGTGCCCAGTGCAGCCATCATGGCAGATATTTTAGCATCAGAGGTTGATTTTTTCTCCGTAGGGACCAATGATTTGACACAATACGCAATTGCTGTAGATCGCGTTAATTCGTACGTGGCACATATGTTTCGCCCCACTCATCCTGGCGTCATTCGTTTGATTGATATGACGGTTAAAGCTGGGGTAGATAAGGGCGTGCCAACTGCCATTTGTGGCGAAATGGCAGGTGATATTTTATTGTTGCCTCTGTTGATTGGGCTCGGTGCCAGAGAATTGTCTGTAGGCGTTCATCTCGTCCCCGTCATCAGATATGCCATCCGTAATCTAAATTATAGAGCCTGTCGAGAGATGGCAGAGATGGCAATCAAAGCTCCCGATAGCAATACTGTGCTCAAATTAAGCTCAGGCTTAGCTCACGAATCATACCCTAGTCTGTTTGAATAAATACACGACTTGTCGTGATTTCATCAAAAATTCCCCGACCAACATCAAACGGGTCTGGAGGAGAACGTGTTGCGTAAGCCGAAGGCGATGCATCAGGTTCCCGCCTGAACCGTTTTCACCGACCCTCTATTTCTCCAACAAATTCACCGCCCTCTTTTTTCTCAATTTACTCGACGGTGAGCCCGCCTCTTGGGCTTAGGTGGGAACCTGATGCAACACTCCGCTTTGCTCC